>NZ_CEFZDU010000012.1:0-64836 GCF_979578155.1 Candidatus Nitrospira neuquenensis | reverse complement strand
GACGACGGGGGTGATCGCCACGACAGGACCCGCTAGAGTTGCTGTAGGTACCATCAAGTACCTTCGGATCAGGGCTAGCCTCTAGTCACGCCATCTCTTTGCAGGGTTTCCTCATCCGGCATCTTGCCCGCCCCCCCGCGTTGAGGTAGAAGCCACCCCCACGGGAACCGGGCGTGAACGCTCCACGCCGCGCCGATCCGCCGGACTCCGACCGGGCGCGGCCGCCCTACCACCTTTTCGGGAGCCGATGGTCACGCGCGTGGCGGCCGGCCTCTTCCTCCTCGGCGCAGCCCTGATCCTGGGCGAAGCGGCCGCCCGGCTCTGGCCGACCGTGCCGGCGGTCGAGCCGGTACGCCGCCACCATCCGTACTTGATGAACGGCCGCTCCTTCCCGACCCCGGACGACCCCTGGGCGGAGATCGAGCGACCGGAGACCTACGGCTATCGCGAGACCCCGCTGGCCTACCTCTACGATTTCACGAAGCCGGTGACCGCCCTCGCTGAGCGATGGGATTTCCTCTTCCAGGACCGGCGGCCCCTCGCCGCACCGCCCTCCTCGGCCGACGGCCCGCTGCGGGTCTTCGCGCTGGGAGGCTCCGTCGCCTACGGCATGGGCGCCTCCTCACCCGAGCGGCGCTGGTTCGTGCAGCTTGAGCGGGCGCTCGCGGCGCGGCTGGGACGGCCGGTCCGCGTGATCCCCGCCGCCATGCCGGGCTATGTGTCGGCCCAGGAGCGGCTCGTGCTGGACCTGGCGGTCCTCCCGCGGCGGCCGGACGCGGTGATCCTGCTGGACGGCTACAACGACGCGGCCTTGCCGGCCATGTACGGCGTCAGGCCCGGCGATCCCTTCGACCAGGGCCTGGCCTACAAGGGAGACGAGTCGCTCGCGCCGGTTCTGATCAAGCGGGCCGCCGTGCACAGCCGGCTCGTCCGGGCGCTCGCCACCGGCATGCTCCAGACCGTCCTGGCCGCCCACCGGCGGGAGATCGCCGAGGACCCGCGCCGCTTGGCCTTCTACTCGGAGAGCGTGGCCTCGGTCTATCGGGACAACGTCTCCGCGATCCTGACGCGCTGCGCCCAGGCCCACCTGCCCTGTGTCGCGTTCCTGCAGCCGGCGCGGAGCGCCACGCGCCGGCTGGCGGGATTCGCGCCGGCGGACGATCAGGACCGGATCGAGACCGCGGCCTATGCCGCGATCCTGGCGGCCGCGCGGCGCGAGGAGGACCGCCTCCCCCTCCACGACCTCACGCCCGCGCCGCCGTCGGAGGCGCTGTACCTGGATTCGGTGCACGTCGGCGACGAGGGCCACCGGCTCCTGGCCGAGGCCATGGCGCCGACAGTAGAGGCCCTGCTGGCGGGCCGGTCAAGGGACTCGAATCGAGGGTGAGCGGAGGGGTGACCTCGTGCGTACCGTCCGTCGTCGTCTCGCGATGCTTCTCGCCCTCCTGGGAGCCTGGCTCCGACCCGTCGCCGCCGGCCCGGGCTTCGCCATGCCCGTCCCCGTGCCGACGACCAACCCCAATCCCCCGCCGCCGATTCCCTTCCCCATCCCGCCGCCCCAACCCTCGCCGATCGACATCTGGGACATCCTGCTCTGGATCGCGATCATCCTGGTGGTCCTCATCATCCTCGCGATCATCCTGGGGCCGCTGATCCTCAAGCTGATCCGCAGGATGCTCGAACGCCTTTTCTGCTATCCTCGCTTGGTTTCGTTCACCGCCGTGCGGACGAGGGTCCTGGTGCATGCGCAGGGGAGTGATTGCTGGCTGAACTTCGGCCCCTTTCCGCCCCCCGGCATCGAGTTCACGGCGACGGTGACCCTGCCCGGGCCCGCCTGCGCCGGCAAGTTGCAGTTCGTCCAGGACTGCGTGTTCCACCGGGAGCGCGTGCCCGGCACGGCGACGACCAGTCCGAAGGAGTGCATCTCCAGCAACGGCAAGCGCGTGCTGGACACGACGGATCCCTACGATGAGTTCGCCGTAGCCGGCGTGGGGCCGCACACGGTCACGACCAACGACAGTCCCGGCGGCGCGCTGAACCCCTGCGAGATGTACAAGGCGGACGACCGCTTCCGCATGTTCCTCATGTGGAAGCCGGCGGGCCTGCTGGGATGGCTGGGCTTCCGGCTGCCGGTCGCCAAGATCGAATGGTGGTGGAAGGGGACGGCGGAGGCCACGAACCCCGCGTCGGCCGACTGCTCGGAGGGGCCAGGGTTCAACTGGACGCTCACCTCCGCGCCCACCGACCACGGCGACAACGGCCCGGCGACCTGGACGCTTCGGTGGCCCGTGACCTCGCCCAACGCCGTTGACATCATCAGGCGGGGCTGGCAGAAGTGTTGAGCGCCGGACCGGCGAGGCTCGCGACGGGAGACAACCGGGAGGTCGGAGGATGTGGGGACGAACGGTGAAGGGGCTCCGGATGGCCTGCGTCGTCGAGACCTCGGTGTTCACCAGGACCTACCCCGTCGAGGTCCGGATCCTGATCGAGAACGTCTCGGACCAGGGCACGATCGAGCTGGCGGAGCGGCGGCCCTACCTCGACTACTTCGTCGCGGTCACGCGGCCCGACCAGCAGCCGGTCCCCCTGACCGAGCGGGGCCGCGACCTGCGGGAATCCAAGGCCCTGCGCGACATGGCCAGCCGCAAGCTCGTGTCCATCCCCCCGCGCCGGTCCTATGCCTTTCCCTACCCCCTGCACGAATTCTTCGACCTGAGCCGCCCGGGTGACTACGAGGTCACGGTGAGCCGCCCCGACTGGAAGGACGGCGCCGACATCCTGACCGCCCCGGCCTGTCCGTTCCGCGTGGTCTGACGCCGCGCCCCCGCCGCTCCTCCAGGGCCCTTGCCTATTCCGCCCGTCCCCGCCACAATAGCAACCTCGACCCATCGGAGCGCGGAGGCCCCATGCGAGAGACGAACGCCTACGCCGCCATGAGCGCCGGCGCCAAGCTCGTGCCCTTCACCTTCTCCCGGCGGGAACCGGGCCCGCAGGACGTGCTCATCACGATCCGGTACTGCGGGATCTGCCACTCCGACATCCACCAGGCCAGGGACGAGTGGGGCGGCGCCGTCTTCCCGATGGTGCCCGGCCACGAGATCGTCGGCACGGTGGCGGAGACCGGCCCGGCGGTGACCCGCTTCCGGACGGGCGACCTGGTCGGCGTCGGCTGTATCGTGGACTCCTGCCGCGAGTGCGTCCCGTGCAAGGAGGGGGAGGAGCAGTACTGCCTCGGCCACCTGGCTTTCACCTACAACGGCACGGAGAAGGACGGGCGCACCCCCACCTACGGAGGCTACTCGACCCAGATCGTCGTGGACGAGCGGTACGTCCTGCGCATCCCGCCGGGCCTCCCCCCGGACCGCGCCGCGCCCCTGCTCTGCGCGGGGATCACCACCTATTCGCCGCTCCGGCACTGGCGCGTCGGCAGGGGCCATAGGCTCGCGGTGATGGGGCTCGGCGGGTTGGGACACATGGCGGTGAAGCTCGGGGCGGCACTCGGCGCCGAGGTGACCGTGCTGAGCCACAGCGAGAAGAAGCGGCGCGAGGCCTCGCGCCTCGGCGCTTCGGAGTTTGTCGTGGCGGACGGCCCGGCGGCGCTCGCGCCACTCGCCCGGCGGTTCGACTTCATCCTGAACACGGTGTCCGCCCCCCACGACCTGAGTGCCTCCCTGGAGTGCCTCAAGACGGACGGGACGATGATCCTGGTCGGCGCGCCGGACAAGCCGCTTCCGCTGTCGGGGTTCAGCCTCGTGATGCGCCGGCGGCGGCTGGTGGGCTCGCTCATCGGCGGGATCCGCGAGACGCAGGAGATGCTCGAGTTCTGCGCCGAGCACCACGTAGCGGCCGACGTCGAGGTCATTCCCATCCAGGAGGTAAACGAGGCCTACGAGCGCGTGCTGCGCGGCGACGTCCGCTACCGATTCGTGATCGACCTGGACTCCCTGCGCTAGGCCGGATACCCATGTCGAGCCGCCCCCTGCGCGTCGCCCTGCTCCACCTCGCCCCGAAGCCGGGCGCCCTCGCGCACAACCGGCGGCTGATCGAGCGGGGCATCGCGGCGGCCGCCGATCGGGGCGCGGCCTGGGTCCTCACGCCGGAGCTGGGCGTCTGCGGCTACACCTTCGCCGACCGGATCGGAACCGGCTGGATCCTTCCCCAGCCCGATGGGTGGGTGCAGGGGCTCTGCCGGCTCGCGGCGCGCCGGTGTCTGACCCTGTTCCTTTCCCACCCGGAGCGGGATCCCCGCTCCGGACGCCTCTACAACAGTCTCTTTGTGATCACGCCGGACGGGTCGCTGGGGGGCCGGCACCGGAAGGTCAACACGCTGCGGGTCGGCTCGGAATCCTGGTCCACGCCGGGCGAAGAGATGACCGCGGTCGTCGTGCCGCCCGTCGGCGCGGTCGGCCTCTTGATCTGTGCCGACGCCTATTCCCCCGAGCACTGCCGCAGCCTGAAGGCCCGGGGCGTCCGCCTGCTGGTGTCCGCCGCCGCCTGGGCGCCGGGGCACCACGGTCCGAACGGCGAGTGGGAGCGCTGCACGGGCGACACGGGGGCGCCGCTCTTCGTCTGCAACCGCACCGGGCCGGACCGGACGCTCGACTTCACCGCGGCCGAGAGCGTCGTCGCCCGGGACGGCGCGCGGCTCCTGTCCCTGCGATCGGACCGGTCCGCCGTCTTCCTTCTCGACTGGGACCTCGCGGCCCGGACGCTCGCCGCGCCGGGCTACCGGACCGTCCCGCTGTGAGTCAGTCGAGCGGGATGCGGTGGCCGTTCCGGGCGAGCCAGTCGTCGAACGTCTGAAGCGCGGGGTTGAGGCGCCGGGCGACCGCCGGGTCCCGCGCGCCGCAGAAGGCCTCCTGGAAGTCGCGCTTGAACTGGAACATGTTGCCGAGATCCTCCGCACCGGGGAACCCGAAGCTCCGGTAGGCTTCGGGCGTCACGTCGTGGTAGCGCACCTCCCGCCCCAGCGCCCTCGTGAGCTTGGCCGCCATCTCGGCCCCGGTGAGGTGCTCGCCGGCGACCCCGACCGTGCGGCCGACCATGGCCCCGCCCTCCTTGAAGATGCCGAGGGCGCACTTGCCGATGTCCTCGACGGCGATGCCGGGCAACTTCTTGTCGCCCATCGGAAACGTGATCGCCAGCTTGCCGTCGGGGCCCGGCTTCGGGCCCGCGCCGAAGAAGATGAAGTTGTCCCAGTAGAACGACGTCAGCAGGAACGTGGTGGGTACCGCGAGCTCGGTGAAGAACCGGTCTGCCTCGCCCTTGGCGTCGAAGTGCGGCACCTTGTACCGGCCCATGAGGGTCGGCATCCGGGGGTCGCTGAGCGGCACCCAGCGGCGGGTGTCCTCCAGTGTGGACCAGACGACGTGGCGCAGACCCGCCGCCTTCGCCGCCTCCGCCATGGCCCGGGCCTGGGCCAGCTCCTTCTCCGGCGAGCAATGCTCCCAGAAGTTCGTGAGACAGAAGGCGCCGGCGGCCCCGGCGAAGGCGCGCTTCAGGCTGCCCGCGTCGTCCAGGTCGGCGGCGACGACCTCCGCGCCCAGCCCGGCCAGCGCCTTGGCCTTGTCCGAGTCGGGCTTGCGCGTCAACGCCCGGGCGGTAAACCCGCCGACCCGGTCGGCCAGGATGGCCCGCACCAGCCCGCCCCCCTGCGCGCCCGTCGCCCCCACGACCGCGATGATCTTCTTGTCCGCCATGGCGCCGTCCCTCCTCGTCTGATCCTTCCGCCTTCCCAAGGCCTCCGACTCTATCGCCCCGTGCGCCCGCCGTGCAAGGGCGCCCGCCGCCCACCGTGGTAGAGTGACCGCCTGTGAAGGCCGACTCGTTTCAGCGCTTCGTCCTGGACCAGTTGGAGTTGGGCGGGCTCCGCGGCGTGGTCTGCCGGGCCATGTTCGGCGGGCATGGGCTCTACCGGCGCGACGCCTTCTTCGGCATCCTCCACAAGGGCCGCCTGTACTTCAAGACCGACGAGTCCACTCGCGCCGGCTATCTGAAGCGGGGTATGACACCCTTCCGACCCAACGCGCGGCAGACGATCAGGACCTACTATGAGGTCCCGATTGACATCGTCGAGGATTCGGAGCAGCTTATCGCCTGGGCGGAAGGGGCGATCAAGGCCGGCCGCCGAGCCGCGCGACGACGCCCTGCCGCAAGGGGCGGGCGGCGCCGGCCTGGTCCGGAGCGAGCCCCCGGGCTGATGTGACGGAACGGGATCGAGAGGCACGGCCATGACCGGCATGGGCAGGACGAGAAGCCTCCTCGGCGGCGTGGCGCTGAGCCTGGCGCTGGGCGGCTGCGCCAGCATCGGCTCCTACCACGAGGCGCGCAAGGAAGCGGAGGACGCGCGCCAGGCCTACGAGCAGGAGGCGCGGCGTTCGCGGGAGCTGACCGTCCAGACGACCAAGTTGCGGGAGCAGGTGGACCTGCTGGAAATCGCGCTGCGCAAGGCGCGGGAGGACCTCGAGCGGCGGGAGCGGGAAGACCTGGAGGCACGGGCAACGCTGGCCGCGCTCAAGGGCCGGCCTGCCCAGGCAGACCAGGGCGCCACGCCGACGAAGCCGGCCGTGACGGCGGCCGACGCCAGGAAGGCGCGGCTCAAGGACCTGCTGAAGGAGCTGCAGACACTCTTGGATCAGTGACGCGGCGGGAGGGGGCGTGGCGGAAGGTCGGCTTACGGCTCCGTCGTCGTGCTGACCGGAGTCTTGTGGATGCCGACCTTTTCCATCCCCATGATGATGTTGAGCTGGTCCGGTGCGTGTTCGACCATCTCCTTCTGGACTTCGATGCGGCGCAGGTCCACGAACTCGGCGGCGGACAGCCCGAGGTGTTCTCGGTAGGCCCGGTCGGCGATCCCCCGCTGGCGCTCGGCCTTCTCCCTCGCCTCTTCCGCCTTCTGCGCCTGCTCCATCGTGATCCGCCGTTGCTGCTGGATGATGGTCTGGGCCGTCTGCTCCAGCACCCCCTTCGGGGGCATGATGCTCCCCACCACGACCCGCACCAGCCGGACGGGAATGTTGATCGCCTCGATGATCTTGGTCTGGACCTCCCGCTCGATGGCGGCCTCCAGCTTGGGCCGCGTGGCGGGATCGGTCGTGAGCTCGAAGAGCTTGTACTTCTGGACCTCCTCGCGCACGAAGGTCCGGAAGGCTTCCTTGACGTTGTTGTGGTACCAGTTGGGACCGAAGCGCTTGATCAGCTCCGGCGAGCGGCCCTCGATGACCTGGGTGATGAGGAAGGCGTTGAAGGAGACGGGCGCGTTCTCGGCCGAGATGATCTCGAAGTGCTCGGAGTATTGGACGGGACGCATGTCCACCGGAATCAGGTCGGTGGTGACGGCCACGGCGACGCGGCCGGTCGTCACCGGCACGGGGTCCACGCCGCCGTGCCCGAAGAAAAACGGCTTTTCCACCAGGACCCCCTCGTGTCCCGCGTCCACGGCCGGCATGATGCAGCCGGGCAGCGCCACGGCCAGCGTCAGCCCCACCAACCCTCCGCCGATTCGCCTCACGCCGCGCATCATCCCGTCCCTCCCGCGCCCGGCCACGTCCGGCCCCGGCATCGAAGGAGGCCATTATCCCACAAACGGGCGGGCGAGGGAACCGGGCCGGAAACGGGTCGCGACGGGCCGGTCAGGCCGAGGCGGGCTCGGTGCCAGGGGGATCGGCCGGAGCCTCGGGCTCCCGGCCCTCGCCGAGCGCGCGCAGTTTCGCCACGGGAATCGGCTGGTGGCGATACCAGTCCAGCAGCACCCCGTTGACGACGATCGCCGGCACCCGGTTGACGCCGTAGCGGCTCGCCCGCGCCAGCCAGTCGGGGTGGTTCCAGCCGGACCGCAGGTCGTAGACCTCGATCGTCAGCGAGTGGTCGAGGACGCCCCTGATCTGATCGAGGGTTTCCTGGCAGATGGGACAGCCGTCGGTGAAGACCTCAACGGCCGGTCGGTCGGGCGGCACGAGTGCCTCTCCTTTCCCGTTCCAGGCTGTTGATGATGGGACAGCGATCGATCGGGTGGCCGGCCTGGCAGGCCTGCACCACGTCGCGCAGGGCCCGGGAGAGCGACTGGAGGTCGGCGATCTTTTCTTCCACCTCCTCCAGCTTGGCCAGCGCCCGGCGCTGTACCTCCGTGCAACGTCCCCTGGTCGCGACCTCGAGCGCGAGCAGCTCGGTGATCTCGCGGAGCGTGAACCCCATGCGCTGGCCGTTCTTGATGAACCGGAGCCGGCGGACTTCCTCCTCGCCGTAGAGGCGATAGCCGGACGGCTTCCGCGTCACGGGGGTGAGCAGGCGACGGCGTTCGTAGTAGCGCACGGTCTGGATGTTGACCCCGACCGCCCTGGCGAGCTGACCGATCGTGAACACCGCCGTCATGCCGCATTCTCCCGCGCCGGCCGAATCGCCACCAGCGGTACTTACGTACAGGGTTTGCCGGGCCGCTCCATTCTGTCCCAGACCCGGGCCGGGACCTATCCCTCTTTTTAGAGGACAACGGACTCCCTGGCCCTTTTGAGCCGGAGAGGAGGTCGGCCGCACGATGATCAGCCGACTGCTCGCGGACCTGATCGTGCTGGTCCACCTGGCCTTCGTCCTGTTCGCGTTGCTGGGCGGTCTCTTGGCCCTTCGGTGGCCGAGGGTCCTCTGGCTTCACCTCCCCGCCGCCCTCTGGGCCGCCGCCGTCGAGCTCGGCGGCTGGCCCTGCCCGCTGACTCCCCTGGAGAACCGGCTGCGCGCCCAGGGCGGCGACGCGACCTATCCGGGCGACTTCCTCGGCCGATACCTCTTGGCGCTCCTGTATCCGGCCGGCCTCAGCCGGGAGGGGCAGGTCCTGCTGGGATTGATCGTCATCCTGGTGAACGCGGGCGTCTACTGGAGGGTCCGGCGTGGCCGGTGTCCTCGAAGGCCGGGTGGCGCGCGCGGCGGGAACCGTGGTAGCATGTGACCCATCCTTCACACAGGGTCTGGAACTGATCGCCCTTCCCGCAAGTCGTTGCGCGACCTGCGACCTCTTCCAGCCTCTTGCTCCCTCACCCTTTCACCGGGAGGTCACGTGCGATGACGCGGCATCAGATCATGCGGAGGCGGTGGCTAGCCTCCATCCTCGTCCTGTCCTTCGCCGGCGCGGGCGGCGCCCAGGCGGAAACGCCCAAGGGCACCAAGGCGACCGTCTCCCCCGGCAAGGCGGTATCCATCGAATACACGCTCAAGGTGGACGACAAGGTCGTGGACAGCAACGTCGGCGGGGAACCGCTGACCTACGAGCACGGCTCCGGCCGCATCATCCCCGGCCTGGAAAAGGCGCTCGAAGGCATGAAGAAGGGCGAGAGCAAGCACGTGACCGTGGCGCCGAAGGACGGGTACGGCGAGCACGATCCGCAGGGCCTGCAGGAGGTCAAGAAGGAGATGATTCCGGCCGAGGCGAAGGTCGGCACGATGCTCAACGGCACGCGCCCGGACGGACGCAAGGTGATGGTCGTCGTCAAGGAGATCCGGGACAAGACGGTCCTCCTCGACTTCAACCACCCGCTGGCGGGCAAGACCCTGAACTTCGACGTCAAGATCCTGGACATCAAGGACGCCCCGCCCAAGGAGTCGGCGGTCCCGACCCCAAAGAAGTAAGGGGGACCGCCCCGCGTCCCGCCCCCACGCGCTGGCAGCGAACGATCCCCGAGGCGTGCGCGACGGTCCAGTGCCGGTCGATTCATGGCGGGCCGCTGGTCTGCAACACGGCTCGGTTCCGGTCAGGGGCGGCGGCGACCGTCGCGGCAGAGAGGAGCGGCGGGCCGAGCGGCACAAGGGCCCGGCCGGTGAAGGCGAACGAGAGGCTCGCGATGGCGTGATAGAAGGCCAGGATGCCGACGGCCAAGTGTCCCGCGCCCGGAAGCGTCTCGGAGATCCATCCCAGTCTCGCGAAGACCATCGCGAGAAACGTCGCCGTGATGACGACGTGAAGAACGCTCAAGGTCACGGAACGGAAAGCGGTGAGATAGATCATGACGGCGGAAAAGATCAGATAGACCAGGTCAATGGGGATGTAGAGCATGTCGTCGAAGTGAAAGGAAACGCCTTCGCTCAACAACTTGGTGGAGGAGACAGTCACCCAGAAAAATCCGTACATCGTCAGCGCCGTGCCGCCCAATTGCTCGTTGTAGCGAATGTCGGTGATGCCCGCGAGCACCTGCACGAGGCCGCCGAACACGAGCGCGATCACCAAGATGCCGACCTTGTCGGCCGCGGGGATGCGGCCGAGTTGGGCGAGACCGACGGTCAAGGCCCCGACGGCCAGCCCGAACAACCCAATGGCCAGTACGTCGATGCGGCGATTGGTGCAGTCTCCTTTGGTCATAGGTCTCCTCTCGGGCTAGTCGGGTGGTGCGGGGATTCGAGTGGCGACGTGGCCGTGGGTTCTCGCATTAGGCCCGGGAACAGCGACCGCATGCGATCCGTCGGCGAGCCGTGTCGGACGGTTCGGTGTCGCAAGCAATTTCCGGTCCCGGCGAGGTCACGACTCATCGCGAGCCGCGACCGGGGCGATCCTGCCGCGAATGCCAACGGTTGAGTTCTGGTGATCAGTTGGGGCCGAGCAACCGAGACGGCGGAGGCCGAAACGCGCGTGCGATATCGCTCTGTGCGCACGCATGGGGTTCGCACACCTCTGTGGAGCGAACGACCGTTGGCGAGACCGCCTCGTCGAGATGCTTCCGGCAAGAACGGGTCGCGGCGGCGCGGGGCGGCGAGAGAGAAGTCAGGAAGAGGCGGCGCTGTTCCGAGGCAAGGTCCAAGCGTTCCGCAAGCTCGACGCCCGCCTGGGCCAGCCCATCCCTTATCAGGGCTCGGACCTCGAACGCCGGCGTTTCGCTGACCCCGGCTCGCAGCCGCCGCGGGCAAAGAAGATCCCGCGGTGGATGTCGTCGATGCCGACCATGCCGACCAGCTTGCCGTGCTCCGCGACCGGGATGCGCCGGAGGTTCTTCAGTCCCATGTACGATGCCGATTCGGGGATAGGCGTCTGCGGCGCGACGGTTAGGGGATTGCGCGCCATGATCTCCTCGGCCTCCTTCGCCAGCACCTCGGGACAGTTCTCCTCCATCTCCAGAAAGTCCCGGCCGTGCTCGGCGTCGTGAACGGAGTCTCCGTAGTTGGGATACATCGGCAGCATCACGTCGCGCGGCGTGACAATGCCGAGCAATTCGTAGTGGGCGTTCACGATCGGAATCGCGCCGCAATGCCGGCTCAACGTTTTGACGACCACGTCACGCAGGGTGTCCATCGGTCGACCCGTCACGACTCCGGTGGACATCCCCTCATGGATTCGCATGGGAGCCTCCTTCCGTGTCATTGATCTGCGCGATCGCATCCTGATCGCGCCCCTCCCGGTTCACTCGACATCCTTCTGTAAGGCCCCTCAGGAGTTGTAGAAGAAAATGCGCCGGGGGTGTTTGTAAGCCAGGCCATGGAGAGGGACTGGGAGGAGCGTTAGCGTACGGACTCGAAATGACGTTCATGCCGCCTCCCCCTCAATTGATTGGTGGGGGCGGTCTCTTCATTCAACGACCGTCTTCCGAAGGGGGTGCACCAGTTCCAAAGTTGCGATCGTGGTTCTGGCCGATACGGAAACCCATGAAAGTCTGGGGCGTGTCGTGAATGCATTGGACGCGGTGAAGGAATTCAAGGAAGCCCATGACGACGTCCAGTCCTCTTCGACGGCGCCGGGCCCAAGTGGATTCCGGAACTGTCGCAGCCGGACCACAAGATCCATGGGCTCTATGAAGCCGTGAAGGATCGGATCGCCGGTGCGTGCGAGTTCTGCACCGGCGCGTTTGGGGTGAAAGACAAAGCCGTGGCTTGCGGGGTGAGACTGGTCGGAGAGTACGACGGCCATCCGAGCTTTAAACAGCTCGTCTCGCAGGGCTATCAGGTCATCACGTTCTAGCCCTCGGCGTGCCTCATGCCGGGGCGGCCACGTTACCCCTTCGGCGCCAGCACGATGATCGCCATGCCGAGCACCGCGATCGCCGAGCCGAGCAGGTCCCAGGCCGTCGGACGCACGCCGTCGATGAGCCAGAGCCAGACGACGGCCGTGGCCACATAGACCCCGCCGTAGGCGGCATAGACCCGGCCGGCGGACGTGGGGTGCAGGGTGAGCAACCAGACGAAGAGGGCCAGCGAAGCGGCGGCGGGCAGGAGCACGCCGACCGGCGCGCGATTCGTCACCCAGAGCAGAGGCAGATAGCAGCCCACGATCTCGGCGATCGCCGTGGCGACGAACAAGGCTGTGGTGCTGACGAAGGTCACGGAACCCTCCACCTGCCGCCCGACGGACGGCGGCGGTGTCGCTCCCCGACGCCCCTCGCGTGCCACCGACCATGCCCCCTGTACCGGGACACCGCCTTCATATCACAGGCCGTCTCTGTCAAGAAAGAGGACCGGACCCGCCCGGCATGGCGCCAGGATCGAGTCCTCGCCGAATCATCGCCCCAGGTTTTCCTCCTCTCAGGCCAGACAAGAGCCGATGCCCGGTCAGTACACGACGATCCGGTCGGCTGCCGCGAACAGGTCCACCATCCTTGCCAGCGGAACGGGTGTCACCGCAGCAGCGACCCGCGCCGGGTCGATCTTGTAGAGCAGCATCATCGTCCGGTTGCCGTAGATGTCAACGCCCAGCTTGTTCTTGAGAAAGTCGAAGTACTCGCCATAATTGTGGGGAATCTGCTCCAGCGGCACACCCATCTGCTCAGCCAGGCTCTGGCGCTCTCGCTCCGGCAAATCAGCGCGATCCAGCGCGGTGGAATCTGAGCCGATCAAGCGGCGAAACCAGCCGACGCCCTTCGTCACCGACGTGACGGCGCTGGCATCCACCAAGATTGTCACCTTGTGGCCGGCCTTCACCGCCGCCCAGGCCACGTTCGGCACCGCACAGATCTGAGCGTCGTCTTCGGCGAGCGACGTTTTCATATGGATCAGAATCCGCGTTGCGGCGACGTCTTGAGCCTCGACTGTCGCCGGTTCGGCCAACACGCTACCGAGGGCGAGGATCACCACGCTGACGAGCGATCGGATCATGGTTCAACCTCCTTCTGTGTCGGGCGGTGTCAGGCCGCGCAGCAGGACAGTTTGCTGACGTCCTTCTTGAAGGTCAGCGCGGCCAGTTTCAGCCCGTCCACCATCGTCAGGTAGGGATGAAACGTGTCAGCCACGTCCTGCACGGTCAGGCCCAATCGGATCGCGAGCGTGGCTTCTTGAATCACTTCTCCGGCTGCGGCAGCAAGGACATGGGCGCCCACCAATCGCCCGGTTTCTTCCTCAGCGACCAGCTTGATCAAGCCTTTGGTGTTCCGAGAGGCCAAAGCACGCGGGACGTGATCGAGCGGGAGGAGGGCCGTCTGCACGCGTAGCCCCTGTTGTTTGGCTTGCTCTTCTGTCAGCCCGACGCTGGCGATCTGCGGATCGGTGAACGTGACGTGCGGCAAGGCGGTCAGGTCGTATGGCTTGCCTGCGCCGGTGAGCGCATGTTCGGCTGCCAGTCCTCCGGCATAGGCGGCCACATACACGTACATGGGATCACCGATGCAGTCACCGGCCGCATAGATGCCGGGATTGGTTGTCTGCAAGTGCTCGTTCACTGTGATCTCGCCTTTTGGCCCTAATGCGACTCCGGCATCTTCTAATCCGAACCCGCTCGTATTCGGGCGGCGGCCGGTCGCGACCAGCAGGCGCTCCGCCCGGCAGATCTCCGGCCCCCCGTTCGCTTCGGTATGCACGAGGTAGTCTCCATCTCGGCGCTCGACCCGGCTGATGGTGACGTTCGTACAGATCCGAACCTTCTCCTCTTCGAGGTAACGAACGAGCGCTTGCCCGATCTCCGGTTCCTCCGCTCTCGCCACGTATGGCCCGGATTCGAGCACCATCACCTTGACCCCGAATCGCGTGAAGAGCTGCGCGAACTCTAAGCCGATGCTGCCCCCACCGATGATGATCAGCGACGCCGGGAGGGCCTCGAGGCTGAGCGCCTCCTCGCTTGTGGGAAAGCCGGCCTCTTGAAGTCCCGGGATCGGCGGCGCCCACGGCGAGGAGCCCGTCGCGACCACGATCTTCTCCGGCTCATAGACGGTGCCATCGACGCGCACCTGGCATCCGCCCAGAAGCTTCGCTTCCCCCTTCAGAATGGTGATGGTGGGATACACCGCGGCCACGTCAACATACTTTCCCTGGCGGAGCGCAGCGACCAGCTCGTCCTTTTGCTGAACAACTCTTTGCCAGTCTGAAGGTGGGGGACAAGCGGTGAGCCCTTCGAATGACGGGTAGGCCGCATGGTAGCACAGCTCGGCCGCTTTGATCAGCGTCTTCGATGGCACACAGCCGATATTGACGCAGGTTCCCCCTATCGTGCCTTTTTCCACAATGGCCACCCGCACCCCCAGCTCGGCGGCTTTGATCGCCGCGGCAAAGGCGGCCGACCCGCCGCCGATCGCCGTGAAATCGTAGTTGCGTTCGTCCATCTTCACCATCCTGTGCCGTGGCCCGACTGTCAAGAGACCGGCAGCTTGTGAATCCGATAGTCGCTCGGAGCGAGCCGCAGGGCCTCGTCAAAGCAATCCGCCATGCTTTGGAGCGTCCCCGCTGCCAGACCTGGCTCAGGTGGGCCACGAGGCCGGAGGGATCCTCGGCCGCCGGGGCGACGCTGGGTGGAATGAGCGAGAGGGCGGGGGCCAATCCGACCGCACGCTGTGAACGCCGCCGCCGCATGGTCATCCCCGCGAACCGACTCACTTCAGCGAGCGCAACAGGCCGCTTCTGAATCGGACGAGATTCCTCCACGACGATCCTTGTAGGCCGCGTACGCTTTGAGCGCCCATTCCTCGCCCGGGCATCCCTGCATGGTCATGGCGACTTCGAGAAACTCGATCAATTCCTCCTGCGTGATGCCTTTGTCGCACGCCATCCGCACGTAGGCCAGGATACAGGGCTCGCAGCGGATCGCAATGGAAATGGCCATCGCCGCCAGGAGCTTGTGTTTCGCCGGCACGGCACCGTCGCGATACGCTTCCTGCCGCATGCGCAGCAATCCCCCGGTCACTTTCGGGCTCAGGCGGCGCAGTTCCTCAAATGCCGTGGGTTGGTCATGCTGGACGGTCCTGGTCTCAGACATCATGCTCCCCCTCTTCGTTAGGGTGTTCCTTGAACGCCGGTGCGTCGCTCCGATGCTGTGTGCCGATCGGTCTGCTGATCCGCCACGACAATCGTTCCGACCATGTGGTGTCCCGGGAGATCGCAGCGGTACTCGAATGTACCGACCATGGGCGGCACGAAGTGGATTGCCTCGCGTCCACCCGACGGCAGCAACACTCGCTCGAATCCCTTCTCGCCAAACTGAGTGGCGCCGTTCCCATCGAGATGGACAGGGACATGCTCCAAGAACTGTTGCGGCACAAAGGCGTGCAGTTCGGCATCCTCATTGTGCAAGACCAGCACGACCGGTTGCCCTGCCGGCAGCCAGACCGGAGACGGGTGGAATTGCCGAGCTTGGATCGTGATGTCCACGTGGATCGCCTCGGCGTGGACTTGAGGCTCTGAGGCCGACACCGCGGCGTGGCCGCCGTGCAGCCACAGCACCGCGAGAAAAACCGGGGCAAGTGTGCTCGCCAGGGACCTGTGGCCCCACAGAGTCGCGCCCGCGTCGGAGCCTCTGGCCGGCGGAGACGCTACTTGAACAAGTTCTCGAACCAATTCCACCTCCCACCCTGTTCGCCGGCCTTGGCCGTGAGTGTGCCGTTCGGAACCACGCGGGCCCGATAGGAAGACAGAAGGTTGCCCGCGCTTGCAACGGCTTGAATCAGTCGATCGGGCGTGACGCGACCGGGCTCGATTTCGACGATCGCCCCGCCGCGCGCGTAACTGACTTCCGCCTGGGTCACTCCCGGTACTGCCAGCAATGCCCGGCGGATGTCCTTCTCGCAACTCGCGCAGGTCCATCCCTCGATTTTCAGCGTGATGACCTCACCAGATGTTTCACCGGAAGAGGCCGCCTGCGCGGCTGCTGTCACCGTGGCAGCCACGCAGACCAGGATGGTTGCCACGGCCACGCGCATAACGAACTTCCTTATCACCGTAATTTCCCCCTTTTCCGGTTCCTATTGTGTCTCAGCGCACTTTCATCAGAGCAAAGCTAACCAGTAGGGCGCCAAGACCAATGCCATCGCCAGAGCGGTCACGATCCATAGGAGCGCTCGATTCGCCCGCCTGCCCGAAACCGCGCCACAGGGCATACCAGGTGCGCAGGAGGCTCCGGGTTTCCGGTATGCCAAGTAAAAAGCCAAGCCCAGCAGGCACGCTGTTAGACCGATAAACACCGGTCGATAAGGGAGCAATGCCTTCAAGAAGCTGGCCGTGCCGGCCAGGAACCCCGTAGCCCCGACGCCCACACCGAGGGCGGCAAACACCAACGGACCGATACAGCATACCGAGGCGAGGAATGCGGCCAGCAGCCCCGCCGCCGAGATCGCGGTCAGAGATCCCTTTGGCGGCACTCCTGGTGCGACGTCGCCTGCGGTCGCGAAAGGTTCAACCGATCCGATCCGGTCCGAAGCCTGAAGATCTGACTGCATCATCGCCTTCCCCCCTTACCGATGTGTGACAGCGATGCCGCTCCTCTTCATCTCCGCCAGGGCCCGCTTCTCCGCCTGAACGAGTTGCCCCAGACAGCACCGGCCCGAGGGATTTTCAACTTCGCATCGGCAGTTGTCCGCCTTGACTTCGGCCCGAATACGGACCTCCGCCGTGGACCGCCCAGTCTGCTGGACTTCCTCGTGGATCATCCGTTCCGTCACGCCGAAGCAATAACAGAGTGGAACCGGGTCCTCCGTCTCCTTGAGCCCAACCCGCACCCGGACCTGGTCTTTCCTGAACTGAGTTCCATCTCCGTCGTAATACACGACCGGACAATCCGTCGTCTCACAGAACCGGTACTGGCTCCCGGTCACGGCGCCGCGGGCCTCAGGCTTCAGCAGAGCCTCCACGGTGATCCGTTCGACCGGCTTGCCTTCCCCGCCACATTGCTGACACAAGAAACGATTCCCTGGATTAGAGCTTGGCTCCGCAGGCGCCTTGCAGCAATCAGACATCCACCTCTCCTTTCTGTCACACGTCATCGCTTCCGGATCTCGGATTCATGGGTCGCGCAGCACGCGCTGGCTCTGGCTTGCCGGTGACGAAACCCTCCATACACGGCAAGCCCCAGAAATACAGCTAGGGCCGGAAGGAGCACAGCGTCCAGATATCCGGTGATCGCCCCCAGTCCTACCACGCCCAGCAAGACCACCAGAATCGGCGTGGCGCAGCACACGGCAACGACCGCGGAGCCGACCAGCCCGGTCCACAGCAGGCGCTTGCTCTGTTGCTCTTCCATAGTGGCTCCTTTCAGGACTGACCGATGCCGGCCGCCCGCAAACGGTCGGCGGTGACCGGCTCGTGCCGGCAGCAGTCCAGCAATACGCCATTCACCGCGACGGCTGGGACTGCGGTGATCCCGTAGCGCCTCGCCTTGTCCCGGCACTCGTTCGTCGCACAGCCTTCCCGCAGGTCATAGACCTGTACCTCACAGCTTGGGCAGGCTATGGACTTGACTAAGTTCACCACCTCATCACAAATCAGACACCCGGCCGTGAACACCTCAACGCGTCGCTTTATGGTCGCCATGATTCAACCTCCGTTTTCCTTTAAGCTCTTAAAAATTGGGCAACGATCAGTGAGCGGACCAGCTTGGCACTTATGGTCCCGCTCCCTGCGCTATTCGAACAATTCCCACAGCCGACTCAGCGCCGCAAAAGGACAAAAACCCAGCCACTCCTCGAATGGACACATCGCACTCACCCCCTTTCTCCCTCCACACAACTTCCCGCCCCTAGCCTGATGCTTTCTCCATAACGGGTACTGATCTGCTCAGAGTGCTCGCACAACAGGTCAGCACGGCCTCTCAGATTTCCCTGAATAGCCTATACAGCGCCAGGCTCAGGAGCATGGCCAATCCAGAAAACAACAGACCTCGGTAGCCAGTGACCGCTCCTAGTCCGATGATTCCAAGTGTCACGATGAGGACTGGGGTGAAGGCACAGGTTCCTGTCTCATCGTAAAGCGGGCAGCCTGCCGCGAAGACCTCAACGAGTCGTTTTGCGGGTATCATGGTGCACCCTCCTTTCTTCATCCATGCTCTTGAGAATCGGACAGCGCTCGGTCGGCTGCCCGGCCCGGCAGGCCTGGATCAGCCTTTGAAGCGCCCGGGCGAGGGCCCGCAAGTCCCGCATCTTGGTCTCCACCTGCTTCAGCTTGGCATGGGCCCGCTGCCGCACATCGCCGCAGCGGGCGGCCGAGCTGACCCGGAGACGGAGCAACTCGGCGATCTCCCGTAGCGTAAAGCCAAGCGTCTGGGCGTTCTTGATGAACCGCAGACGAGCGAGCTGCTCGGGACCGTACAGCCGATAGCCCGACGGTTTCCGCGCGGCCGGGGCGAGCAGATTCAGCCGTTCGTAATACCGGACGGTCTGGATGTTGATCCCCACCGCCTTCGCCAATCGGCCGACCGTGTATTCCGTCGCCATCGCCATTCCTCTCCTTGCTCGTTGGGGGACGAGTCTACACCTTGTACTATGGTGCACGGTCAAGGGCCTCCAGCCGACCCCGTGCCGCGGCTGCGCCGCGGCTGTAAGGATCGCCGACCTCGCACGACACCACAACGGTGAAACGCGGCAGCGTCGCCGTTCAACGGGCCAACATCGGAGCATGGACGCCGGGTTAGAGAGAATTTGCTCCGGAGTCCGTCCCCTGCTCAGGAGAGTTGACGGAGGCTCGGGTGTCCTGCTACATGAACAGCGCGCGAGAGGGAGAGGAGCAATGGACGACCAGAGCCTGACCCAGACGGTCAGCGAACGCTACGCCCGGGCGGCCGCGACCGGCGAGCGGATGTGCTGCCCCAGCGGCTACGACCTCGACGAGCTGCGCGCCTTCATCCCCGAGGACGTCCTGAAGATCTCCTACGGCTGCGGCACGCCGGTCGGCCTCGATACCGTGCGGCCGGGCGAGACCGTGCTGGACATCGGCTCCGGGGGCGGGATCGATTGCTTCGATGCGGCGCGGCGGGTCGGGCCGGCCGGCCGCGTCATCGGCCTGGACATGACCGACGCGATGCTGGAGATCGCGCGGCGCCACGCGCCGACCGTCGCGGCGAACCTCGGCTACGCCACCCCCAACATGGAATTCCGCAAGGGCCAGGCCGAGGCCATGCCGGTCGAGGACGCCAGCGTGGACCTCATCATCTCCAACTGCGTCATCAACCTCTCGCCCGACAAGGCCGCCGTCTTCCGCGAGATGTACCGGGTGCTCAAGCCGGGCGGCCGCTTCACGATCTCCGACATCGTGGCGGACCGACCGGTGCCCAACTACCTCCTCCACGATCGGGAGAAGTGGGGCAACTGCCTGTCCGGCGCGCTGCCCGTCCACGACTATGTCGGCGGCATGGTGGCGGCGGGGTTCCTCGGTGTGCACCAGGCCGCGGTCATGCCCTGGCGGGTCGTCGACGGCATCCATTTCCTCTCCATCACCCTGACCGGCTACAAGCTGCCGGAGGCGATGGACGGCCCCACCCGGTTCGCCACCCTGCGCGGTCCTTTCAGCCGGGCCGTGGACGAGCTGGGCCTGGTCTACGAGCGGGGCCGCCCCGCGGCGATCACGCCGAGGACGGCCTCGCTGTTGGCCACACCCGGCTTCGACGGCCTGTTCCTGCTCTCCGAGCGGCCGACCCCGCTCGACCGGGCCGACCCGCGCTGGCTCTCGATCCCGCCGGCGCCGGCGCCCTGCGTCTGGCTGGGGCACTTCGCCCTCTTGACCGGGCCCTTCGTCGAGGCGGAGGACGACGACCACCATCGGTTCGAGCGGGGGCGGCCCCTGGAAATCTGCTCCAAGACGCTGGCCGTCCTCGAATCGGAATCCTATCGCCGCCATTTCGCCGTCATCAACCGCGCCGGCGGGACCGTCTCGGGCGAGGCCGTATCCTGCGGGCCCTCCTGCTGCTGAAGGGAGAAGCCGGATGGGCCTGACCCTCCTCGCGCGCCGCAGCCCCCTGGCTCCCGCGGCGGAGCAGCGCCGCCTGCTCGCCGATACCGCCGCGTGCCCGCCCTTCGAGGCGAGCCTCGGCCCGATCGGGCTCTCGCCGCTCCGCGCGACGGGGATCAGCGTCCTTCAGGTCAACGTCGGCAAGCTCTGCAACCAGACCTGCCGGCACTGCCACGTGGACGCCGGACCGGAGCGTCGGGAGGTCATGTCGCGCGAGACGGCCGAGCTGTGCCTCCGGGCACTGGCCGCGACGGATATCCCGACACTGGACATCACGGGGGGAGCGCCGGAGCTCAACCCCAATTTCCGATGGCTCGTCGAACGGGCGCGCGCGCTCGGCCGCCATGTGATGGACCGCTGCAACCTCAGCGTCCTGCTCCTCCCCTCCCAGGCCGACCTCGGGGCATTCCTCGCCCGGCACCGGGTGGAGATCGTCGCCTCCCTGCCCTCGTACCGGGAGCCGCAGACCGACGCCCAGCGCGGCGAGGGCGTCTTCGAAAAATCCCTCCGGGCGCTCCGGTTCCTCAACGCCCTGGGCTACGGCGTGGCGGGCAGCGGCCTGCTCCTCAACCTGGTCCACAATCCGGTCGGGGCCTTCTTGCCCCCCAAACAGGAAGCGATCGAAGCGCAATTCCGGCGCGAACTCCAACGGACGCACGGGATCGTGTTCAACCATCTCTACACGATCACCAACATGCCGATCAGCCGGTTCCTGGAGTTCCTCGTCGAGAGCGGCAACTACGAGGGCTACATGGAACGGCTCGTCAACGCCTTCAATCCGTCCGCCGCAGCCGGCGTCATGTGCCGGTATACCCTCTCGGTCGGCTGGGACGGCACGCTGTACGACTGCGACTTCAACCAGATGCTCGACCTGCCCGTGGACGGGGACGCGCCTCGGCACATCCGCGACTTCGACCCGGCCCGGCTTCACCACCGCCGGATCGTCACCGGCAACCATTGTTACGGCTGCACCGCCGGTTCCGGCTCCTCTTGCGGTGGCGCGGTAACGTAGCCCTGGGCCTTGCCTTGGCGGACCGGCCGGGCTAGGCTGAAACGGAGGGGACGTCCCGGACGAGAGGAGGCCCGCATGACGATCGCGCAGCAACTCGACGAGCGGCTCGCCGCCTATGTCGCCGACTTCGTGGCCCGCAACCAGGCGGCGCGTATCCTCAAGCAACGGCTCGACGAGGTCGGGGTGGGGTTGTTCCCCCTCGCCGACCACCTGACCTTCCGCACCGACGACATCGACCGCCGCGCGGAGGAGTTTCTCAAGCTGGGCTATGCCTTCTCCGAGACGCTGAACTATGACGATTGGTTCGCCAAGGTCTATCGCAAGCCTGGCTATCCCGCTCTTTTCATCGACCAGGCCTATCCGGACGAGCGGGGCAAGACCAGCATCATCCCCGGCTGGGTCCGGCAATTCGGAGACCGGACCCTGCACCACGTCGCCATCCGCGTGGAGGACATCGAGCGGGCGATCGCCCGGCTGGAGCAGGCCGGCGTCCGGTTCGCCGGCTCGATCGTCGGCGTCCGCGGCGGGCCGCTCCGCCAGATCTTCACCGCGCCGGAGGTCGTGGACGGCGCCCCCTTCTCGGTCCTGGAGCTGGCCGAGCGGCGCGAGGGCTACCTGGGCTTCCTCCCGCCCCAGGCGGACGGGCTGATGCGCTCGACCGTCACGCCGCGGACCGGCACCCGGCCCTAAGCCCGCTGCGCCGGTTGTTCCCCGTCCCCGACTCTGCTATGGTGGGCGCCATGGTGTGGGACCCTAAGGATCCCTGGGGGCGTCCCGGCAATCCGTTGGACGACGCGGCGGGACGCCTGTTCGCGCGGCTCCGGCAGGCGCTCCCCTCCGGCGGAGCCCGCAACCTCATCCTGCTGCTCCTCGCCCTCGCGCTCCTCTGGCAGAGCGCCTTCATCGTGGCGCCGGACGAGGAGGGCGTGGTCAAGCGGTTCGGGGACGTGGTGCGGGTCGTCGGCCCCGGTCCCCACCTGAAGATTCCGCTGATCGAGACGGTCCTGCAGCCCAAGGTGGCCAAGCTGCACCGGATCGAGGTGGGCTTCCGCACCGATCGGCAGGGCCGCCAGCAGGCGCTCCCCCGCGAGGCCCAGATGCTCACCGGCGACGAGAACATCGTCGCGGTGCAGTTCATCGTCCAGTACAAGATCAAGACGGCCCGGGACTACCTGTTCAACGTCGCCGACATCCAGGAAACGATCGAGAAGGCCGCGGAGGCCGCCGTGCGCGAGGTCGTCGGCCGGACCACGATCGACGAGGTCCTGACCACCGGCAAGGCGCAGATCCAGGACGACACGCACCAACTGCTGCAGGGCATCCTCGACCAGTACAGCGCCGGCGTCCAGATCGCCGCCGTGCAGCTCCAGGACGTGAACCCGCCGGAGGCCGTGGCCGCGGCCTTCAAGGACGTCGCCAGCGCCAAGGAAGACCGCGAGAAGATGATCAACCAGGCCCAGAGCTACCGGAACGACATCATCCCGAAGGCCAAGGGCGAGGCGGCCGAGCAGGTCAACCAGGCCAAGGGCTACGCGCAGGCCCGCGTGACCCGCGCGGAGGGCGAGGCGGATCGCTTCCTCAAGGCGCTCAAGGAGTACGAGCAGGCCCGGGACGTGATCAGCAAGCGGATCTACATCGAGACGATGGAGGACATCTTCCCCAAGGTCGAAAAGATCATCATCGAGGGGAAGGCCGGGGACCGGCTGCTCCCCTACCTGCCGCTCGACCGGCTCAAGAAGGCCGCGCCAAAGCCGGCGGAAGAAAAGGGGGAGGGCCAGTGAAGACGCAGAACCTCGTCGTCGGCCTCCTGGTCGCGGCGGCCGTGCTGTTCCTGCTCGGGGCCTCGCCCTTCTTCGTGGTGGACGTCATCGAGACGGCCATCGTCGTGCAGCTCGGCCTGCCGGTCCGGAACATCACCGAACCCGGCCTCTACCTGAAGCTGCCCTTCATCCAGCAGGTCACCTACTTCGACAAGCGCCTCCTCGACTACGACTCCGACGCGCAGGAGGTGATCACCCAGGACAAGAAGACGATCCTCATCGACAACTTCGCCAAGTGGCGGATCACCGACCCCCTGAAGGTGTACCAGGCCTTCCAGACGCAGCGCGCCGCCCTCCAGCGGCTGCACGACATCATCTATTCGGAGCTGCGGGTGGAGCTGGGCCGACACGACCTCTCCGAGATCGTCTCCAAGACCCGCTCCCAGATCATGCTGGTCGTCACCCAGCGGGCCAACGAGAAGGCCGCGGCCTACGGCATCCAGATCCAGGACGTGCGGATCAAGCGGGCGGACCTCCCCGAGCAGAACGAGAAGGCGGTGTTCGCGCGGATGCAGGCGGAACGGGAGCGGCAGGCCAAACAGTACCGCGCCGAGGGCTCGGAAGAGTCGCAGAAGATCCGGTCGGAGGCGGAGAAGGACCGCGAGATCATCCTGGCCGAGGCCTACAAGGCCGCGCAGGAGCTCCGCGGCGAGGGCGACGCCAAGGCCTTCCGCATCTACGCCTCGGCCTACCGCCGGGACCCGAAGTTTTTCGAGTTTACCCGCTCGATGGAAGCCTACCGGAAGGCCTTCGACGGCAACTCCACGATCGTCATGACCCCCGACTCGGAGTTCTTCAAGTACCTCAAACAACGGTAGGGTCGAGTGTTGAGTGGCGCGTGTTGAGCGCGGGGGCTCACGCCCCAACATTCACCGCTCGACACTCCTCACGAGAGCCCCACGATCTCGCCCGTCGCCGGGTCCAGGCCGATCCGCTCGCCCGCCGGCCGCTTCGGTAGACCCGGCATGAGCTGGATGCCCGAGCAGATCGCCGTCACGAATTCCGCGCCGGCGAGGAGGCGAACCTCCGTGATCGGAAGGACGAAGCCGGTGGGCCGCCCCTTGAGCACGGGGTCGTGGGACAGCGACAGGGGCGTCTTCGCCATGCAGACCGGGAACCGGCCGGCGCCCAGCCGCTCGGCCTGCTCGATCTGGGCCGCCGCCCGTTCGTCGAAGCTCACGCCGGCCGCGCCGTAGAGGCGCGTGGCGACCGTTTCGATCTTCCGCGCGATCGGGTCCTCATCCCGGTAGAGCGGCGCGAAGGCCGAGGGCCGCTCGCAGGCGGCCAGGACCGCCCGCGCCAGATCTTCCGCCCCCTTGCCGCCTTCGGCCCAGTGGGTCGCGACCGCGGCCCCCGCCGCGCCCGCCGCCAGGGCCCGCTCCCGAACATAGGCCAACTCCTCCGGGGGATCGTCCTTGAAGGCGTTGATGGCCACGACCGCCGGCACACCGAAGGCCCGGACGTTGGCCAGGTGCTGCTCCAGGTTGGCGAAACCCCGATCGAGTGCGTCGCGGTTCGGCCCCATGAGGCCGGCGGGCAGGGACTGGCCGGGCTTGACGGTTCCGCCGCCCCCATGCAGCTTGAGCGCGCGGAGGGTGGCGACCACGACCGCGGCCGACGGCCGGAACCCCGACGCCCGGCATTTGATGTGGAAAAATTTCTCCGCCCCCAGGTCGCTGCCGAAGCCCGCCTCGGTCACGACCACGTCGGCCGCGCGCAGGGCGATAGCATCGGCCAGGATCGAGCAGTTGCCGTGGGCGATGTTGCCGAAGGGCCCGGCATGGACGAAGGCGGGGGTGCCTTCCAGCGTCTGGACCAAGTTCGGAAGCAGGGCGTCCTTGAGCAGGGCCGCCATGGCGCCGGCACACTTGAGGTCTTCGGCCGTGACGGGGCGCCCGTCCCGCCGGTAGCCGACGAGGATGCGCCCCAGCCGTCGCCGCAGGTCGCCCGGGCCCGAGGCGAGCGCCAGGATGGCCATGACCTCGGACGCCTCGGTGATGACGAACTGCGCCTCCCGCCCCGCCTCGCCGTCCCCGCCGCCCAGCCGCACGCGCCGGAGCGCCCGGTCGCTGACCCCCATGGCCCTCGGCCAGGCCAGGCGTGCCGGATCGAGGTCCAGCTCGTTGCCGTGGGCCAGGTGGTTGTCGAGGAACGCCGCCAGGAGGTTGTGAGCCGCGGCGACCGCATGGGCGTCTCCCGTCAGGTGGAGGTTAATGTCTTCCATCGGGAGCACCTGCGCCCGCCCCCCGCCGGTTCCGCCTCCCTTGATGCCGAAGACCGGACCGAGGGAGGGCTGACGCAGGGTCACCGCCGCGCGGCGCCCCAACCGGCAGAGCGCCATGGCCAGGCCGATCGCGGTGGTCGTCTTCCCCTCGCCCAGCGGAGTCGGGTTGATCGCGGTGACCAGGACGTAGCGGCCCAGGGGGCGGCCGGCCGGACGATCCAGGACGCTGAGCGCGACCTTGGCCCTGTGTGCTCCGTACGGAGTCAGCTCATCGCGCGTGAGTCCGAGGTCGGCTCCGACGTCGAGGATGGGGCGAGGGAGGACGGAGCGGGCGATCTCCAGGTCGGTCATGCGGCTGCCGCACCGGTTTCGGGGAGACCGCGGCGAGGGGAATGGGACGGCATCGGAGCGAGACGGACGCTATTGAAGGATGTAGCGTTGCGGGTTGACGGGCCGGTTGTTCACCTTCACCATGTAGTGCAGGTGCGGGCCGGTGGAGAGCCCCGTGCTGCCGACGAGCCCGATCCGGTCGCCGCGTTTGACCTTCTGGCCGGGCTTGACGAGGATCTTGGCCATGTGCCCGTACTGAGTCTGGATGCCGTAGCCGTGATCGATGTTGACCACGTTGCCCATCTTCGGGTCGAAGCCGGCCGCCGTCACCTGTCCCGCCGCCGGCGCATGGATGTCCGCGTTCGGCTCCGCCCCGATATCCAGCCCGTCGTGCATGGCCGGCTGTCCGGTAAAGGGTGAAATCCGCAGGCCGAAGCCGGAGGTCACCCACCCCTTCACCGGCCAGACGGACGGAGTGGAGGCCCACCGGGTCAACCGTTCGCTGGCGGCCTGGCTGAGTTCTTCGAGGGACCGCTCCTGCGACACCACCTCGTTCTGGAGCCAGGCGATCTCCCGCTCAAGTTGACGCGCCGGGTCCGTCGGCTCCCCCGCCGCGGAGGTCTGGGCCGTGGGCGCTCCCCCCTCCTGCTCGGCCGGGAGGAGCGGGGCCGCGCCGCCCTCCGGCATCGGAATCTCCTCCTGGCTGATGGGCGTTTCGCCGCCGCCCTGCCCGTTCAGGTAATCTTCCGGCTTGAGGTCCTCGAGCCCCAACATCACCCGAAGACGCTGGTTGACCTCCTTCATCGCCAGGAAGCGGCGCTTGAGGTCGCCGACCGCCGTCGAGAACGCGTTGGTCTGCTCCTTCGCCGTGAGCAACTCCGCTCGGATCTCCCGCAACTCCCAGACTTCTCCCGTCTTGATAACATATTGGGAAAGCAACAAGATTTCGCCGATCGCCAGAACCAGGGCCAACAGGGCCAGGCGTCGAACCAGAGGCCGCGGGAAGCTGAACCGCAGGGGAGCCGAGGTCGTGCCCCGGAAGATCACGATCGTATAGGCATCATCCGGTTGATTCGTGCTCATGGACGTAGCTCCAGCCATTCGACCGACCGCTTCCCGTGAAACGGCGCCCAGTTTACTGAAAAGACCTTCTCAGCGTCAAGGAGATAATCCAAATCGCCAGTCATTCCTTTGGCTTACGTGTTGAATCGCGGACCCAGGCCAGATACGCGGGCCAGCCTTGCTCGATGGGAATCCCGATGATCTCCGGCACCTGGTAGCTGTGCAGCCGCTTGACGGTCCCGGCCAGGTCCTCGAAGAGGTCGGTGCGTGACTTGAGGACCATCAGGCACTCGGCCTCCTCCGACACCTTCCCTTCCCAGCGGAAGATCGAGGTCACGGACGGGATGATGTTGGCGCACGCCGCCAGTTCCTGCTCGACCAGCGCCTTCCCGATCCTGGCCGCTTCCTCCTGTGAGGCGGTCGTCACAAACACCACAATCTCTCCAGTCGGTTTCACGAACGATCACCCTGGCAGCCTGGCCGGGGCTCGTGGATGCGCCCGAGTGGTAGCAAGATGCACACCCCCGGGAGCCACAGATCCCCTCCCCGGCCCAAGTCCGGTTAAAACCTCACCGAACAGCCCCTCTTTCCCTCTTCGCCCACCTTCAGGCCCTCGCACTCATCCCGGCCGACGGACGTGCAAATTCTGCCCACCTGACGCCCAAATTCCGTCAAGACCGATGGCCCGACCGGCCTCGGTCCTGCTCAAACCGCCGCGTTGACAGCGGCGGAACCGGAGGCTTACTATACGCCCCACAAAATGGAGGTCGGTCCATGAGTTATACGATCACGCCCAAGGAATTGAAGGCACGGATGGACAGGGGGGAGCAGATCTTCCTGCTGGATGTCCGGGAACCCTGGGAATACTCGCTGGCGAAGATCGAAGGGTCGGTCCTGATTCCCCTCGGAACCCTGCCCCAATCCCTCGACAAGTTGAACAAGGAGGCGGACATCGTCGTCACCTGCCATCACGGCATGAGGAGCGCGGACGCGACGAGCTTTCTCCTCCAGCAGGGCTTCAAGAGCGTCAAAAACCTGATCGGGGGCATCGACGCCTGGTCGGTCCAGGTCGATCCCGCCGTGCCTCGCTACCGCTAGCCGCTCCGGCGGGAGGGGGCATCCCCTCACGCCGCCCGCCTCAGGCGGCGCTTTTTCGGAAATAGTCCACCGTCCGCGCCAGCCCCTCCTTGAGCGACAGCCGCGGCTCCCAGCCGAATTCCCGCCGAAGCTTGGCACTGTCGATGACGCTGCGCGCCTGCTCACCCTTCTTGGCCGGCCCGTGGACCGGCTTGCAACCCGGCTTCACGAGATCCGCCAGCATCTGGAACAGGTCGTTGACCGAGGTTTCCACCCCCGTTCCGACGTTATAAGTGCCCCGGACCTCCTTGCCCATCACCGCCAGGCAGGCCTCGACCACGTCCTCCACAAAGACGAAGTCCCGGGTCTGCCGTCCGTTGCCGTTGATCACCGGCTGCTCGCCGTTCAGGAGCTTCTGCGCGAAGATGGCGATGACGCCGGCCTCCCCTTCCGGGTCCTGCCGGGGCCCGTAGACGTTGGCGAAGCGGAGGCTGACGTACTGCAGGCCGCTGACCTGCTCGAAATAGGCGAGGTAATGCTCCCCCGTGAGCTTGCTGATGCCGTAGGGCGAGGCCGGCCGCGTGGGGTGGCTCTCCGGGGCGGGGAAGAGGTCCTGCTCGCCGTAGATCGCCCCCCCGGACGAGGCAAAGACGACTTTCCGCGTCCCGTGCGCCACCGCCTGCTGCAGAACATTCAGCGTGCCGAGGATGTTCACGTTCGCGTCATAGACCGGGTCCGCCACCGAGCGCCGGACATCCATCTGGGCCGCCAGGTGCAGCACCAGCAGCGGCCGCTCCTTGCGGAAGACCCGCTCCAGACCGCTGCTCTGGATATCCATCTTGTAGAAGGCGGCGGCGCGATTGAGGTTCTGGCGTTTGCCCGTGGAGAGATTGTCCACGACCGCGACTTCGTGCCCCTCCAGCAGAAGGCGATCCACCAGATGGGAGCCGATGAACCCCGCTCCTCCCGTCACCAGGATTTTCATACCCGCTCCTTCTCCGTCATGACCCGCCCGTCTCCGTCGCCGCGGCGCCGGTCCGCCGCCATGCGACCAGCACTTCGCGATTGCCCTTCCGCCCGTGGACCGGCGAATCCATGATCCCCAGCGGCGCGAGCCCCAACCCGGCCGCGCAGGCCAGCACCTTCTCCACCGCCCCCCGGCGACGCCCTTCGTCCCTGACGATGCCCCCGCGCCCGACCCGGCCCTTGCCGACCTCGAACTGCGGCTTGACCAGGGCCACGACCGTCGCGTCGGGCGTCAAAAACCGCAGGACGCAGGGCAGCACCAGCGTCAGCGAGATGAACGACACGTCTACCACCGCGAAAGCCACCGGCTCGGGAACCGCGGCGGGCTCCAGATGCCGGATGTTCGTCCGATCGAGGATCACCACCCGCCCATCCTGGCGCAGCCGCCAATCGAGCTGGCCGTAGCCGACGTCCACGGCGTAGACGCGGCGCGCCCCCCGCCGCAGCAGACAGTCGGTGAAGCCGCCCGTCGAGGCGCCCACATCCACCGCGACCAGCCCCTCGGGCGAGAGGGCGAAGGCGTCGAGCGCGGCCGCCAGTTTGGCCCCGGCGCGACTGGCGAACTCCTCGCCCTGCCGCGCGACTTCGATTCGAGCCCCGGCCGGCACCGGCCTGGCCGGTTTGTCCGCGAGGGCCCCGTCCACGCGCACCGCCCCGGCCAAAATCAGCCGGCCGGCCTGCTCGCGGCTCTCCGCGAGCCCCCGGGCGACGAGGACGCAATCCAACCGTTCCCGGCCGGCCGCCGGCTTCGGGGGCATTGTCTTGGTCATGGTCGAGTGCGGGAAACCGGAGGGAGCGCCGGGGGAACGGCCGCGCCGGCCGCTAGTCGGAGTCCGACGGTTCCTCCGCCATGCGGTCTTCCAGACTGTAGGCGCGGAGCCGCCGCTTCCCGTCCTTGTCCTGGATCAGGATCTCCACCTTGCGCTCGGCGTCGTCGAGCATCTTAAGGCAGGTCTTCGACAGCTTGATGCCCTCCTCGAAGATCTTGAGGGACTCGTCCAGCGGCAGGTCCCCGCGCTCCAGCTCCCCCACGATCGTCTCGAGACGAGCCATCGCATCCTCGAACTTCAGAGCCGCCACCGCGTCCTCCCTGGTCGTCACGCCCGCTCGCCGAACACTCGGCGCGTATTATAGCCCGCCGGCGAACGGGACGGTCAAGCTATTCCGGGTCGGGCACCGTCTCACGGACTTCGCACCCGAGACGGCCGCGGGCCAGCCGCACCAGGAGCGCCTCGCCGGTCGAAACCTGGCGGGCATCCCGCACAATTCGCCCGTCGGCGGCCCGTTGGACCAGAGCGTACCCCCGGCCGAGCACGGCCAAGGGACTCAGGCTGTCCAGGCCGGCCGCCAGGGACCGCGCCGCCTGCCGCTTCAAGGTCAGGGCGGCGAGCAACGCCTGCTCCGCACGCTTGCCGAGCTGGGGCAGGACGCCGAGCGCACGGCGGACGCGGGCCAGCGGGCTCCGGACCTCGAGCCCGTGCTGGCCATCCACCAGCCGCGCCCGCGCGGCCCGCAGGGCCGCGTCCACCGCCGCGGCGAGCCCGGCCGTCGCGTCGTCGAGCCGCTGGGCCTCCCGCTGGACCCGTGACCGCAGGGCCGAGCCGACCCGCTCGGCGTCGGCCACCCGGTGACGGAGCAGCACCAGGTGGTTCGTGAGCGCCCGCGCGGCCCGCCCGGCCAGGTCCCGGACCTGCCGCAGGAGGTCGTCGAGGACCGGCGCCACGGCCTCGGCCGCGGCGGAGGGCGTCGGCGCCCGGTAGTCGGCCGCGAAGTCCGCCAGCGTGTAATCGATCTCGTGGCCCACGGCGGAGACGACGGGCACCGGCGACGCCGCGATCGCCCGCACGACGACCTCCTCGTTGAAGCACCACAGGTCCTCCAGCGAGCCGCCGCCGCGGCCGACGATGAGCACGTCCACCTCCCCGGAGGCGCCCAGCGCCCGTATGGCCTCGGCGATCTGCGGCGCCGCTCCCTCCCCCTGCACGGGCACGGGCGCGATGATGACGCCGAGGATCGGACAGCGCCGCGTGAGCACGGTCAGCATGTCGCGGATCGCCGCTCCCGACGGCGAGGTCACCAGCCCGACCCGGCGCGGGAGGAACGGGAGCGGCCGCTTGCGCGCCTGATCGAACAGCCCCTCTTCGGCCAGCCGTTCCTTGAGCTGCTCGAAGGCGAGCTGGAGGGCCCCGACGCCCTTGGGCTCCAGGTGCTCGACGATCACCTGATACTCGCCGCGCGGCTCGTAGACGCCGAGCCGGCCGCGGACGATCACCTGCAGCCCCTCCTTGAGCACGAACCGCAGGCGCTGACCGACGCCGCGGAAGAGCACCGCCCGGACCTGGGCCGACCGATCTTTCAGGGTGAAGTAGAGATGCCCCGAGCCGGGGGCGCGGAGGTTGGACAGCTCGCCCTCGAGCCAGAAGTCCGGAAATTCCGCCTCGAGCCGCTCGCGGACCAGAGCCGTGAGCTCGCTCACGGTGAGGAGGCGTCTGGCGTTCGGGCCGACGGGCATGCGCCCCCTGACCTCGACTCAGACCGCGGGACGGACCGGCGCGGGCGTCCGGCCGCCGGTCACTCGGGAATCCGCAGGCGCTGGATGCTCACCGCCTTGCCCAGCGCCGCGTCCACTTCCACCAGCGCCGCGCAGAACAGCGCGGGCCCGGCGGCCACCTCGAAGCGGCGGGGCATCTGGGTCAGGAACTTCTCGATCGCCAATTCCTTCTTGATCCCGATCACGGAATGGATCGGCCCCGTCATCCCGATGTCGGTGAGGTAGGCCGTTCCCTTGGGCAGGATCTGCTCGTCGGCCGTCTGGACGTGGGTGTGCGTGCCCACCACGGCGGAGACCTCGCCGTCGAGGAAGTGGCCCATCGCCATCTTCTCGCTGGTCGTCTCGGCGTGCATGTCCACGATGATCGCCCGGGTATCCCGCCGCAGCCGCGCTACCTCCCGGCGGGCGGTCTGGAAGGGACAGTCCAGCGTCGGCATGAAGGCCCGGCCCATGAGCTGCAGGACGGCAACCCGCTCGCCGCCCGCCGTCTCCACGACGAGGCTGCCCGCGCCGGGGACGCCCTCCGGGTAGTTGGCGGGACGGAGCAGCCGCGGCTCCCGCGCGATGTAGGGCAGGATCTCCTTCTTGTCCCAGGCATGGTTGCCGGTCGTGACCACGGCCAGGCCCAGGTCGAACAGCTCCTGCGCGAGCTCGGGCGTGATCCCGAACCCGCCGGCGACGTTCTCACCGTTGCCGATGACGAGGTCCACCCCGTGCTGCCCCACGACGCGGTGCAGGGTCCGCGCGATGGCCCGCCGCCCCGGCTCACCCATGATGTCGCCGATGAACAGGACTTTCATCGTGGGCCTACCATCCCCGACGCCTCACGCTTCACGGGTCATTTCGCCACGTCCACGAAGCGGCTCTCGCGGATCACCGTCACCTTGATCTGGCCCGGATAGGTCAGCTCCTGCTCGATCTTGCGGGCCAGCTCCCGTGACAGCAGCGAGGACTCCGCGTCGCTGACCTCGTCGTGGCGCACGATCACCCGGATCTCCCGCCCGGCCTGGATCGCGTAGGCCTTCTGCACGCCCTTGAAGGCCGTGGCGAGGGACTCCAGCTTCTCCAGACGCTTGACGTAGGACTCCAGCGCCTCCCGCCGCGCGCCGGGGCGGGCGGCCGACAGGGCCTCGGCCGCCGCGACCAGCACGCTCTCCGGACAGATGGGCTCCACCTGCTCGTGGTGCGCCGCGATCGCGTTGACGACCTTCGGCGACTCGCCGTACCGCTTGGCGAGGTCCGCGCCGAGCATCGCATGCGGCCCCTCCTCCTCCTGGCTCACCGCCTTGCCGATGTCATGCAGCAACGCGCCGCGCTTGGCCAGCTTGACGTCCAGCCCCAGCTCCGCCGCCATGGTCCCGCAGATGTAGGCCGCCTCCCGGGCGTGGTAGAGGTTGTTCTGGCCGTAGCTGGTCCGGTACTTGAGCCGACCCAGGATCCGGACGATCTCGGGGTGGAAGTCCGCCAACCCGACCTCGTAGATGACCTTCTCCGCCTCCTCGACCATCAGCTTGTCGAGCTCGGCCTTGACCTTCTCGACGATCTCCTCGATCCGCGTCGGGTGGATGCGGCCGTCCTGCATGAGCCGCTCGAGCGAGATCTTGGCGATCTCGCGCCGCAGGGGGTCGAACCCGGAGATGATCACCGCCTCCGGCGTCTCGTCGATGATCAGGTCGATCCCCGTCGCCGCCTCGATCGCCCGGATGTTCCGCCCCTCGCGGCCGATGATCCGGCCCTTCATCGCGTCGTTCGGGATCGGCACGACGGAGATCGTGGCCTCCGACACGTAGTCCCGCGTGACCCGCTGGATGGACCGGGCGATGATCTCCCGCGCCTCCCGCTCCGCGTTCTCCCTGGCCTCGTCGATGATGCGCTTGGCCACGCCGGCGGCCTCGAGCCGGGCCTCGCTCTCGATCTCGGCCAGGAGCTGCCGCTTGGCCTCCTCCACGGTCATCCCGGCCACCCGCTCGAGGGCCTGCCGGTGCTCCCGCACGAGCTGCTCGCAGGCGGCTTCCCGCGCCGCCAGCGCCTCCTCGCGCCGGGCCAGCGCCTGGTCGCGCTTCTGAGCCTCCGCCTCGCGCTTCTCGACCGCGCCGGCCTTCCGCTCCAGCGCCTCCTCGCGCTGGAGCAGCCGCTTCTCCTGGGTCCCGATCTCGGCCTGCTTCTCCCTCTGCTCCCGCTCCAGCTCGGCCCTGGCCTGGAACAGCAGGTCCTTGGCCTCAAGCCGGGCCTCCTTGATGACCGTGTCCGCCTCGCGCTCGGCGCCCTGCGTGATCTGGCGGCTCTGCTCCTCCGCCCGCTGCCGGCTGGCCAGCAACGATTTCCGCCAGAGAGCCAGGTACAAGCCCACGCTCACCGCGCCGCCGAGGATCGCGACGCCCACATATGTCAGGATGCTCGTCACAATGGTCTCCACCCCCATTTCGGCCTGGAACGGTCGGTTCCGTTCAGGCGACGGCGGCCAGAGGGCGACGGGTGAGGAGAGGACCCGCCTTCGGGGAAGGCCCCGATCGGGGAGGGGAGAGGACGGACGGAGCGCCGCGAGGCTGGAAGCCCGTTACCCGACGCGAGACCGCAGAGCGAGCCGAGGTCGCCCCCTGGCCAGGACGGGGGCCAAGCCGCCCCTCACCCCCTCGGATCCGATCCGCAGGGAGAGAGGCCCCGGGCTCGACCAGGATGGACACGTCCTTGGGATGGATGGCCTGTGACGGGAGGCCGGGACGCACAGGCGCGCGGCCCGCACCACGACCCCGACGAATGCTCTGCAGACATGCCGCAACCGGCTTAGAAACCGCAGCATAGGTTCACGTTCAGGAACGTTGCCGACCTGTGGATATCGCCCTGTGCCGTCTCTCCGCACCCGACGCCGAATCTCGCACAACCTCGTCTACGTCCCCACCCAACCGGGTGGGATGGTCGTACGGTACCAGATGGTCCGGGGCATTGCAAGCCGCTCCTTCACCGATGCCGCGCGCCCGAGAGCTGCTGCTCGATCGAGGCCAGGAGCGAGGCGGCGCGGTGCTCGATATCGGCCTCCTCCTCGCGCAGACGCGCCTCGGCCTGGAAGAACTCATGGGCGATGTTGAAGGCGGCCAGGACGGCCAGCTTGGCCGGCGTGGAGTTCTTCATCCCCTTGGACACCCGCTGCATCTGCTCATCCACGTAGGCGGCGAGCTTCTTGATGTAGGCCGCGTCGCCCTCGCCCTTGACCGTGTACCGCTGTCCGAAAATCTCGACCTCGACGGGCCTAGTCAAGCGCCACCTCCCTGGCCTCCTCCGCCCCGTCCAGCGTGTCCAGTTCGCGCAGGACCTTTTCGATCCGCTTCTTGATGTCCGTCCGCTCTTCCTCCCAGCGGTGGTTCGCCTCTTCCTGCCGGTGCAGCCGCTCGTGCGCGGCCCGCAGCTCCTTCTGCAGCTTCTCGTTCGACCGTCTGAGGTCCTGGATCAACTCGATCAGCCCGCGGACCCGCTTCTCCAGCGCCTCCATGGTGTCCAACGGCATGCCTCTCCCTTCGCCGGGCGATCGGCCGGCGCTTCCCCGCCGGCCACGCACCCCTCACGCGGCCCGTCGGCGTGGGTTATAGGAAGTTCAGCAGACCTTGTCAAGCGACGTTCCGGCGGCGCAGGCGGCGCGCCCGAGGCGCTGGTACTCGCGCCAGCTCCGCACGACGCGCTTGACATACTGGCGGGTTTCCTGGAAGGGGATCAGCTCGACGAACTCGTCCGCCTCCCGACCGCCGGCTTTGGCGATCCAGGAGGACACGGCCGCCGGGCCCGCGTTGTACGCGGCGACCGCATAGACCACGTTCCCGTCGTACTGGCGCAGCAGGTTCCCGAGGTAGGCGACGCCCAGCCGGACGTTCGTCGCCTCGTCGAAGAGGTCCTCGCGGACCACGTCGGCGCCGCCGAGCTGCTTGGAGACGGTCTGCGCCGTCTGCGGCATGAGCTGCATCAAGCCGATCGCGCCCACGCGGGAGACCGCGCGGGCGTCGTACTGGCTTTCCTCGCGGATCAGCGCCGCCACGAGGAAGGGGTCCACCCGGTCGCCCGCGTGCGTCCGGATCAGGGGCAGGTGCCCGCTCGGGTAGGCGACGCGCCAGAGCGACGGCGGAAGGCCGTCGCCGCCCCGCTCGATGGGGTCGCGGAAGTAGAGCCGCGCGATCCGGAGGGCCTGGCTGTGCGCGCCCGCCTCACTGAGCCGGGCGGCGAGCGAGAGGAGCAGACGCCGGTTGCCCGCGAACCGATCGAGGACCGCGGCCAGTTCGCGGCCCGCTTCCGCGTCGAGGCCCAGGTGCTGGAGCTCCACCGCCCGCCGGTAATGGACGTCGGCCACGATCGCCTCGTCCCCCCCCGGCGCCGGGGCGGCCGGCGGCACTTCCGCCGGCGCCGACACCGGTATCGGCATCCCGCCCCGAGCTTGGGCCTGCTGGCAATAATAGGTGTAGGGCGCCTGCCGACAGAGCTGGCGGTACCGCTCGGCCGCACCGCCGTCGCTCATCCGTTCCAGGGCCCGCGCGGTCCAGTAGAGCGCCTGGGGCGCCGGCACGCCCTCGTCCTTGCCGGCCGCCAGCCTCTCGAAGGTCTCGGCAGCCTGTCGGTACCGCCCGTTCTTGTAGTGAATCCAGCCGATCCGCCACAGGGCCTCCGCCCGCTGGCCTCCGCCCACCTGGACCGCCTCTTGGTACTGGGCCAGGGCCGGCTCGTCCTGCCCCTGGTCCTCGTACCAGGCTCCGACGATCATCAGCACGGACGCCTTCTGCTCGGTCGTCAACTGGTGCTTGGCGAGGCCCTGCCGGAGCGCGAGGAGCCGGTCGCCCTCCTGCTGCCGCAGATAAATCCGCGCCAGCCAGACGACGGCCTCGCCCTGGCCCGTGCCCGGCGAGACGGCCAGCTCCTGGAACACCGGCTTGGCCTGGTCGTAGCGCTTCAACCGGGCCAGGGAGGTACCGAGCCGCAGTCGCGCCGCGTCCCGTTGCGGGTGGCCCGGCGCGGCGGCGAGGAACAGGTGGAACTCCTCCACCGCCTCCGCGTGGAGCGCCAGCCCCGCGAAGACCTGGGCCCGCTCGTACCGGTCCTCCGGCGCCGGCTGCCAGGCGACGCCGTTGCCGCCGCTCCGGCGCAGGCGCAGCTCGGCCTCCCGCGCCTCCGCCGTCTGGGGATACCGCACCCAGAGCTGCCGGAGCGACGCGACCGCCTCGGACGACTTCCCCAGCTTCGCCTGACAGTCCGCCAGCAGTAGGATCGCGGCCGGCGTGGTCGGTTCCTGCGGCCCGACGGCCACCGCCCGCGCGAGCCACTCCGCCGCGCGGCCGCACTGATCCTGGCGCGCCCAGGCTTCGCCCGCCCTCAACGAGAGCCGCGCCTCCAACAGGGTGTCCGGCACCGCCTCCTGGATGGACTCCAGCCAGCCGGCCGCGCGAGCCGGCTCGCCCTCGTTGAGCAGCGCCTCGCCCATCCAGAGCCGCAGATAATCGTCAAGAACCGGGAAATCCCGGCGCGCCGGCCGGAGAAACTCGATCGCCTCGGCCGGCTGGGATTGCAGCAGCAGCACCCCGCGGAGCAGTCCCGCGCGACGCGCCCACACCGATCCCGGATGCCGCTCCTGGACCAGCCGGAGCCGCTCCACCTGGGCCTGGAGCTGGTCACCGCGCAGGCGCCCGGCGGGCCGCGCCGCCAGCGCCGCACGGTAGCAGGCCTCCGCCGTGTCGCAGGCGGTGTCGGCCGGAGACTCGGTCGGCGCGGAGGAAGCGGAGGACAGCGGGATCAGGACGAGGAGCAGGAGCGCCGCCGCCAGCCGGCAGGCGGAGAGGCCCACGAGGGATGGAAGGCGATCCGGGGGAAACACCGACAAAGTATAGCAGAGCGCGCGGAAGGGGGTCCATGCGGGTTCAGGGGGCCCGCAGCGCGAGTTCAGCGGCTATTCGCCCTTCCTGGCGGCCGACACGCCGCTTGCCGGTGTGCCTCCCCGACATACCATGTGCGCCGAGAAAACGGAGGGACGCCATGAACGAACAGGCCCTCTTGCAGCACATCACCCTCAACCCGAAGATTTTCGGGGGAAAACCCATCCTCCGGGGGCGCAGGCTTGCCGTCGAGCATATCCTGGGAATGCTGGCGTGCGGTCTTCCGCACGTCGGCATCGTCCGGCTGGTCGATCAACCGGCGAGAAGACAGGCGTCGGTTTCCCTGCGGGTGCTTGACGAAGCGCCGTTGACCTGCCTCGGAGCCGTGCCTTGCGCCTCCTTCGCAGGGCCCGCCCTGAGCCTGGTAAATGACTGTAGCGGGTGGCGAGGGAGGGCGCCGGGCCGGGCCGGAATCAGAGCGGAGCGCGTAAGCGATGCGCCCGGGGCACCTGCTCGACATGCTGGACGAGCCAGAGCATAGGAGGTCCTCGTGTTGCGTCCCGTCAATCAGTGCGTCATTTTGGCCAAGGCCGCCGAGCGGCCGCGAGCCGGAATCCAGGAAGGGGGCCCGAGTCTTGATGCCGGCCCCGGATTGAACATGTCCGGGGCACACTGTCCGCCGGCATGACGATGCCGCGAATTTGTGGGACGCCACACTAACGGGGGCCGGCCGACCTCCGCCTTGTTCCGTCCTTTCCCCCGTGTTAGCCTGGCCCATGGTCACGCGCGCCGCTGCCCCCTCCGCCCCGTCCCCCGTCAACCTCCTGAGCCTCGACCGGCAGGCGGTCGAGCGGCTCGCGGCCGACCTGGGCTGGCCCCGGTATCGGGCGAAGCAACTCCTCCGCTGGCTCTATCAGAAGCGGGTCCGCGACATCGGCCGGATGACCGACATTCCCAAAGCCGACCGGGACCGCCTCGCCGCCGCAGCCCGCATCGGCCGGTTCGACGAGGGCCAGGTCCTCCGCTCGGCGGACGGCACGAGGAAATTGCTCTTCCGCCTGGAGGACGGCCTCCGGGTCGAGAGCGTCCTGATCCCGGACGGGGATCGCCTCACCCTCTGCCTCTCGACCCAGGTCGGCTGCACGCTGGACTGCGGCTTCTGCCTGACCGGCACGATGGGCCTGAAGCGCAACCTCAAGGCCCACGAGATCGTGGACCAGGTCTTGAGCGTCCAGGACCGGCTGGAGCCGGGCGAGCGGCTGACGAACCTCGTCCTCATGGGCATGGGCGAGCCGCTCGCCAACCTGGCGGAGGTCTCCGCCGCGATCGCGCGGCTGACCGACGCCGCTTGGGGCGTCGGCATCCCCCCGCGGCGGATCACGCTGTCCACCGCCGGCCTCGCCTCGCGCCTGCAGCACGTGGCGGCGCTCGGGGTCAACCTCGCCGTGTCCTTGAACGCGACGACCGACGCCCAGCGCGATCGCCTCATGCCCGCGGTCAACCGCCGCTATCCCTTGAAGGCGCTGCTCGACGCCTGCCGCGCCTACCCGCTCCCGCCCCGGCAGAAGCTGACCTTCGAATATGTCCTGCTCGCGGGCGAGAACGACGGCGAGGCGGACGCTAAGCGGCTCGCGCGCCTCCTCGCCGGCCTCCGCTGCAAGGTGAACCTGATTCCGTTTAACCCCTTCGAGGGGAGCCCCTACCGGCGGCCGGAGGATACGGCCGTCCTGCGCTTCCAGGCCGTGCTGCGGCGGGCCGGCCTCGACGCCCTCATCCGCAAGAGCAAGGGCCGCGACGTGCTGGGCGCCTGCGGGCAGCTCGGCGAGCCGCCGCTGCTCGTGCCGGCCCGCCGCCGCGCCTTGACACCGGCCGAAGCCGGTTGCTAGCATGCGCCACGCTCGGAACGGGGTTCACCGATCAGCCCGCGGCCGTAGCGTCCATCCATGATGATCCGCCGAGTCGTCCCGATCCTCCTCACGATCTGGCTGACGAGCGTGCCCGACGCGGCTCGGGCGGGCGAGGTCCATGAGTACGTCCTCGCCAACGGGATGAAGGTCCTCCTCGTCGAGGAGCCGAAGGCGCCGGTCGCCACCGTCCAGGTCTGGTTCAAGGTCGGCTCCCGGAACGAGGTGCTCGGGCGCGCGGGCCTGTCCCACATGCTCGAGCACATGATGTTCAAGGGCACCGCGCGCTACCCCAAGGGCGTCTTCTCGCGCACGATCCGCAAGAACGGCGGCAACGACAACGCCTTCACGAGCCAGGACGCCACGGCCTACTTCGAGAACCTCGCCGCGGACCGCGTGCGGCTCGCGCTGGAGATGGAGGCCGACCGCCTGAACGGCCTGCTCCTCGACGAGCATGAATTCCAACTGGAGCGCGAGGTGGTCAAGGAGGAGCGCCGGCTGCGGTCGGAGGACGACCCGCAGGCCTTTCTCGTCGAGACCCTCTTCGCCCAGGCCTTCCTCATGCACCCCTACCACTGGCCGATCATCGGCTGGTTCCCCGACCTCGATGCGATGACGCGCGAGGACCTCAAGCGCCACTACGACACCTACTACGTCCCGAACAACGCGACGCTCGTCGTCGTGGGGGACATCAAGGCGGAGGCGCTGCTGCCGACGATCAGGCAGCTCTTCGAGCCGATCCCCAAGAAGCCCGTGCCGCCGGCTCCGACCGTCGTCGAGCCGGAGCAGATCGGCGAGCGCCGGGTCGTCGTGAAGCGCGAGGCCCAGGTGCCCTTCATCATGGCGGGCTACCGGGTGCCGAACTACACGAGCGAGGACTCCTATCCGCTGACGGTGCTGGAGTCCATCCTCGCCGGCGGGAAGAGCGCCAGGTTGTACCGGAGCCTGGTCTACGAGCAGAAGATCGCGCTGGCGGCCGGGGCCGAGTACAGCCGGCTGCAGGCCGACCCGGAGCTGTTCTACTGCTACCTCGTGCTCAAGCCGGGCGAGAAACTGGAGGCGGCGGAGCGCGCGCTGCACCGGGAGATCGAGCGCCTGCAGGCCGAGCCCCCGAGCGACGTGGAGCTGCAGCGGGCCAAGAACCAGGTGGAGGCCGCCTACATCTTCGGGCAGGATTCCAATTTCCGGCAGGCGATGCTGCTCGGCCAGGCCGAGACGGTCGGCGCCGGCTGGCGCGATGTCCGGGAATTCGTCGGCCGGCTGCGCACGGTGACCGCCGCGGACGTGCAGCGGGTCGCCCGCAAGTATTTCAGCGAGGACCGGCGCACCGTGGGCCTCCTGATTCCCGCGCCGCCGCCCCGGCAGGCCGCGGACGCCGGCGCGCCGGGACCGGGGGTGAACCAGTGAGCCGGGGCCTCGCCGTCGCCGCCGTCGTGGCGCTGCCGGTCCTGCTCGTCGCGGGCTTGCCGGCCGGCGCGGCCGAGCTCGCCCCGGTCCGGTTCGTCGCCCCCAACGGGCTCACGGTCCTCGTCCTGGAGCAGCATTCGCTGCCGATCGTCCAGGTCCAGGCCCTGGTCAAGACCGGCTCCGCCCGGGACCCGGAGGGCAAGGCGGGCCTGGCCAACCTCGTCGCCTCCCTGCTGGACGAGGGGACGGCGACCAGGTCCGCCAACCGGATCGCCGAGCAGATCGAGTTCGTCGGCGGCTCGCTCGCGGCCCGGGCCGGCGAGGACTTCACGACCGTCTCCGCGCGCGTGCTCACGAAGGACACGGACCTCGGCTTCGAGCTGCTGGCGGACATCCTGCTCCACCCGACCTTTCCCGAGCAGGAGCTGGAGCGGGTGCGCAGCCAGATCCTCGGGGAGATCCTGAGCGAGCAGGACGACCCCGGCACGGTCGCGGCCAAGGCCTTCAACCAGCTCGTCTTCGACGGCCATCCCTACCGCTGGCCGGTGAACGGAACGGAGCAGACCGTCCCGACCCTCACGCGCGCGGACGTCCAGGCCTTCTACGCCCGCGAGTACGTGCCGAACCGGACCATCCTCACCATCGTCGGCGACCTGTCGCCCGACCGGGCACGGGCCTTGGTCGAGAAGCACTTCGGCGCCTGGGCGGCGACCGAGCCGCCGAACGGCCGGGTCGGACAGCCGGCGCCCCTCGCCAAGCCGGTCGTCAAGCTGATCCCCAAAGACCTGACCCAGGCCACGATCATGGTCGGACACCTGGGCGTCAGCCGCGGGAACCCCGACTACTACGCCCTCGTCGTGATGAACTACATCCTCGGCGGCGGCGGCTTCTCCTCCCGGCTCATGGACTCGATCCGCGACAACCAGGGGCTGGCCTACGGCGTCAGCAGCCACTTCGACGCCAACCTGATGCCGGGCGCCTTCCAGGTCAGCCTGCAGACACGGAACGAGATGGCCAACCAGGCGATCGCCGGCGTGCTCGCGGAGATCAAGGGCATGCAGGAGCGGCCCGTGACCGACGAAGAGCTCGCCGACGCCAAGGCCTACCTGATCGGCAGCTTCCCCCTCCGGCTGGACACGACGGCCAAGCTGGCCGACGTGCTGGGGCAGGTCGAGTTCTACGGGCTGGGCCTGAACTACTTCACGGACTATCCCGCGTTGATCGAGCGCGTGACGAAGGAGGATGTCCTGCGCGTCGCGAAACAGTACCTCCACCCGGACCGCTATGCGCTCGTCCTGGTCGGCAACCTGGCCAAGGTGAAGGTGAAGGAAGAGTAGATTCGTGTCGAGGGGTGAGGGGCACGTTGACTTGCCGCTGACCGCTCGTCGCGCCAGTGCCGCCCGATGCCGGATTCCAAGCTTCAAACCCTGCACCGCCTGTTCGACGAGATGGGCTCGGTGCTGGTCGCCTACTCCGGCGGGATCGACAGCACCGTCGTCCTGAAGGTCGCGCACGATCGGCTCGGCGACCGGGTCGTCGGCGTGACCGCCGCCTCCCCCACCATGCCGGCGTCCGAGCTGGAGGAGGCCCGGCGCGTCGCCGCGGAGATCGGCGCCCCCCACCTCGTGATCGAGACCGATCAGCTCGCCCTCCCCGCCTTCGTCCGCAACGAGGCCGACCGCTGCTTCCACTGCAAGACGGACCTCTACGAGGCGATGGGCCGGCTCCGGGCAGAACGGAACGGCGGGGTGATCGTGGACGGGACGAACCTCGACGACCTCGGCGACGACCGGCCGGGCATCCTGGCGGCGCGACGGCTGGGCGTGCGGAGCCCCCTCGTCGAGGCGGAGCTGACCAAGCAGGACGTCCGCGACCTGGCCCGATCCCTGGGCCTTTCCATCTGGGACAAGCCCGCCGCCGCCTGCCTCTCCTCGCGCATCCCGCGCGGCATCGCCATCACCCGGGAGACGCTCCGGCGGGTGGAGCAGGCCGAGGCCTGCCTGCAGGAGGAGGGCTTCCGCCTGGTCCGCGTGCGGGACCAGGGCGAGACGGCGCGGATCGAGGTGGACCGCAAGGAGGTGCCGCGGCTGCTGGAGGAGCCGAGACGGTCGCGCGTCGCCGCGCGCCTGACGGCGCTGGGGTTCCGTCACGTGACGGTGGACCTGGAGGGCTACAAGCGGGGCGGGGCGAACTCGTGAGAGGGGAACCGTACCACGTGAGAGGCGGCAGGACGGGGTGGACCCGTTCCGTCACCCTTTACCCTTCACGCTTACGCCCGAAATCGGCGACGGCCGCAAGCGCTTCGTCCGCCATCCGCCTCGCGTCCGCGTCCGTGAGGCTCCGCCCGATCACCCGTTCCGCGACCAAGAGGGCCAGGTCCGTCGTCTCGCGGCGGATGTCCTCTAGCGCCTTGCGTCGCTCGTGCTCGATCTCCCGCATCGCCTCGCCCTTGATGCGCTCGGCGTCGGCCTGGAGGCGCTGCTCGTGCTCTTCCTGCAGGTGCTGGATGCGCTCCTTGGCGCCGGCGAGCAGCGCGTCCGCCTCGCGCGCCGCCGCGTTCAGCTTCGCTTCGTACTCCCGCAGCGTCCGCTCCGCCTCGGCCCGGTGCCGCTCCGCTTGCTCCAGGCTCTCCCGGATCTTCCGCTCCCGCGTCTCGAGCGCGCCGAGGATCGACGGGAAGGCGAACTTGTAGAGCACCCAGCAGAGGATCGCGAACGAGACGACCTCCCAGAAGATCAGCGACGAGAAAAACTGGCTTTCAAACTGTGGCATCTTCCACAAACCCCCGTGGCGCGGAATGCGGCACTCCGTCCTGAGTCTTGAGTAGTGAGTGTCGAGTTGCCACCTTCTTCACGGACTCAAAACGACAACCTCAAAACTCCTCGCACCTCGTCACCCGTCGCGTTACTTCCGGAGTCCCATGATGATGAAGGCGATGACCAGCCCGTAGAGGGCGATCGCCTCGACCAGCGCGAAGCCGATCCACATGTACTTGCCGACCCGGCCCTCCGCCTCCGGCTGGCGCGCGACCGCCTCGATCATCTTGCCGAAGATGTAACCGATCCCGACGCCGGCGCCCGCGAACCCGGCCGCCGCCAACCCCATGCCCAACAATGCCGACGCTGCTGCATCCATCGCTTGAAGTCCTCCGGTTTTGAGTGGTGGGTTTCTGGTTTGGAGTGTCGGGGTGACGCCCGTGGAGCACTCACCCCGCGACACGCATCGCTCGCAACTCCCGAATCAATGCGCCTCCCCGTGCCCGTGCAGCGTGATCGCGTCGCCGAGGTACACGCAGGACAGGATCGTGAAGATGTACGCCTGGATGAACGCGATGCCGACCTCCAGCCCGTTCATCGCGATCGTGAACGCGAAGGGCAGCCAGCCGATCAGGAGCCCCCCGCCGAGCGCGAGCCCGAAGAGCACGCCCAGGATCGTGTGCCCGGCGGTCATGTTGGCGAACAGCCGCACCGCGAGCGAGATCGGCCGCGCGAGCTGGCTGATGAGCTCGATCGGGACCATGAGCGGGAGCAGCCAGCCCGGCGTGCCCGGCGGCACCAGGATGCCGAGGAACTTCACGCCGTGCATCGCGAACCCCAGCGCGAGGCTGAGCCCGTACACCGCGAGCGCGAAGGCCCCCGTGACGACGATCTGGCTGGTCACCGTGTAGGTGCCGGGGATGAGGCCGAGGAGGTTACAGAACAGGATGAAGACGAACAGCGTGGCGATCAGCGGGAAGAAGCGCATCCCGGCCTGCCCCATCGTCTCCAGGATCATCCCGCGGATGAAGTCCACGAAGATCTCGGCCAGGCTCTGGAGCTTGGTCGGCACCAGCCCGCGCGCGCCGGCCGCGGCCAGGAACAAGCCGGCCACGAGCGCGACCACGACCCACATCATGAGCACGGCCTTGTTGATGGAGATGTCGAGGCCGAAGAGCGAGATCGGGATGATCTGATGCAGCTCGAAGGGGTGGAGCGGATTGTCCATCGGATACGCTTCGCCGTGTCTTTGTGGTTAGGGACGGGCTATTTCGACCACCGCTGGGCGCCGCGGATCACGTTCCGAACCCCGGCGATCGTACCGAGAACCAACCCCGCGACCAGGCCCCAGGGCCCCGAAGCGAACAGGTAGGTATCGAGCAGCCAGCCCAGGCCGCCCCCGACGATCAGCGCGGCCAGCAGCTCGGTGCCGAGCCGCACCGCCTGCCCCAAGCCCGCATAGAACGGATCCGTCGAGGGCGGCATTCTCTGTGACGGGCGCCGCGCGGGACGAGCCCCGGCGGCCGACCAAGAGCCGCCATTCAAGCAAAATCCCGAGCGAAAAGTCAAGGCGCGCGTGGACGAGACCGTGAAGCGGGATCACCGGCCGACCGGCGCCTCGGGATCCTCCCGGTTGAAGAGGTCGGGGCGGCTCTCGCGCAGCTTCGGGTAGAGGTCGGGGTAGAGGCGCCGGACGCAGTCCGGGCAGATGCCATGGCTGAACTCGGCCTCCGAATGCCGGCTGACATAGGTCTCGATCTGGTCCCAGTAGCCGCGGTCGTCGCGGACCTTCTTGCACGAGGCGCAGATGGGCAGCAGCCCCTTGAGCGTCTTGATGTTGCGCAGCGCCTCCTTGAGCTCCCCGATCACCTGCTCGCGCTCCAGTTCGACTTCCTTGCGCTTGAGGAACTGCCCGATCTGGCTGCCCAGGTCCCCAAGCAGGTCCAGGAGCTGCCGGTCTGGCGGTTGCGTCCGCCGGCTGTAGCATTCCACGACCCCGACCACCGCGGTTTCGATCAGGATGGGAAAGGCGAAGGCGCCGGACAGCCCCGACCGGGCGGCGGCCGCGGCCCGCGGGAAGTTGGCATCGTGGACCGCGTCGACGATCCAGGCCGCCTCGCCGGACTCCCAGACGCGGCCGGGCAGCCCGACCCCGCGCGCCATTCCGCTCGCCAGGCTCATCTCCCTGAAGGCCGTCGCCTCCAGCCCCGGCGCGGACCAGATGCCCGCGCAGCGGAGCACCCGGTTGGGCTTGTCCAGCAGCCAGATCGCCGCCACGTCCCAGCCGATGCCCTCGCCGAGCGCCTGCAGGACATTCGGCACGGTTTCGGCAAGAGTCCTCGCCCCGGCCAACAGCCTGGTGACCTCGTGGATGGCGGCCAGGTACCGCTCCATCTCCTTCCGCGAGGTCACGTCGCGCAGGATGACCGTGAACAGCCGGTCTCGCCCCAGCGTGAGCTTCGAGATGGAAGCTTCGGCGGGAAACTCCTCGCCGTCCTTGCGGCGCCCGTACACCTTGCCCCGTTGACCCATCGGTCGGCTCGTCTCCGCCGCCTGCGCGAAGTCGCGTAGGTGTCCGTCGTGCGCGGCGATGAAGCGATCGGGGAGGAGCCGCGCCAGAGGCTGCCCCAACATCTCGGCGGCCGTCCAACCGAAGACCCGCTCCGCGCCACGGTTGAAGAGGCGGATGCGATGGGCTTCGTCCACGGACACGATGGCGTCGTCCGCGAGGTCGATGATGCCGGCGAACCGCGCCTCGGCTTGCCGGGCGGCCTCCTCCGACGCCAGGCGCTTCGCCATCAGCAGGGCCACCACCCAGATGACGCCGACGGCCGCCGTACGATTGAACAACACCACGTCCCACGGCGCGCTGGCCGCCGGGGAGAACAGGGCGCCCAGGACCGTGAGGAGCGTGCAGCCCGCCGCCATCCGGAGGAGGCCGCGCCGGGTGGCGGTGCCGAAGGCGAGGATCAGGGGCGCCAGATAGAGGATGCCCATGGCCTTGCCCAGGGGAATCGACAGGTCGAGCAGGAAAATTCCCGCCGCCAGCGCCACCGCGAGAGGAACGTCGGCCGCCTTGTGCCAATCGAAGAAGCCGATCATCGGGCAGGGTCTCCGGAAAACCTGAACTGGTGTACCCGCCTCCGCCGGGCAAGTCAATCTGGGCCCGGCACGGAGGATCTCCCGGGGTGTCCGTCGGGCGGGTGCGGGGCCGCGTGCCGGCCCCCTGGCCTCCCGTCCCGCCCTGTGTTACAACCAGCCCATGATTCACCCATCCCGCGCCGGCTTTCTGTCGGAGGAGCGGCCGGCGCCGCTGGTCTTGACGATTCCGCAGCCGCCCGCGGACCCCTTCGCGCTCTACCGCCGGATCGCCCGGCCGGGCCGGCCCTCCTTCCTCCTCGAGAGCGGGCGGGGGGCGGAGGCCACCGCGCGCCATTCCTTCCTGGGCGCCGAGCCCTACCTGGTCCTCTCCGGCAAGGCAGACCGTTACGAGCTGCGGACCGGCGACCGGGTGACCCGGCACGAGGGCGATCCCTTCGCGGCGTTGGCCGGGCGGCTCCGCGCTTCCCGACTGCCCCGTCCGCCCGGCCTCCCGCCCTTCTTCGGCGGCGCGGTCGGCTATCTGAGCTACGACCTCGCGCGCCGCTTCGAGCGGCTCCCGAGCCTGGCCGTGGACGACCTGGGCCTGCCCGACCTGGAGTTTGCCTTCGTGGAGCTGCTGGCCGCGCTCGACCATGAGGCCGGCACCCTGTCGGTGATCTTCGCGCCGCCGGTCGAGCGGCTGCTGGGCGAGTCCAGGGACAAGCTCTACCGGGAGGGCTGCGACCGGCTGGCCGCGCTGGCGGCCCGGCTCTCGGCCGCCCCGGCCGACCGGCCGGGCCCGCGACCCGCCCCCTTCGCCGTCCGGCCGGACCGGCCCCGCGACGACTACCTGGCCGGCGTGGCGCGCGTGCAGGAGCTGATCCGCGCCGGCGATCTCTACCAGGCCAACCTGTCGCAGCGCTTCACCTTCGACCTGGGCGACCAGCCGGCGACGGGGCCGGGCGCGCTCGGCGCGGCGCTGTACGCCCGCCTCCGGCTGGTGAACCCCTCGCCCTTCGCCGGCCTCATGGTCTTCGACGACCTCTGCCTCGTCAGCTCGTCGCCGGAGCGACTCGTCCGCCTCCAGGGACGGCGGGCCGACACCAGGCCGATCGCCGGCACCCGCCCCCGCGGGCGGACCCCGGCCGAGGACCGGCGACTGACCGCCGAGCTGGTGCTGAACGAGAAGGAGCGGGCCGAGCACCTGATGCTCGTGGACCTGGAGCGGAACGACCTCGGCCGCGTCTGCCGCTATGGGACGGTGCGGGTGGACGAATTCATGGCCGTCGAGCGCTACTCCCACGTCAGCCACATCGTCTCCAACGTCGGCGGCGAGCTCCGGGACGGGCTGGACGGCTTCGACCTGCTGCGGGCGATGTTCCCCGGCGGGACGATCACGGGCGTCCCGAAGGTCCGCTGCATGGAGGTGCTGGACTCCCTGGAGCCGGTCCGGCGCGGCCCTTACACCGGCTCGCTCGGCTACCTGAGCTGGAGCGGCGACCTGGACTTCAACATCCTGATCCGCACGCTGGTGCTCGCGCGGGGCCGCGGCTCCCTGCAGGTCGGCGCGGGCATCGTGGCCGACTCCGACCCGGCCCGCGAGTACGACGAGACGCTCTACAAGGCCCAGGCGCTGCTGGAAGCGCTGACATGACCCGACGCTCCGGCAGTCCACCCTCAGCCTCGTCATTCCGGCCCCGCGGATCAAGTCCGGGGCAGGCTCGCCGGAATCCAGATGGACCCCGGATCGAACCCGTCCGGGGTGACGGCCTTGCTGGCGGCTGACCGCTGAGAGTTCTCTGCCATGTGGATCTTCCTCAACGATCGCTTCGTGGACCGGAAGGAGGCCGTCGTCTCGGTCTTCGACCACGGGTTTCTGTACGGCGACGGCGTGTACGAGACGCTGCGGGCCTACGGGGGCCGGATCTTCATGCTCCCGCGGCACCTCGCGCGCCTGGAACGCTCGGCGCAGCTCATCGGCCTCACGCCGCCCCTCGCCGAGAAGGACTGGGGCCCGCTCCTGGCCGAGGCGATGCGGCGCAACGGGATCGCCGACGCCTACCTGCGCATCACCATCTCGCGGGGCGAGGGCGAGATCGGGCTCGATCCGGCGCTCTGCCCGCGGCCGACCCTCGTGGTCATCGCCAAGCCCTACGTCCCCTACCCCGCGCGCCTCTTCGAGGAGGGCGTGGACCTCGCGATCGTGGCGGTGCGGCGGAACCTGCCGGCCGCGCTCCCGCCGGAGGTCAAGTCGCTGAACTTCCTGAACAACATCCTGGCGAAGCAGGAGGCCATCGCCGCCCGCGCCTTCGAGGGGCTCCTGCTGACCGCGAGGGGCGAGCTGGCCGAGGGGACGACCAGCAACCTCTTCTTCGTGCGGGACGGCCGCCTCTGCACCCCGGCGGCGGAGGGCGACATCCTCGGCGGCATCACCCGCGAGGTCGTGCTGTTGCTGGCGCGGGAGGCGGGCCTGCCGACGGAGGAGGGCCGCTACACGCCCGAGGCCCTGCGGGCGGCGGAGGAGTGTTTCCTGACGAACACGACGATGGAGATCATGCCGGTCGCGCGCGTGGACGGCGCGCCCGTGGGCGCGGGGCGGCCCGGCTCCCTCACGCGCCGGCTGCGCGACCTGTTCCGGGCGAACCTGCCCCGCTTCCTCTTCGATCCGCGAGCCTGACGACGCGCCGCGGCGGCGGGGGCGCGACCGGCTCCCCGCCCCGCTGGATGCGGCTGTGCTCCGTGCGCCCCCCTTTCCTCATGTCCGGAAAATCCGCGCGGTAGTGGGCGCCGATGCTGTTCTCCCGCCAGAGCGCCGCCTCGGCGATGCCGTGCGCGACGTGGACCATGTTCTTGACCTCCAGGTCGCGGCGGGTGAGGAAGGGCCCCTCGACCAGCCGCTGCCAGCGGGAGAGCTGGGCCACGGCGGCGGCGAGGGAATCGCCGGTCCGCACGAGGCCGACCTTGCCCCACATCAGCCGGCGCAGCGAGCTGCGGAGCTTGTCCGCGTCCTCCAGCGCGACCGGCGGCCGCCCGTCCAGCTCTTCCACGGAGGGGCAGGCCCCCTCCTCCCCCGACCGCCGGGCGGCCGCCGCCCGCGCGGCGCGGGCGCCGAACACGAGTCCCTCCAGCAGCGAGTTGCTCGCCAGCCGGTTCGCGCCGTGCACGCCGCTGCAGGCCACCTCGCCCGCCGCGTAGAGGCCGGGCAGGCTCGTGGCGCCGTCCGTGTCCGTCCGCACGCCCCCCATCATGTAGTGGGCGCTCGGCGAGACGGGAATCCACTCCTCGGTGATGTCGATGTCGTAGCGGAGGCAGGTCGCGTAGATCGTCGGGAACCGCCGGCGCACGAAGCCCGCGCTCAGGTGCGTCACGTCCAGATAGACGTGCCGGGCGCGCGTCGCGGCCATCTCCGACCAGATGGCCCGCGCCACGATGTCTCGCGGCGCCAGGGCGCCGGCCGAATGGTAGCGGTGCATGAACAGCTCGCCCTTGATGTTGCGGAGTTGCCCGCCCTCGCCCCGGATGGCCTCTGAGAGGAGGAAAGGCGGGCTGGAGGGCAGGTAGAGGGCGGTCGGATGGAACTGGACGAACTCCATGTCCTCCAGCACCGCGCCCGCGCGCCAGGCCATGGCCATGCCGTCGCCGGTCGCGTTGGGCGGGTTCGTCGTCCGGGCGTAGACCTGCCCCGCGCCGCCCGTGGCGAGCACGACCGCGCGGGCGGGCACGACCGCGCGGGCGCCGCTCTCCTCCTCCAGCACCAGCGCGCCGCGGCAGACGCCGTCCACCACGATCAGGTCCACGGTGAAATGGTGGTCCAGCCAGCCGATGGTCTTCCGCTGGCGGGCCTGCGCCATGAGCACGCGGACGATCTCGTTGCCGGTCGCGTCTCCGCGCGCGCGCAGGATGCGGCTGCGGCTGTGCGCGGCCTCGCGCGCGAAGGCGAACTTGCCGCCGATCTTGTCGAAGCGCGCGCCCCAGCCGATCAGCTCCTGGATGCGGTCGGGCCCCTCCTCCACCAGGACGCGGACCGCCTCCCGCCGGCAAAGGCCGTGTCCGGCCTTGAGCGTGTCGGTCAGGTGGATGGCGACGTCGTCCTCCTCGCTGATCGCGACGGCGACCCCGCCCTGGGCGTAGATCGAGCTGCTCTCCAGGGGATGGCCTTTGGTGAGGATGACCACGCGGCCGTGCCGGCTGAGCTCGATGGCGGCGCGCAGCCCGGCCACGCCGCTCCCGATCACCAGGAACTCGGCTTCCGGCACCCAGGCGGCGCGGCGGACGGTCCGACGGATCGCCGTCATGTGCCCTTCCCGGCCGGCGTGCCCTCGCCCTCGGGATGGCGGGTGGACATCCCGAAGAAGAGGTCTCCCTCGATGCCCCGGAGCATGATGGACTGCATCCCGACCCAGCGGAGCACCCCGTGCCCGCGCTCGCGGATGCCCGGGTCCTCGGGGCGCCGCTTCCAGTTGCCCTGCCAGTGCACGAACACGTGGATGGTGTCCCCCTCGATCACGATCCGCTCGATGGACAAATCCAGCGTGATCTCCTCGAACTGCTCGAAGTCCCGCTCGATGTCGACCCCCGTGCGGTCCAGGGCCGCGACGGGCAGGATGAGCTTGTGCAGGGTGGACCGGTCCTTCTCCGCGTAGGCCTTCCGCAGCGACTCGACGGCGGCGTCGATGTTCTGGTAGCGGAGGTGGTCGGCGGGGTACCGAATCTCCTTTTTCGAGCAGGCCGCGAGGGGGAGGCCGGCGGCGGCCAGGGCCCCGACCAGGACCCAGACCGCGATGCGCGTGTGGAGCATGCGGGAGTATAGGGAGCCCGCGGCGGAGCCGTCAAGCCGCGGTCCTTGACACCCCGCGCGCCGCCGTGATAGACAACCCGGTCCCGCGGGGCCGGATCGCGGCTTCCTTGCGTTTGCGCGACGGACCCTCTACACTCTGCCACCCCAGGAGTCCTTGCATGTCGAGCGTGCTCAAGAAGCGCCGCAAGAAGATGCGGAAGCACAAGCACAAGAAGCTGCGCAGGCGCATGAAGTTCGCGCGGCGCCGGAGCTAGGCGCGGCTCCGCCCGAGGGGAGGCGACATGCCCGAGGGGAAAAAAGCCCGGATTCGAGTCCGCACGGTGAGCAACACCTACATCGGGGATTTCGTGATCCCTCCGATGCGGAACCGCGTCTCCGACGTGCTCAACGAGGAACAGCGGCTGTTCATCAACCTCACCGACGTCACGATCAACGAGCGGGAGCACGCCGACTTCGTCTCGATCAACAAGAACCTGATCGAGTCCATCACGCAACTGTAAGACGGCCGTCAAGAAACAGCGTTCCCCCTTCAGCCGTCACAGCCCTCTGCCTCGTCATGCCGGCAGGGGCCGTCACTCCGACGGAAGCCGGGGTCCAGCCAAAGCGCAGGGGCAGGCAACCGAACCCTGGATTCCGGCATTCGCCGGAATGACCTCGTGACCGCTGCGCGGAACGCCGACGGCTGACGGTTCCTGATGTCCTACTACCGCCGCTTCTACCCCTTTCTCCGGCCTTCGCTCCCCCTGATGGTCGCCTCCGCCGCGCTCGTCGTCGGCGTGGCCGTCGTCAACCTGTCGCTCCTGCGGCTCGCCGGCCGCCTCTGGGACGTCATCACCGTCCGGCACGACCGGGTCGGCATGGCCTGGACGCTCGCCCTGTTCCTCGGGCTGGTCCTGCTGCAGGGCCTGCTCTCGATGGGCCACAGCTACCTGACGGCCCGCGCCTCCCAGCGCATCCTGGCCGACTTCCGCACGCACCTGTTCGGTCACCTCCAGCGGCTCTCACTGAGCTTCTTCGCCAAGCGCCGGACGGGCGAGCTGATCTCCCGGCTCATGAACGACGTGGGGGTGATCCAGTCCACGCTGTCCGAGACGCCCATTGACACGGCCAAGCAGGTCGTGACCTTCGTCGGCGGCGTGGCGTTCCTGCTCTACATGAACTGGCGGCTCTGCCTGCTGATTCTGCTCCTGCTGCCGTTCCTCGTGCTGGTGGCGCGGCTGTTCGGCCGCCGGCTCCGCGCCCTCTCGACGCGCATCCAGGACCAGCAGGCCGCCCTGACGACGCTCGTCGAGGAGGTGCTCTCCGGCATCCGGATCGTCAAATCGTTCGTCCAGACCGGACGGGAGGAGGCGCGCTTCGCCGCCCAGGTCGAGCAGGCGCTCGCCGTGACCCTGCGGCGTGCGGCGGTGCTGGCCGTCTTCGTGCCCGTCATCACGCTGCTCACGCTCGCCGCCGCCGCGGCCGTCGTCTGGTACGGCGGGACGCAGGTGATCGAGGGCGCGATCACCCCCGGCGACCTCTTCGCCTTCATCCTGTTCGCCGGCATCCTGATCGGGCCCTTCGGTTCCGCCGCCCGCGTCTTCGCCCAGGTGAAGGAGGCGCAGGGGGCGATGGCGCGCGTCTTCGAGATCCTCGACACGCAGCCGGAGATCGGCGACCGGCCCGACGCAGTCGAGCTGCCGCCCCTGCGCGGCCACGTCCGGGCCGAGGGGGTCGGCTTCGCCTACGACCCGCGCCAGGCCGTACTGTCCGCCGTCTCCTTCGAGGCGAAGCCGGGCGAGGTCGTGGCGATCGTCGGCCCGACCGGCGCCGGCAAGACCACGCTCGTGAACCTCCTGCACCGGTTCTACGACCCGACGGAGGGCCGGATCGCGATCGACGGCTACGACCTGCGCGCGGTACGGCTGGAGAGCCTCTACCGCCAGATCGCGCTCGTGCCGCAGGAGACGATCCTCTTCGGCGGAACGATCCTCGACAACATCCGCTACGGGCGCGCGGGGGCGACGGAGGAGGAGGTCGTCGCGGCGAGCCGCGCGGCCAACGCCCACGAGTTCGTCACGGCGCTGCCCGACGGCTACAAGACGGTGGTGGGCGAGAAGGGTGTCAACCTCTCGGGCGGGCAGCGGCAGCGGCTCGCCATCGCGCGGGCCGTGCTCAAGAACCCCCGCCTTCTGATCCTGGACGAGGCGACCTCGGCGCTGGACTCGGAATCGGAGCGGCTGGTGCAGGAGGCGCTGGACCGCCTCATGGCGGGACGGACGACCTTCGTCGTGGCGCACCGGCTCACGACCGTCCAACGGGCCGACCGGATCCTCGTGCTCAACCGGGGGCGGCTCGTCGAGGAGGGCACCCACGCCGCCCTCATGGAGCGGCGCGGGCTCTACCACTACCTCTACACGCTCCGCCTGGAAGAATCGCCAGCCTGATCGCCCGCTCCAACCCCGGCAGCCCCGCCTCCCGCAGGTCATCCCCCGCTGAGCGCGCAGACGATGTACAGCCGGTCGTCCGGTCGAACCGGCGCGGCGAGGTGCTGCGCCTGCGCCTCGTTCACGAAGATCCTGATGTGCGGCCGAATCCGGTCCTGCTCCGTCACGATGCGGAAGCGCAGGCCGGGGTAGCGCCGATCCAGCGCCGCCAGGACCTCGCCCACCGTCCGACCTTCACCCTCCACCTCGCTCTGTCGCGCGGTGTAGGCATGCAGCGCGCTCGGGATGTGGACGGTCACCACTCCGCCGCCTCCACGGAGTAAATTTCCGGCAGGTGCCGCGCGAGGCAGGTCCAGGCCGCTCCCTCGGTCCGGCTCGCCCAGAGTTCGCCCTGCGTGGTTCCCAGATAGAGACCGACCGGCTCGTGCGCGTCGGCGCCCATGGCCTGTCGCTTCACGGTCCACCAGCCGTTCGCGCGGGGGAAGCCCTTGTCCTGCCGCGTCCAGCTCCCTCCGGCATCGCGCGTGACGTAGGCGGCGGGCTTGCCGCCGGGGCTCACCCTGGGCCATACGGTCCCCCCGTCCATCGGGAAGACCCAGGCCGTGTCGGGATCGCGCGGGTGCACGACCATCGGGAACCCGACGTCGCCGACCGGCTTCGGCATGGTCCGCCCGATGCGGACCCACTCGCTCGACGGCCGGTCCAGCCGGTAGATGCCACAGTGGTTCTGCTGGTACAGGCGGTCCGGGTTGGTCGGACAGAGCCGGAGGCAATGGGGATCATGGAAGGTCGGCGTGGACCGGTCGAAGCCCTCGACGACGTCCAGGCCCTGGATCAGCGGCCTGAAGGTCTTGCCGCCGTCCACGGACTCGTGCACGCCGCCGCCCGACATGCCGAAGTAGAGGTGCCGGGGATCGCGGGGATCCACGAGGATCGAGTGCAGCTTGGGCCCGTCCGGCGTGCCGTCCTGCACGGTGCCCATCCACTCGCGGTACCGCGGATCGTCGTTGATGGAGGAAAAGGGCCGCCAAGTCACCCCGCCGTCGTCGGAGCGGAAGAGCCCCTGCGGCGAGGTGCCGGCGTACCAGGCATCGGGCTCGTTCGCATGACAGGGCGTGAGCCAGAAGACGTGCCCCACGCTGCGGCCCCCCTGACTTTCGGGCGCCTTGGGAAAGGCCGGCGGTTGTTTCGCCTCCTTCCAGGTCTTGCCCGCGTCGGTCGAGCGGTAGATGGTCGGCCCCAGGTGGCCGGTGCTGGCCGCCATCAGCATCGTGCGCCGGTCGCGCGGGTCGAGGACGACGTGATGGATGATGTGGCCGAGGAAGAGCGGCGCGGAGCACTTCCACGTCCGCCGCGATCGGTCGCCCTTCAGGATGAAGGCGCCCTTGCGGGTGCCGACCAGCAGGGCCACGGGGCCCGTCGACGGCTTGGGCGCCGCCGGCCTCTTGGGAGCGGCGATGGTCCGTTTCAGACTCATGGCTTCCTCGTGTAGGTGATCTCCAGCATCTTCATCTCCTTGCCCTTCCCGTGCGCGCCGTACATCTCGAAGGTCTGGCTGTTCGCATCCGTGATCGTCCAGACGGCGCGGTGCGTCATCCGGCCGCCGCCCGGTTCAGGGTGCGACCCCTTCAGCGTGATGATCTTGCCGTCCGCGCTGGCCGTGCCCTCCATCATGAAGATGCCCGTCCCCATCGAATCGATCCAGGCCGTCACGTACCTCTTGGTCAGGTTGTCGTAGGCGTCGATGCCGATGCCGGAGAAGGGCTGCCCCATCATCTGGGCGTTGTACTCCTGGTAGAGAAAGCGCCCGCCCAGCAGCATCTTCATCTCCGCGGTGCCGGTGGACTCTGTCGGGGGCTTGCCGGGCTCCATCCACTCCTTGCTGGTCGTCGTCCAGCTCCCGGCCAGGCTCGCGAACAGCTTGTGCGGCTCGCCGGGCGTGGCGAGCCGCTGGTACAGCTCCATCATCGCCTTCTCGTCCATCGGCTTGCCGCCCTTCTTGTCCTTGGCCGGGGCCGGCGAGACGGCCAGCACGACGCCCAGCGTAGCGACTGCGAATGAGAGGATACGCATGGTTGCCTCCTTTGTGGTGATCGCTCTAGCCCGCATGATTCATGACGGTTCGTCGCGAAACCGTGGAGTCGCGTCTGCAGCAGAAGCGTTCATGAATCATGCGGGCTAGCCCAGCTCGGCCAGGCGCTTCTCCAGAAACCGCCGTTCGGGCTCCTGCCCGGCCATGGCGAGGGCGCGCTCGTACCCGGCGCGGGCCCCGGCCCTGTCGCCCAGCCGTCGGCAGAGGTCCGCCCTCGCGGCGTGCGCCAGGTGATAGTCGGCCAGCTCACCGCGCGCCAGGATGGCGTCGATGAGCGCCAGCCCCGCCGACGGCCCGTCGCGCATCGCGACGGCCACGGCCCGGTTGAGCTCGACGATCGGCGACGGCTCCGCCCGGGCGAGCAGGTCGTAGAGGGCGACGATCTGCGCCCAATCGGTCTCGGCGGCGCTCGGGGCCTCGGCATGCACCGCCGCGATCGCGGCCTCTAGCGTGTAGGGGCCGAACCGCTCGGAGGCCAGCGCCCGCTCGACGAGCGCGACCCCCTCGGCAATCTGCGCGCGGTTCCAGCGCGACCGGTCCTGGTGCGCCAGGAGGACCAGGTCCCCCGTGGCCGACGTGCGCGCCGGCCGCCGCGATTCGTGGAGCAGCATCAACGCCAGCAGGCCCATGACCTCCGGCTCCGGCAGCAGCTCCAGCAGCAGTCGTCCGAGGCGGATCGCCTCGCCCGAGAGGTCGGGGCGCGTGAGCGACGCGCCGGACGAGGCGGAGTAGCCCTCGTTGAACACCAGGTAGATGACCCGGAGCACGGCGTCCTGCCGCGCCGGAAGCTCGGACGGCGCCGGCACCTCGTACGGAATGCGCGCGTCGCGGATCTTGGCCTTGGCGCGCACGATGCGCTGGGCCATCGTCGAGGGGGACGTGAGATAGGCGCGGGCGACTTCCTCCGTCGTCAGCCCGCACACCTCCCGCAGCGTCAGCGCCGTCTGCGCCTCCGGGCGCAGGGCCGGATGGCAGCACGTGAAGATCAGCCGCAGCCGATCGTCGCCGATGGGTTCTTCCTCGTCCTCCAACGGGTCGCCGGTGGTCGTGTCGATCTCCTTGGCCAACTCCGCCAGCGAGGCGTCGTACCGCGCGCGCCGCCGCATCGCATCAATCGCCTTGAACCGGCCGGCCGACACGAGCCAGGCGCGGGGATTCGCCGGCACGCCGCCTCGCGGCCATCGCTCCACGGCGGCGGCGAAGGCCTCGTGCAGGGCCTCCTCGGCCAGGTCGAAGTCCTTGAGGAGCCGGATCAGGGTGGCGAGGACGTGGCGCGCCTCGGTTCGATAGACCTCATCCACCCGCGCGCGCGCCCGCTCCGCCGTGTCGTCGTCCATGGGCACTCACTCCGCGCAGCCGTTCTCCTTGACTGGGCGCACCTCGATGCTGCCGAACCGGGCCGCCGGAAACTTGGCCGCGATCCGAATGGCGTCGTTCAGGTCCTTCACGTCGAGCAGGAGAAAGCCGCCGAGCTGCTCCTTCGTCTCGGCGAACGGCCCGTCGGTCGTCGAAGTCTTCCCGTTGCGGACCCGCACGGTGGTCGCGGTCTCCACCGGGTGGAGCGGCGAGGCGGCGACGAGCTGCCCGACCTTCTGCAGGTCGGCGCAATAGGCCATGGCTTCGCTCGACAGCGCCCGTCGCTCGTCCTTCGGCAGGGCGTTGAGCGTCTTCTCTTCCGCGTACACCAGGCAGAGATACTTCATGGCAGCCTCCCATGAATAGGGCCTCTGTCAACAGTCAACACGAGGCCCTGGTGATAATAGATGGACCGTTAACCTCCCATGCGGGCTCGGTCGCCTGTCTGCCGACAGGCAGGCCCAACCTTCCGGTGCAAAGACAGCCGCCCAATCTCCAGAACGAGGTGCGTGCCTCAAGGCATATGCGGACTCACTGCCTGTGCCTGTCCATCCGGGTGAGACAACCTGGCCCGACCGTCGTTCGCCCGCTACGCCGTCGCGGGCTCGAGCTTGCGCGGGTCATAGGGTTGGCCCGACTTCAGCACGCCATAGGCTGTGGGCAGCAGCTTCCGCGCGAGGGCCACCACCGCGATCTTCTTCCCGCGTCGCCGCATGACCTGGGTAAAGAACTGCTGGAGCGGTTTCGCCCCCTGGCTCTTCATCCGGACCACGGTGTGGGCACACTGCAGCAAGACGCGCCGGACCTCCCCCCGCCCATCGCGATTGATCCGTCCGAGTTGCCGAACCGCCCCGCTTTGATAAATGGTGGGGGCCAGCGCCCCATAGTTGGCCACCGCCTTCTGGTCATCAAACCGCCGGGCCTCATCGAGCGCGCTCACCAGGACGCGGGAGGCCACCGGCCCGATGGCCGGGACGCTCTCGAGGAGGGAACAGCGCGGCTCCTCGATCGCCACCAGCCGCTGGGTGAGTTGCTGCTCGGCCGCCACCAGCGCCGCGATGCTCGTCATGAACGTCTCAAGGATCAGCCGTAGCGGGGCGCTCACCGGGAGCCGCGCCACCTGCTCCCGCCAGGCGGCCCCCGCAAAGAACTGCTCCGGCAACCGATGCCCTTCTTGGTACACGTAGCCCCGGATCGTATTGATCAACGCGATCCGCTTGCGCTGCAGTTGCTGCCTGGCACTGACGAGTTCGCGCAGCTCGCGCACCGGCCCCTCCACGACATGCACAGCCCGCGGCAGCAGCCCCGCTCGCGCCAATTCCGCCAGCTTCTTCGCGTCCACCCGATCGGTCTTGCCCCGACTCTCGGTGATCCACTTCACCTCGTTCGGGTGCACCACATGGACCTGGACCCCGTCCAGCTTCTTCAACGTCTCCGCGATCCACTTCAGCTGATTCCCGGCCTCGAAGGCGACCAGCTTGGGGCCGGCGCCCACCTGTCGCAGCAACGTCCGGAGGCCCGCCCGAGTGGCCGGCTATTCTCCCGCATAGACCCGCTGCTTCCGTTCATTGACCGCATAGGCCACCAGGCTCTTGCCACTGACATCCAATCCGACATACACCATTGGTTGCCCCCTTTCGTTGGTGGTGATGGTTCACCCCTGACAGTCGGGCCTTCGTACCTCGACTGTCGACCAACGTAAAGGGGGCCCTATTCATAGAATCTCCTGAGGTTGGGGTGACCGGGCACTGTACCCGTTAGTCGTTCGGCCCGGTGGAAATCGACAGGGCTCATCCGGCGCCACGGGCCGGGCGGCCGCCCCGCCTCACCCCTCGAACAAGCTGTTGATATACCGTTTGAAATGCCGCACGTGCTCCGCCACCAGCCGACGGTCCTGCTTGACCTTGGCCAGGATGAGAGCCCCTTCCAGCACGGCGATGAAATGCTCGGCAAGCCCCTGCGTATCGAGCGCGGCCCGCGGGGCATGCTTGGCCTTCGCCTCGTCCAGGTCGCGCTTGAACAGCGCCGTCCAGCCGGCGAAGTGCCGCGCGCATTGCGCCCGGATCCTGGGGTGGGTGTCCGACAGCTCCTGGGCGAAGGTGCCCAGCAGGCATCCCGAGGGCGCCCCAGGCTGCCCGGCCATCTCGATGATGAAATCCAGATAGCCGTAGACGCGCTTAAGCGGGTCGCGCTTGCGCGTGAAGGATCCCGCCCGCATGGCCCGGGCCCTGGCCGCGACGAAGCGCTCCAGCACCGCTTCCCCCAGCTCGTCCTTGCTGCCGAAATGGTGGAAGAAGCCGCCCTTCGTGAGGCCCGCCGCTGCGCACATCTCATCCACCGTCGTCGCAGCGAAGCCCTTGGCCAGCATCAACCGCTGGGCGGCGTTGAGCAACCGTTCTTTTGCGGGAGAAGCCCGGCGAGCCGTCTTCATGGCGTCACGATCAACCGACCGGTTGGTATGCTAATAGACGACCCGCGCGTCCGCCGTCAAGCGCGAAACGAGGGGCGGCCCCCGTCCGATTGACAGGAGGGGCCGCGCCACGTAGCCTGTCGCCGTTCAACCGACGCAAACCGCGGGGACGGCCCGCTATGGGAGGGGGAACCCATGTCGCGCATCACGGAGATCAGGGCGTCGCTCGACAAGAAGCTGGACGCGCTGGAGCACCAGGCGCTGGCGCTGGAGGCGCAGCTCACCCAGACGAAGGCGCAGGCGCTTGAGCGGCTGGAGCAGCGCAAGCAGCAGTTGCGGGAGGTGTTGGCGCGGGTCCAGGCCGAGGTGCAGAAAACGAAGGCGGTGGCCGAGCAGGTCAAGGGGGAGGTGCAGACCCGGCTGGAGCACCTGCAGGTGCAACTGGCGCTCGGCAAGGCGGACGCCCGCGACCTGTTCGAGGAGCAACGGGCGAAGATCCAGAAGGCCTTACGCGAGTTCGAGGCCGTCGCGGACCAGAAGCTGCGGGAGGCCGGCTTCGAGACCGGCCGGCTGTGGGAGGACGTCGTGGGCCGAGCCGACGCCCTGGAAGCCGAGCTGGAGGCGCTGAAGCACCGCTTCGAGGGCGAGAAGGCCGGGCAGCAGGGCGCGCTCGAGGCCGGCAAGAAGGAATTGCTGGCCAAGCTGGAGGCGTTCAAGGAGCAGCTCGCGGCGAGGCGCCGCGCGATGCAGGCCAAGGCAGGGGGCTTCGAAGAAGACCTCCGCCAGGGCCTCGACCAGATCAAGACGGCGTTCAAGCGGCTGGTCGAGTAGCGGGGGGCGTGACGGGACCGGGGGAGCGGCGTGGTGGCCGGGCCGCCTGCTCAGTTGTCAGCGGAGTACAAGCGAGAAGCGGTGGCCATGCTCGACGCACCGGGGGGGACGGTGAGTCAGATCGCCGCCGACCTGGGCATCGGGGCGAATGTGTTGGGGCGGTGGCGGCGTGAGTTGCGCCGTCAGCCCCAGCAGGCCTTTGGGGGCACTGGGCGCTCGCGGGATGAGGAGCTGAGCCAGTTACGGCGAGAGCTGGCTCGCGTCACGAAGGAGCGGGAGTGTTTGCGCGCAGCGGCAGCGTTCTTCGCGAAAGCGTCGACGTGAAGTTTCGGATGATCCAACGATGCCGCGATGCGTTTCCCATCCGATTGATGTGTCGGTGTTGACGCGTGTCGGCCAGTGGGTAGTACGGCTGGGCGACGCGCCCGCCGAGTGCCCGGGCTCAGGAGAATGCCCGGCTGGTGCGGCGCAGGCGTGAGCGGCATACCGAGCACGAGGGCGTGATCGGGAGTCCCCGGATGTGGGAGGAGCTGCGCTACGCCGGTGAGCGCTGTGGCCGCCATCGAGTGGCCCGCCTGATGCGCGGAGCCGGCTTCCACGGGGTGCCGCCGCGGCGGCGGTGGCGCCCCAAGCCCTCCGGGACCCCGCCGGTGGGCACGCGCAACCTGATGGAGCGCGACTTCACCGCCACGGCGCCCAATACCAAATGGGTCACCGACATCACGTACATTCGCACCGCCGAACACTGGTGGTATCTCTGCATCGTCCTGGATTTGTATGCGGATGTCGTCGTGGGCTGGTCGATGAGCCCGCGGCAGGATCGCCAAGGGGTCCTCCAGGCAGTGTTGAGGGCGGTGTGGCAGCGGCCGGGCCGCACGGCGGTCATTCTCCATTCCGATCGCGGGGGTCAGGTTACGTCGGAGGAGTACCAACAGTTCTTGGCCGCGCACCACATCACGTGCAGCATGAGCGCGGTGGGCAGTTGGGCCGACAACGCCGCGGCGGAAAGTTTCTTTGGGGTGCTCAAACGCGAGCGCGTCAACCGTTGGCAGTACCGGACCAGAGCGGAAGCCAGAGCGGATGTCTTTGACTACATCGAACGCTGGCACAACCCCCGTCAGCGGCGCAGACTGGCGTTTCAGCAGGAGGGGGAAACACTCTTAACCCACGTGTCCGTGGAAACGGGGTAGAACCCGTAGAACCCCAACACAGGACTAGAACCTATCTCACAATGGTTGAGTCGTTAGAAAAAGTCCCTATAATGCGCCAGCATGTTGCGACTGCGCGACGATCAATGGGAACGCATTCGGGAGCATTTTCCCGAAGAGCATATTCCCGAAGGCCGTCCGGGCCGCAAGCCGGTGCCGGCCCGCGCGGTCTTGGAGGCCGTGCTGTGGATTTTGAACACCGGCGCGCAGTGGCACCTGCGGCCGCAGTGCTATCCCAACTACAAAACGGTCCATCGGCGTTTCCAGCAGTGGTGCGAACGCGAGGTCCTGCGGGAGATTCTCACGCAGTTGGCGAATACCTTGCGCGAAGAAGGCGCGATCGACGAGCGCGAGAGCTTCATCGATGCGACGTTTGCCGCGGCCAAGGGCGGCGGCGACGCCGTGGGGCTCACGAAACGCGGCAAAGGCGTCAAGATCCTCGCGATTGTGGATCGCCATGGGCTGCCGCTTTCGGTGAGTACGCATGCGGCCAATCATCATGAGGTCACATTGGTGCAACTCAGTTTCGACTTCTACATGCTGGGGGCCAAGCCCGAGCATCTCATCGGTGATCGTGCCTACGACAGTGATGGCCTCGATGACGACCCCAAGCAGGACGGCATCAACCTGATCGCGCCGCACCGCTCCACGCGGAAGCTGAAGACTCAAGATGGCCGTCATCTGCGACGCTATCAACGTCAGTGGCTCGTCGAGCGCTTCTTTGCGTGGCTGCAATGGAAGCGGCGCTTGCTGATCCGCTGGGAGTACTACGCCACCAACTTTCTAGGTTTTGTGCAGCTCGCATCCATCACCATGCTACTGAAACAATTTTGAGATAGGTTCTAAGTAGATGCCGCCCAAGATAAGGGAATTGATCGCGGAATTGGAAAAGGCCGGTTTCGTGAATCGCGGCGGTAAAGGAAGCCATCGAAACTTCGTTCACCCGAGAGCCCAGAAACCTGTGACAATTTCCGGTAAACTTGGGGATGACGCGAAACATTATCAGGTCCGGGCGGTACGCCTGGCCCTGGAGGAGTCGAAGAAATGAAAGACAGTGCCAAGTACGTAAAGATCGTCGAGTGGTCGGAAGAGGATCAGTGCTATGTCGGAAGTGCTCCGGGCCTGATATACGGAGGCTGCCACGGAAGTGACGAAAAGGAAGTCTTCGACGAACTGTGCCAAGTCGTTGAGGAAGCGATCGAACTGTATAAAAAGGACGGCAAGCCGTTGCCTCCTCCAACTTCTGGGCGGGACTTCGCGACCAAGATGCAGAACGTCGCATAACAACCGGCTTGAGAAGGACGCTCGCAACGCTCGCGCCTCTCAGCCTTAGTGTTATGCCGACGACGGATCAATCCTCCTTGCACGAGGCTACGCCAATGGCGCATAATGGCAACCGATGCGCTTCGTCGAGACGCCGGTCTTCACGGCAGCCATTCAGCGACATCTCGACGACGAACAATATCGACAGCTCCAGATCACGTTGATGTTGCGCCCCGAGCAAGGGCCTGTTATTCAGAGGTCAGGGGGCTTGCGCAAGGTCCGGTGGGCGACTACCGGCCAGGGTAAACGCGGAGGGCTGCGGGTCATCTACTACTGGGTACCCGGCGATCGGGTCTTCTACATGGTGTATGCCTACGCCAAGTCCGCACAGGGCGACTTGACGCCGGCGCAGACCCGCCAACTCAGCCGGGTCGTACGGGAGGAATTCAAATGAAAGAAGCGGCTTTTCAAGAACTACTCACCAGCGTTCGGCAAGCCGGCCAGATTCGGCGCGGAACCCGGCGGCCATCCCGGACGACCACTTTCCACCCTACCGATGTCCAGGTGGTTCGGGCCAAACTCGGCGCGTCCCAAGCGGAATTCGCGCTGATGATCGGCGTCAGCGTCGCGACGCTGCGAAACTGGGAACAGGGTCGACGCACTCCAGACGGCCCAGCGTTGGCCCTGCTCCGGGTAGCGGCTCGGAATCCGAAGGCGGTTATCGAGGCACTACACACGGAGCGGAAACGAGGGGCGGCATAAATAGTCCTGTTGAAGTGCACGTGCATTATCAGGAAAAGTTCTCCCGGACTACGGTAACCTTCCTCAACAAGACGTAATTGAGTGTTCGCTTGACAGCAAGGCCGAACAAAACGCTGGAGGGGAAGGAGGGAAAGATCCATTAGCTTAATTCCGAGGAAAAACTGTCCAAACAATGGGGGGAAGCTCAAGGAGCATCAGCTTTTAAAAAAAGCCATCCGGTTCTCTTCCGAACGAAGAAAGAGATCTTCGAGTTCATTGACCGCGAGCAGGGAGCGTACCCCGTGTCCGTGATGTGCCGGCTCTACGGGGTGTCGCGCTGTGGGTATTATGCCTGGCGGGCTCGCCCGGTGAGCGAGCGGGCCAAGTCGAACGCGGGGCTCGGGAAGCGCATCCTTCGGATCCACGCCGACAGCCGCAAGACCTACGGCAGCCCGCGGATCCACCGGCAGTTGCGCCGCGAGGGTGCGTGCGTCGGGCGTTCCCGCATCGAGCGGCTGATGCACCACAACGGCCTCAAGGCACGTGCCGCCACCCTCTCCCACGCGAACCCGGGCACCCATGCCTTCTTCGCCGCCATCCCCAACGTGAGCCGCGCGCGCCTCGCCACCGGCCCAGACCAGGTCTGGGTGGGCGACATCACCTACCTGAAGGTTGGGACCCAATGGCGCTATCTCGCGACCGTCATGGACAAATTCTCCCGCCGCATCGTGGGCTGGAGCCTCGGCCGCAACAAGGACGTCACCCTCACGCTCGCGGCCTTGAATCGCGCAGTGTTCAACCGAAGACCCAGTCCCGGGGTCATCTTCCACCGCGACCGCGGAATCGAGTACGCCGGGTACGCCTTCCGCGAGCGGCTTACCCAGCTCGGCTTCGCCCAGAGCATGAACCGCCCGGGCCAGATGACCGACAACGCCCATATGGAATCCTTCTTCCATTCCTTCAAATCCGATGAGATCCATGGACGTGACTTTGGCAACGACCGGACGATGGCGCGAGCCATCCGGAGCTACATCCCGTGTTACAACCACCGCCGGCTTCATTCATTCTTGGGTTACGTGCCACCGGCAGAGTACGAGCAACGAACGTAGATAAACCGGTGTCTACGAAATCGAGGGAAGAGCCCTTTCAAGCGCAGTCTAATCAATAGTTAGACGTCGAGACTACACAAATGGCATATTTCATCGACCTCTTCTCCCCGGAGACGTACGAGGCCTTCAGCCGTTCGAGTCGCGACATCTCCGGCTTCCGACTCCGCCACAAGGGAATGGCAGATCGGATCAAACGAGGCGACGTATTCGTCTGCTACCTGACTCGCCTGTCCCGCTGGTTTGGCTTGCTTGAGGTCGTCGAAGGCCCCTTTATCGATAACAAGCCGATTTTCGTCCCTGAGAACGACCCGTTCAGAGTTCGCTTTCGCGTCCGCCCGCTCGTCTGGCTCGACATCTGTCAGTAATCATGCCAAATTGACCCCTGTCATCATGTGAAATTGACCCCTCT
>NZ_CEFZDU010000011.1:0-320372 GCF_979578155.1 Candidatus Nitrospira neuquenensis | reverse complement strand
AGAGGGGTCAATTTCACATGATGACAGGGGTCAATTTGGCATGATTACTGACATGTGCCTCTCCCGATTTGTTGGACAGCAGTCCTACCACAAATCTTGGCTTAGCGACCTGTCCAAAAAACGGGGGGAACTTCAGGCTTCATCTGGTCCCAATCCTGGTCTTGTATGGGATAGGTCGCAGTTCGCGTCGAACTCCGCCGGCGTTCTGGTTTGCGACGACCCTGATGTTGGCTACTGTCCTGTTGCTCCACGGAACCATCAACCTCAGCGCCACTTCGACAGCCGTATTGGGCCTCATCGTCATCCCGATCTACGGCGTGATGGCGGCCCTCGTCGGGTGGATTGTCGGCATGATCACGGCGCGCGTCGTGGCGAGCGCCCACCTACGTCGGCGCCTCGCCTTCGTGTGTCTGATTGTGGGATCGCTTGCGGCCACTGGCTATGTGGTCTACGCCACGCACGTGACTGCTTGGCGAGAGGCACGATTTCCTTCTGTGTCCGTGGATACGCTGCCGATCTCCAAGCGGGACCTATCGGGCTGCTGCCCCCCTGGGACCATCGTGCGACTTCGTATCGGCAACTTCGACACTGATCCCGACCCAGAGATCGTCGTCCTGGGACCAAGGTGGGTGGCCCTGCTGGAGGCCGACACCTACAGGCAGACACAATTGCTGGATCTCATGAAGGCTCAGTGCCACCATGTTTGCCTCGGCATGTACCCGGATCTGGTTCCCGACGGGACAGGAGGGTTCGTCATCGTCTCAGCAAACGGTCTGGTTGACCAGAATGGACGCCTGCGCTGGGCCTTTGGCGGGCATTTTGTTGACTCCATCGTTCCGCTTCGGACTCCAGGCGACTCTCGACCCAGCATTTTTGTGAGCTCTCGCGGCGACCGGTTGGAGCGGCGCGATCTAGACGGCAAAGAGCTGTGGAGCGTCGCGCTCTCGGCGTCGAGGATCGGCAAGTACTCAGGGCCAGACGGCCAAGGCGTGCTTGCCGCTCTATCCACTGCGAGCCCCAATCACAACATGGCGCTGCTGATCGATCAGGACGGCAAGACCATCAAACAACTTGCCCCGCCGATCTGGGCCTCCGAGGTTCAGGAAATTTCCTGGCCGTCTCCGAGCCATCTTCTCGTCGGTAACGCCGGCAAGTTCCTCATCCTCGACCATCAAGGGACGGTAGTGTTCCAGCACTCTCTCGAGGCCCTGTCGTTCGACCCTTACCACGGACCCGAAGGAGCCGCGGTGCGCCTGGCCCCAAGCAGTCCGCCATACCTGGCAGTCGTCAGCCACGGAAGCTCTGGCTACCCACGGTCGGTGCTGATGATTTTCAACCCCGCGGGCGAAGTTCTCTGGCAGGAAGCGATGCCGAAGGTGCGCTCCTTGCTGGCCGTGGAAACCGGTGATGGGCTCGAAGCCCTGCTGGTCGGCGGCCAGGTCGGCCTCACTGAATACCGACTGGTGCCCGCCGCTGCTCGCACAAGCAACTGAGCGAATTTCCCGGTCCGCCCCCGTTTGCCTTTTCCCGCCTGCCGGCCTAAGATACGGCCCTCGTTCGACCGAGAGAACTGCGCAGGAGGCCGTGATGCCCGTCAAGCTGCTGGAGGCCAGCCTGGGGACGTGGGACGACCGCGTCGCCGCCGCGCTGGGCGAGATGTCGCGCACGCGCCTGGTCCCGCGCCTGTGGGCCAAAGACCACCGCCTCTGGAAGCCGGACCCGACGGAGATCACGAACCGCCTCGGCTGGCTGACGGTGGCGGAGCAGATGCAGGCGCGCATCACCCCGCTGCGCGCCTTCGCCAAGAGCGTGCGCGACGCGGGTTTCCGGGACGTCGTCCTGCTGGGCATGGGCGGCAGCAGCCTCGGCCCGGAGGTGTTGCGCTGCACGTTCGGCTCGACGCGCGGCTTTCCCCGGCTGACCGTCCTGGACTCAACCGTGCCCGGCGCGGTCCGCGCCGTGACGGAGGCCATCAAGCCGGCCAAGACCCTCTTCATCCTCGCCAGCAAGTCCGGCGGCACGATCGAGGTCGGCTCCCTCTTCGCCCACTTCTGGCAGCTCGTCCAGCGCGCCCGCGGGAACGGCGGCGGGTCGCAGTTCGTCGCGATCACCGACCCGGGCACCGGCCTCACGGCGCTCGCGCAGGAGCGCGGCTTCCGGACGACCTTCACCAACCCGCCCGACATCGGCGGCCGGTACTCGGTCCTCTCCTACTTCGGCCTCGTGCCGGCCGTGCTGCAGGGCATTGACTTGGAGCGGCTCCTCTCAAGCGCGCTGGACATGACGAAGGCCTGTGGGCCCGCCGTTCCCCCCGCCGAGAACCCCGGCGCACGGCTCGGCGCGATCCTCGGGCTGCTGGGCGCCGCCGGCCGGGACAAGATCACGATCGTCGCCTCGCCCGCCGTCCAGGCCTTCGGGCTCTGGGCGGAGCAGTTGCTGGCGGAGAGCACGGGCAAGGAGGGCAAGGGCCTCGTCCCGATCGCGGACGAGCCGCTCGCCGTCCCCGCCTGCTACGGCGACGACCGCCTCTTCGTCCATCTCCGCGTCGCGGGCGACAAGAACGCCGCGCTCGACCGCCGGGTGAAGGCGCTCGCGAAGGCGGGCCAGCCGGTCGTGCAGCTCGCGCTCCGGGACCGCTACGACCTCGCGGCCCAGTTCTTCCTCTGGGAGTTCGCCACCGCCGTCGCGGGCCACTATCTGGGCATCCACCCCTTCGACCAGCCGAACGTGCAGGAGAGCAAGGAGAACACCGGCCGGATCCTCGCGCAGCTCCAGGGCCGGCGCCGGCCCACCTCCCGCGCCGAATCGAACGGCAGCCTGCGGGACCTGCTCCTGCGCGCGGCGCCCGGCCGCTACTTCGCCGTGCTCGCCTACCTGCCGCCCTCGGCCAAGACCGACGCGGCGATCCGGCTGCTCCGTAAGACGGTGCTCTCGACCTGCCGCATCGCCACGACGGCCGGCTACGGCCCGCGCTACCTGCACTCGACCGGACAACTGCACAAGGGCGGGCCGCCGACGGGGCTCTTTCTCCAGCTCACGGAGCAGGCCGGCGCCGACGTGCCGATCCCCGGCGCGGCCTATACCTTCCGCACGCTGGCCGGCGCGCAGGCGGAGGGCGACCTCCAGTCGCTGCAGCGCCGCGGCCTGCCGGTCGTGCGCCTGGTGCTCGGCCGTGAGCCGGGCGCGCGCATCCGCGCGCTGGCGCAGGAGGTCCGCCGGCCGGCGACGCGGGCCGGCCGGAAGGCTCCGGGCCGTGGCGCGCGCTGACGACCGGGCCATGGGCGCCGTGCCGGAGGTCCGCGTCTGCGAGGACGCCGACGAGCTCGCGCGCGAGGGCGCCGACCTCTTCATCTGGACCGCCCGGCAGGCCGTCGCCGCGGCGGGCCGCTTCCGGGTCGCGCTGTCGGGCGGACGCACCCCGCGCGACCTCTATGCCGCGCTGCGCGACCCGGCCCTGGCCGGGCAGCTCGACTGGTCGCACGTCGAGTTCTTCTTCGGCGACGAGCGCGGCGTCCCGCCGGACCACCCCGAGAGCAACTTCGCCCTGGCCGACGAGGGCCTTTTCCGGCCGCTCCGCATTCCAGCCGAGCGCGTCGTCCGGATGCCGGCCGAGACGACGCCCGCGGAGGCGGCCGCCGCCGAGTACGAGGCGCGGCTGCGTCGGGCCTTCGGCGATGAGCCCTGGCCGCGGTTCGACCTCATCCTCCTGGGCCTGGGCGAGGACGGGCACACCGCCTCGCTCTTTCCCGGCACGGCGGCGCTGCAGGAGCGCACGAAGTGGGTGACGGCCGGCCTCGCGCCGACCGGCGTGCGGCCGCGCATCACCCTCACCGTGCCCGTTCTGAACCGGGCCCGGACTGTGCTATTTTTGGTGACCGGCGCGGCCAAGGCGCCGATCGTCCGCACGCTGTTGGAGGGGCCGGAGGGGGAGGCCGCGCGCGCCCCGGCTTCGCTCGTCCGGCCGGAGTCGGGGCGGCTCATCTGGCTGCTGGACCGGGCGGCCGCCTCCGAATTGACCATCATCCGGCAGGGGCTGGACTCGCATGAGGAATAGATGATCCTGGCGGGCGACATCGGCGGGACCAAGACCGTGCTCGCGCTGTTCGACTGGAAGGCCGAGCGCGTCGAGCCGGTCCGGGAGCGCACCTTCCATAGCGGCGACTACGGCTCGCTGGAGGAGATCGTCGAGGCCTTCCTCGCCCCCCCGGAGGCGGAGCCCCTCGCGGACGAGGAGGAGAAGCCGGCCGACCGGCCCGACGAGGCGGAGGCGGACAAGACGGACGAGCCGGCCGAGGCGCCGCCCCTGGCCGTGGACGCCGCCTGTTTCGGCGTGGCGGGACCGGTGATCGGCAACGTCTGCCGCACGACGAACCTGCCCTGGGTCGTGGACGGCGCGGCGCTGGCACGGCGGTTCTCGTTCCCGAGGGTCCGGTTGCTGAACGACCTGGAGGCCACGGCGCACGGCCTGCTCGTGCTGCGGCCGGACGAAACCTTCACGCTCAACGCGGGCACACCGGCGGCGGACCGTCGCGCCCTGGCCCTGATCGCCGCCGGCACGGGGCTGGGCGAGTCCATCCTCTTCTGGGACGGAATGCGCTACCGACCGATGCCGTCGGAGGGCGGGCACGCGGACTTCGCGCCGACCAGCGAGATCGAGATCGAGCTGCTGCGCTACCTGCGGACCAGTTACCTGCACGTCAGCTACGAACGCGTGCTCTCCGGCGCGGGGCAGCACGCCATCTACGAGTTTCTCCGGGACACCAAGAAGAACGAGCCGACCTGGGTGGCGGAGCGGCTGAAGGTCGGCGACCCGGCCGCGATCATCACGGAGATCGGTCTCCAGAAGGGGGCGGAGATCTGCGTGCAGGCCCTCGAGCTCTTCGTCTCGATCTACGGCGCCGAAGCGGGCAACCTGGCGCTCAAGGCCCTGGCGCTGGACGGGGTCTACGTCGGCGGCGGCATCGCGCCGAAGCTGCTCCCCAAGCTCAAGGAGGGCGGCTTCATGCGGGCCTTCACCGCGAAGGGCCGCTACAAGAAGCTCATGAGCGGCATCCCGGTCCGCGTCATCCTCAACGAGAAGACCGCGCTCCTCGGCGCCGCCGCGGTGGGCGCGCAGGCGGTACAGGGCGGACCGGTCTGAGCGAAGGCCGGGGCGCGTCGACAAGGACCTTCCATCGTGACCGTCACCTCCGATGATCTCGACCTCCTCAAGCGCCGCGCGGCCGAGGCCGCCGTGGCGGAGGTGCGGACCGGCCAGGTGGTCGGGCTCGGCACCGGCTCCACCGCCAAGCACGTCGTCCTCCTGCTCGGGGAACGCGTCCGGGCCGGGCTAACGATCCGGGGCGTGCCGACCTCGCGCGAGACGGCCGACCTCGCCCGCCGGGCCGGCATCCCGCTGCTGGAGACCGACGACTCCTGGGCCATCGACGTCGCGATCGACGGGGCGGACCAGGTGGACCCCCAGCTCAACCTCATCAAGGGCGGCGGCGGGGCGCTGCTCAAGGAGAAGATCGTCGCGGCGGCGGCGGCGCGGCTCATCATCGTCGCGGACCAGACCAAGCTCGTCCCCGTCCTCGGCCTGCCCATGCCGCTACCGATCGAAGTCATGCCCTTCGGCTGGGGCAGCACGGCGCGGCAGGTCGAGCGGGTCGGCGGCCGCGTCGTGCTCCGCGAGCGGGAGGGACGCCCCTTCCTCACCGAGGGGGGCCACTTCATCCTCGACCTGCACCTCGAGCGGATCGAGGACCCGGCGGACCTGGAGATCCGGCTCAACCAGATTCCCGGCGTCGTCGAGACCGGCCTTTTCGTCGGCCGCACGGACACGCTGATCGTCGGCACGGCGAACGGCGTGCAGGTCCGTCGGCGCGCGGACGCGGGGACGACGTCCCGGCGGGGATGAGCGGCCAGGGACCGGCAGCGGTCACCCGCCGCGGGCTCCTCGCGCGGATCGCGGCCCTCCTCGGCGGCGTGATCGCCCCTGCGGCGTTTCGCCCGAGGCCCGCCCGCGCCGCGGCGGGTCGCCCGCCGACGCGCGACGACGACGTCGACGACCCCGGGAGGCACAACGTGGACCCCTATCGTCTGCCCCGACACATCCGCCCGACCCGCTACGAGCTGCGGCTCGAGCCCGATCTGGAGGCGGCGACCTTCGCCGGCCGCGAGACGATCGCCGTCACGGTGGACGAGCCCGTCACGGAGATCCTGCTCAACGCGGCGGAGCTCGAGGTGACGGAGGCCGTCGTCGCGGGACCGGACGGGACGATCGCCGCCCGCGTCGAGCTGGAGCCGGACCTGGAGCGCTGCCGCCTCGTCCTGCCGACCCCCCTTTCACCCGGCGAGCGGCGGCTGCGGCTCGCGTTTACGGGTCGGCTCAACGACAAGCTGCGCGGCTTCTACCGCAGCACGTACAAGGACGAGGCGGGCCGGCCGCACGTGCTCGCCGCCACGCAATTCGAGGCGACCGACGCGCGCCGGGCCTTCCCCTGCTGGGACGAGCCGGCCTTCAAGGCCGTCTTCGCCTCGACGCTCGTCATCCCCGCCGGCCTGAGCGCCGTCTCCAACACCCCCGTGCGCGCGGAAGCGCGCGAGGGGGGGAAGCGCGTCCTTCACTTCGCCGACACGATCCCCATGTCCACCTACCTCGTCGCCTTCGTCGTGGGGCGGCTGGAGGCCACCGCGCCGGCGGCGGCGGGCCGCACGCCGCTCCGGGTCTGGTGCGTCCCCGGTAAGCGCCACCTGGCCGAATTCGGCCGGCGCATCGGCGCCTTCTCGCTCACGTTCTTCGAGGATTACTACGGCCTCCCCTACCCGGGCGAGAAGCTCGACCTGCTCGCGATCCCCGACTTCGCCTCGGGGGCCATGGAGAACCTCGGCGCGATCACCTTCCGCGAGACCGCCCTCCTCGTGGATGAGCGGACGGCGACCCACGCGGAGCTGGAGCGCGTCGCCGACGTCGTCGCGCACGAGAACGCCCACATGTGGTTCGGCGACCTCGTGACCATGTCCTGGTGGAACGGCCTGTGGCTCAACGAGGCCTTCGCGACCTTCATGGAGATGCTGGCGGTGGACGCCTGGAAGCCGGAGTGGAAGCGCTGGACCGCCTTCGGCGCCTCGCGCGCCGCCGCCTTCTCGGTGGACGGCCTGCACAGCACGAGGCCGATCGAGTATCCCGTGCGCGCCCCCAAGGACGCGGACGCCATGTTCGACGTCCTGACCTACGAGAAGGGCGCCTCCGTCCTCCGCATGCTCGAGCAGCACATCGGCCCCGAGGCCTTCCGCGACGGCGTCCGGGACTACCTCCGAACCCACGCCTACGCCAACGCGGACACGGGCGACCTCTGGGCCGCGCTCGAGCGGGCGACGGGCCAGCCGATCCCCGCGGTCATGGAGGGTTGGATCTTCCGCCCCGGCTTCCCCCTGGTCACGGCGGGCCTCGACGGCGGCGCCCTCCGCCTGACGCAGCAGCGCTTCACCTACCTGCCGGAGGCCCCCGCGCCGCTCGACGGCCAGGCTCGGCCCGCCGCGCCCGCGGCGGAGGAGCCGCGCTGGCAGGTTCCGATCCGGGTCAGGATCACGGCCAAGGGCGGCACCGAAACGCGCCGCCTGCTGTTGACCGATCGCGAGCTGCGCGTCCCGCTGCCGGACGGCGTGGAGTCGGTGCTCGTCAACGAGGGCGGGCACGGCTTCTACCGTGTCCGCTACGCGCCGGAGTTGCGCGACCGGCTGCTCGCGCTCGTCCCGGACCGGCTGGCGGCCATCGACCGCTTCAACCTCGTCGGCGACGCCTGGGCCCTGGCCGTGGCCGGGCACCTGCCGCTGACCGAGTACCTGGACCTCACCGCGCGGTTCCGCGCCGACCGGGATCGCAACGTCTGGGGCGTGCTGATCGAGTCCTTCGCCACGCTCAACCGGCTCATCGAGGAGCGGGACCGGCCGGGGCTGGAGGCCCTCGTCCGCGACCGGCTCGGGCCCGCCGTCGCCGAGCTGGGCTGGACGTCCCGCCCGGGCGAGGACGAGCTGACCAGGCAGGTGCGCGGCGACCTCATTCGGGCGATCGGCACCCTGGGCCGCGACCCCGCCGTCCGGGCCCGCGCCGTCGCGCTGGACGCGGAGGAGCAGAAGACCCTCTCGGGCGGCGGCGAGAGCCCGCTGGACCCGAACGTGCGGTCCGCGATCGTCGCCATCCTCGCCGACCAGGGCGACGCGGCCCGCTACGAGGAGTTCCGCCGTCGCCGCGCCGCCGCGCCCACGCCGCAGGAGGAGCGGCGCTATCTCTTCGCGCTCGCCGCCTTCCGGCCAACGGCCCTGCTGGAGCGGACGCTGGCCGCGACGCTGACGGAGGAGGTCCGCACGCAGGACGCCCCCTTCCTCATCCAATCGCTCCTGATGAGCCCCTACGGCCGTGGGCTCGCCTGGGACTTCGTCAAGGCCAACTGGGACAGGCTGGACGACCGGTTTCCCAAGAACGCGCTCCGTCGGATGTGCGCGGGCCTGACCGGGCTGGCGACGCCGGCGTGGGAGCGGGACGTCCGGCGGTTCTTCGCCGACCGCAAGATCGACCTGGGCGGGAAGACCCTCGCGCAGTACCTCGAGCAGCTCCGCATCGCGGTCGCCCTGCGCGAGCGGGAAGGGACCGCCCTGTCGGGCTACCTGGCGCGACTCGCGCGCCCGTGACCGCCCGCCGACGCCACCCCGACGTGAGGATGCCGATGCCGAACCACGCCACCATGCCCGAGGCCGGCAGCCTGGCCGCCGACCTCGCGCGGCTCCCCGAGGACGAAGCGGTCGAACGCCTCCTCGCCCGATCCGATACCGAGGCGGCCGCCGCGCTCGCCGCGCTGCCCCAAGCCCGCGCCCTGAAGCTGCTGCCGCGCGTGCGGGAGCCCCGCCGCGCCGCGATCCTCGGCGCGGCGGCCCCGGACGCCCGCGAGCAGTGGACGCGCGCCCTGGCCTATCCCGAGGACAGCGTCGGGCGGCTCATGGACCCGCCCGTCGCCGTGTTCGGACCCGACCTCACGGTCCGGGAAACCGTGGAATTGCTGCGAGAGCAGGTCAAGCAGGCCTTCATCACCTACGGCTATATCGTCGAGCCGGACGGGAAGTTGATCGGCGTGCTCGTGATGCGGGAGCTGCTGCTGGCGGAGCGGGACCAGCGGCTCGGCGAGATCATGCTCCGCGACCCCTTCTGGCTCACGCCCGAGACCTCGGTCGCGGACGCGATGCGGCTCGTCCTGAACCGGCACTACCCCGTCTACCCGGTCTGCGACCGGCGGGGCCGCCTCGTCGGGCTCGTGCGCGGCTCCGTGCTGTTCGAGGAGCAGGCGATCGAGATCAGCGCCCAGCCCGGCCGCATGGTCGGCGTCGAGGAGGAGGAGCGGGTCGCGACCACCTGGTGGCGGAGCCTGCGGTTCCGGCATCCGTGGCTGCAGCTCAACCTGCTGACCGCCTTCGTCGCCGCGGCGGTCGTGGGCGCTTTCGAGGAGACGATCAACCAGGTGGTGGTGCTCGCGGTGTTCCTCCCCGTGCTCGCCGGCCAGTCGGGGAACACCGGCTGCCAGGCGCTGGCGGTGACCCTGCGGGGCCTCACGCTCGGCGAGCTGCGGCCCGGCCGCGAGACGGCGCTGGTGTCGAAGGAGGCCTGGCTGGGGCTGCTCAACGGCGGGCTGGTCGGCCTGACGGCGGGACTGGGGATGTTCGCCTACGCCTCGTACCAGCACCACCCGGCCGCGCCGACCCTGGCGACCGTGGTCTTCCTCGCGATGACCGGGAGCTGCGTGATCAGCGGGGTGTCCGGCGCGCTCGTGCCGCTGATCCTCAAGAAGGCGGGCGCCGACCCGGCCACGGCCTCCAGCATCTTCCTGACGACCGCGACCGACGTGGCGAGCATGGGGCTCTTCCTGGGACTGGCGACCTGGCTGGTGCTGTAAGAGGCTGGTGAACACGGCCGGCGGCGGCGTGCTCGCGTCGCTCGGAGGCTCACCGTACGGAGAAGCGTACGCCTCGCCTCCTCGCTCGCTGCCAGCCTGTCGGCAGACAGGCAGCCTTGCCGGACGGCCGTTTCGACCGACCCGCGATGTCCCGCGAATGAGCCGCGGATCGCCCGTCACTCCTGCCGCAGCACGGTGAGCGGGCGGCGGCCCAGGAGACGGAAGGTCGTCAGCCAGCCGACGGCCAACGTGAGCAGGATCGTGAGCGCCAGCCCAGCGGCCAGCACCCGCGGCTGGAGGAGCCAGGGCAGGTCGAAGATCCACTCCAGGATGCCCCAGGACAGCAGGCTCGCCAGCAGCACGCCGATCGTCCCGCCGACGAGCCCCAGCAGCGCGTACTCAGCCGCGTAGGCGCGCGCCAGCAGCCCCCGCGTCGCGCCCAGCGCCTTGAGCACGACCGCTTCGTAGAGGCGCCGGTAGCGCGTCGTGGACAGCGCCGCCGCCAGGACCAGCCCGCCCGTCGCGATGCAGAAGAGCGCGATCGCCCGGATCGCGAGCGAGAGCCGCTCGACGACCTGGACGAAGGTGTCGAGCACGTCCCGGACGTTGATCGCGGTCACGTTCGGAAAGGCGGCGACGACCGCCTGCTGCAGCGCGACCTCCCGCTCCGGCGGCACGCGCACGGTCGCGACGTAGGTCACGGGCGCGCCCTCCAGCGCCCCGGGCGAGAAGATCAGGTAGAAGTTCGTCGAGAAGGTTTCCCACCGGACCGACCGGATGCTCCGCACCGTCGCCGCGACCGTCGTTCCCTGGATGTCCACCTCCAGCGTCGAGCCCAGGTCCAGCCCCAGGTTGCGCGCCGCGTCCTCCTCGACCGACACCCAGGGCCCGCCGGATTCCTCGCCCGGCCCCCACCAGGTGCCCTTGACGAGGCGGTTGTCCGTGGGCAGGTCCTCGCGGAAGGTCAGCACGTACTCCCGGCCGCGGTACCAGGCCGCGCGGCTTTCCTTGTCGCGCCCCGGCCCCTGCTCGCCGTCCGCGTCGGCGGCGAGCCGCTCCCCGTCGATGGCGCGCAGGCGCGAGCGGACCAGCGGCGTCGCCTGCGGGTCGGCCGAGCCCGGCGACTCGCGGAGCAACCGCAGAAAGCCCTCCCGCTGGTCCGGCTGGATGTCGATGAAGAAGAAGCTCGGCGACTCCGCCGGCCGGCTCTCGCCCAGATGGCGCACCAGCGCCCGCTCCAGGAGCGAGACCGTCACGATCACCATCACGCCCAGCCCCACCGCGACGACCACGGCGGCGGCCTGGCTGCCGGGGCGGACGACGTTGCCGAGCGCGTACCGCACCGCGAGCGACCGGCCGGTGCCGGGACGCCCGAGCCGGGCCAACCCGCGCACGAGGAAGACGGCGGCGAGGCGCAGCGCGACCACCGCCGCGAGGAGGCCGCCCAGGAACAGGAACCCCAACCGCCACTGACCCGCCTGCCAGACCGCGAGCGCGGCCAACCCGGCGACGATCCCCGCCGCGGTCAGCAGCCGCAACGGGTCCGTGAGTCCGGCCGCCCGCAGCCGCTCCCGCCAGCCGTGTCCAGCCGGGTCGGCGCCCGCGTCGGGCGCGACCTCGCGACGAAGGACGGCCGAGGGACGGATGTCCCTGATACCGAGCAGGGGCCAGAGCGCGAAGAGCAGCGTCGTCAACAGCCCCATGGCCACGCCCTTGACCAGCGGCAGCGGCGAGGGCGTCACGCCGGAGCCGGCCAGCTCGATCGCGCCGGCCGGCACCAGGCCGGCCATCAGCGGCGGGAGCGCGCGCTGGAGCCCGATGCCCAGCACGGCGCCGGCCAGGCTCCCGACGAGCCCCAGCGCCATCGTCTGCATGAGGTAGACGCGGAGCACGGCGCCGGAGTCGGCCCCCAGGGTCTTGAGGATGGCGATGGTCGGGAGCTTCTCCTTGAGGAAGGCCTGGACCGTGCTCGCGACGCCGATCCCGCCGACGAAGAGCGCCGTGAGGCCGATGAGGCCGAGGTAGCGCGTGAGCTGATCCAGGAACCGCCGGAGCTGGGGCTGCGCGTCCTGGTAGGAGAGCACGCGGGCGGACTCGGCGGCCAACCGGCCGCGCAGCTCGAACAGGAGCGGCTCCGCCGGCAGGCCCGCGGGGAGCCGGAGCAGGTGGCGCTCGCGAACCCGGCTGCCGGGCTTGACGAGCTGCGCCGCCTCCAGCCCCTCGCGCGAGACGATCGCCCGCGGCCCCAGGCTGAAGAGGCTGACCGCCCGATCCGGCTCCTTCCGCAGCACGCCGGTGATCGTGAAGACCGCCTCGCCGATCTTGACCGGCTCGCCGACGGCCAATCCGAGCCGGACGAGGAGGGATTCCTGGACGACGACGCCATACCCCGATCCCGTCGGGGCGAGGAGTTCCGCGAGCGGCCGGTCCGGCTCGACCCGGAGCGTCCCGTAGAAGGGATAGCCGGCCTCGACGGCCTTCAGCTCGACGAGCTGGCTCGCCGGCCCCGTCCGGCCCGCGCCCGGCCCCGCGACCGCCGCCATCGCGGCCAATTCGCTGACGTGGGTCGCGGCGACGCCGCGCGCGGCGAGCGAGGCGAGGACCGCCTCGCCCTCCGGGCTCAGGCGTCGGGACAGGCGGACCTCCAGGTCCCCGCCGAGGAGCCCGCGCGCCTCCCGCGTGACGGCCTGCTCCATGGCGCTCCCGAAGCGGCCGACGCCGACCACCGCGCCGACGCCCACGGCGATGCAGACGAAGAAGTAGAGGAAATGCCGCCAGGCGGCCCGCGTCTCGCGCCAGGCCATGCGGAGGGAGAACCAACTCATATGAGACGCCGGCCCGGGAGATGAGGCCAGGTCACCGCCTGCGGGCGACTCCTCTGACGCCCAGGCGACGCCTCAACTCGACGGCAGAAACGCCGCCTTCAGCCCGGTGCCGGGCACAGGACCGATGGATCAGGTCGAGAAACTGTCGGTTCGCGCTCAACGCGATCGTCTCGGCGGCGGCATCCGCGATCGCCACGAGCGCGGCGTATGGGCGTCCCTCCTTCGTCAGCAGAAGGGGCTCCCGCTTGAGGCAACGCGCGGACGCGGCCAGTGAGGCGGTGGCCAGCGAGATCTCCACGGTTTTCATAGCACGACCTCGTCCTTTCCGATTCGGACTCTGTTCCGCGCGGTAGCGCACGCCCCGTCAGTCCTCGTTCACCCCTGGACGCGCATCTAAGCATACTCCGTCGGAGTCCGGCATTCCACGGTCACTCCGCCGTCATCCGGTCCGACTCGATCCGGCCGTCGCGGAGGGTGACGATCCGCTCGGCGTGCGCGGCCAGGTCCCGGTCGTGGGTGACGAGGACCAGCGTGCTGCCGTGGTCACGGTGGAGCGCCAGCAGCAGCTCGATCACCTGGCGCCCGTTGGCCGAGTCCAGGTTGCCCGTCGGCTCGTCCGCGAGCAGGATCGGCGGCCGGCAGGCGAAGGCGCGCGCGACGGCCACACGCTGCTGCTCGCCGCCGGAGAGCTGGACCGGGTAGTGGGTCGCGCGGTCCCGCAGGCCGACCGCCTCCAGCAGCTCCAGGGCCCGCGCCCGCGCCGCGGGCTCGCCCGTCAGCTCCAGCGGCACGGCGACGTTCTCCAGGGCCGTGAGCGTCGGGATGAGGTGGAAGGACTGGAAGATGTACCCGATCGTCTGCCGGCGAAACCGCGCCATCCGGCTCTCGGGCATCGTCGCGATCTCCACGCCGTCGAGGCGAATGGAGCCGGAGGTCGGCCGGTCCAGCCCGGCGATCAGCCCCAGCAGCGTGGACTTGCCGCTGCCCGAGGGGCCGACGACGGCGACCATCTGCTTGCGCGGGATCTCCAGCGAAATGTCGTCGAGGATCGTGACGTCGCGGCCGCCGGCGGCCAGGCGCATGGTGAGGTGACGGACGTGGATCATCCGGTGTCCTTCGACGGGGATGGTGCGACGCGTGGGATGATTATACCAGCCGGGGCGGCCCGGGAGTCCTCATGGCCAGAAGGTGATGCCCTGGGCGAGGGGGAGGTCGGCGCCCCAGTTGATGGTGGAGGTCTGGCGCCGCATGTAGGCCTTCCAGGCGTCGGAGCCGGCCTCGCGCCCGCCGCCGGTCTCCTTCTCGCCGCCGAAGGCCCCGCCGATCTCCGCGCCCGAGGTGCCGACGTTGACGTTGGCGATACCGCAGTCGCTGCCGCGCGCGGAGAGGAACGCCTCCGCATGGCGGAGGTCCGTCGTGAAGAGCGCGGAGGAAAGCCCCTGCGGCACGCCGTTCTGCAGCGCGACCGCCTCCTCCAGCGTCCGGTAGGGCATGACGTAGAGGATCGGCGCGAAGGTCTCGCGCTGGACGACGGGCCAATCGTTCTTCGCCTTGACGATGGCCGGCTCGACGAAGTGGCCGGGGCCCGGGAGCACACGCCCGCCGTAGAGCACTTCCCCGCCCTCGCGCCGGGCCTCCTCCAGCGCGGCCGAGTAGGCGGCGACGGCCTCGCGGCCGACGAGCGGGCCCATCAGGACGCCGGGCTCCAGCGGGTCGCCGATCTTCACCTGCTTGTAGGCGTCGATCAGCCGCGCGACCACGTCGTCGAACCGCCGCTCCTGGACGATCAGCCGCCGCGTCGTCGTGCAGCGTTGGCCGCTCGTCCCCACCGCGCCGAAGACGACGGCCGGGATCGCCAGCGCGAGGTCGGCCGTCTCGTCCACGATGACCGCGTTGTTCCCGCCCAGCTCCAGGAGGCTGTGGCCGAGCCGCGCGGCGACGAGCTGGGCCACGCGCCGCCCCGACGGCACGGAGCCGGTGAAGGAGATCAGCGGGACGCGCCGGTCCTGCACGAGCCCCTCGGCCAGCTCCAGCCGGTTCGTGACGAACAGGGAGAAGACGCCCGGACAGCCCTGCGCCTCCATCGCGCGGTTGCAGAGGTGCTGGACCGCCACGGCGCAGAGGGGGGTGCGGTGCGAGGGCTTCCAGATGACCGTGTCGCCGCAGACGGCGGCGAGGAAGGCGTTCCACGACCAGACGGCGACGGGGAAGTTGAAGGCCGAGATCACGCCGACGGGGCCGAGCGGCTGCCACTGCTCGAACAAGCGGTGATGCGGTCGCTCCGACTGCAGGGTCTGGCCGGCGAGCAGGCGCGCCTGGCCGACGGCGAAGTCGGCCATGTCGATCATCTCCTGGACCTCGCCGTCGCCCTCGGCCTTGAGCTTGCCCATTTCCAGGCTGATCAGGCTGCCGAGCGCGTCCTTGTGCTCGCGCAGGGCCCGGCCGAGCAGCCGGACCAGCTCGGCGCGCTTGGGCGCGGGGACCACCCTCCAGGCGCGGAACGCCTCGACCGAGTCGCGGACGATCGTCTCGTACTCCTCGGCCGAACAGGTCCGGACACGGGCCAGGACCTCGCCGGTGGCGGGGTTGACCGACTCGAGAACCTCGCCGGCCCGGCCCTCGGCCCACCGGCCCGGGCCGGAGCAGCCGCCGGGGTTCACCGACTGGAGGCCGAGGGCCTTGAGGATGTCCGCCGCGTTGCGCATCGCGAGGTTGCCGATCAGGCGTAGGCCGCGCCGAAGCGGTTGCCCAGCACCGCGGCCAGGGAGAAGCTCTCCTGGGTGACGAAGCCGCGGCGGTCGCCGTTCCGCGTCAGCACCAGATCCACCAGGCTGCAGAGGCCGGCGGCCGTGGTCACCTGGATCGCCGACCAGCGCCGCCCGGCGATCGCCCGCGGATAGACTTTCTTGACGTAGGTTTCCTCGAAGAGCTCGCCGCGGCGCCGCCCGGTCACCGCCACGTAGATGAGCACGACGTCCTGCAGGGTCTGCGGCACGGCCCGCTCCAGGATCCGTTTCAGGGTCCCGCGGTCCTCGTTCAGCTTGAGGTCCTTCATCAGGAGCTTGATCATCTCGCAGTGGCCGGGGTACCGGAGCGTCTTGTAGTTCATCGTCCGGACGCGGCCGGCGTAGGTGTCGGCGAGCGTGCCCAGGCCGCCGGAGGTGTTGAAGGCCTCGTAGAGCAGCCCGTCCACCGTGATCGTCTCGTAGCCCTCCAGCGGCAGCAGGACCGTCTTCTCGCCGTTCTCGATCCCGTAGCACTGGTTGCCGTACTCGTTGATCAGCCCGTCGGTGGACCAGGTCAGCGAGTACTTGAGCACGTTGTTGGGGTTGGTCGGCAGGGCGCCGACCCGCATCTTGACCGTCTCGACCTCGTCGAAGCGGCCCATGAGGTCGTTGGCGACGATGCTGATGAAGCCGGGCGCCAGGCCGCATTGCGGGACGAAGGCCCGGTCGGCGCCCGCGGCGATGCGCCGGACGCGCTCGGTGACCGCGATGTCCTCGGTGAGGTCGAAGTAATGGAGGGCGTGCGCGCGGGCCAGCTCGGCCACGGCTTCGTTGCAGGAGTAGGGCAGGGCGGAGACGACGGTCTCGACCGGCTCAGCGGCGAGAAAGGCCTCCATCGCGGCCTTGTCCCGCACGTCCAGCGCGCGGGTCTTCAGCCGGGCGAGGGCCTTGAGGCCACCCTCGTCTTTCACCCGGTCCAGCGCCTCCGCGCTCACGTCGCCGAGGTGGACGAGGTAGTCGCCGCTCTCCGCCAGCAGACAGGCGATCAGCGACCCGATCTTTCCCGCGCCCAGGACCAGGATCCGATGCATCGGCGCCTCCCGCAAGGTGATCCTACCCCCCTCGGGGCGGCCGATCAACCCCGGTGGGATGCGGCGGGGGCGGACGGCGCGGGCCGGACCTCCGGCTGCAGGGCGTCGAGCGGGTCGCCCGGCCGGTAGGCGAAGCGGACCTCGAGGCGGTCGCCGCGGTCCACCGGAATCGGCTCGGACAACGGGACGATCAGGTACTGGTTGAACCAGTCGAGGGTCCGCCCCTCGGCGACGAGGATCGCCAGGAGGTTCTTGGTGATGAAGCGCAGGGCGTTGACGGCGCCCGGCGTGCGGATCGCGAGCGTCCCCTCCCACCCGCAGCGGTCGGGCAACGCCTCGTCGTAGGCGAACCGCTGAAAGACCGCCGGGTCGCCCAGCTCCCGCGTGGCCGGCTGAACGGCCGCCGGGTCCTGAAACAACACGGTCGGCGCGTAGTAGCCCTCGAAGTCGAAGGACTGCTCGACGGGCTGGACGGCCTGGACCACCGCCTCGGGCAGGAACACCGGCATCGGCGCGGCATAGCGCCGCCGGTACCGCTCCTTGAACGCCGCGAGCACCGGCACCTGCTTCTCCCGCAGCAGCCCCACGTGGAGCATCTCGCAGATCACCACGTCCACCGGCTCGGGCGGGAGGTATTCGAAGGCGTCGGCCTCGACGACCTCGATGACCTCGGTGCCGGGGTTGCGCGCGAGGATGCGCCGCGCCTCCCGGGCCAGGGCCGGGTTCCGCTCGACGCACCAGACGCGGGACGCCCGCCGCGCCGCGAAGAAGGAGAGGACGCCCGTCCCGCCGCCCAGCTCCAGCACACGCGCCCCCGGCCGCACCACCCGCTCGATCGCGGCCTTGAACCCGGTCATCCGGGCCCGGTCGTTGAGCATGTTGTAGTGGTAGTGTAGCGGGATGAACTGGCCAAGCTCGTGCTCGTCGCGGTTCGTGATCATGGCCTCGGGATTCTATCGGCGGAACGGGACGGAACTTGAATCAACGACGAGCGGGCGGCCCGCGGTAATTTCCGTTGACCGCCTCGAACCGAGGGCGCTCAGTAGCCGCAGCCCGGTCCGGATCCTCGACCACCGGCAGCGGGAGCCCGCCCTGACCTTCCCGATCTCCCGGCGCCTGCTCCTCCTGACCGTGCTCCTGGCGGCGCCGCTCCTGTTCAGCGCCGTCCACGGCGGGCGCGGCATCGCCGGGACGAACCGCCTCCCGCAGGCAGGCCGGCACGACAGCCGCATCCTGGTCCGCGCCGTGGACCGGCTCGTGGAATGGCTCGACCACGAGGCGGCGGATCGGATCGAGGCCCTGCGGCGGACGTCCGGCAGGTGGGGGGGCCGGCTGCGGGAACGGGAGAAGGAGGTGGGCGTCCGGTTTGAGGGCGACCTCGCCCAGGCCCAGGCGCTCCCCCTCGGCCTCGTCTTCCTCCTCGGCCTCGCCGGTTGGCTGGCCTACGGCATCCTGCGCGAGTGGAAGGGCGCCGGCATCAACGCCTGACGGGCCTCACGGCCGCAGGGCCACCGGAAAGTCCGGCACCGTCCTGGGTTTGGACGTGGTCGGCGTCTGGGTGCCGCCCGTCAGCTCCTTGACCCGCTCGGCCAGCCAGGCGTCGAGCATGTTGATCGTGATCTTGCCCTTGCCGAGCAGGTCGGCCTTGCCGCCCAGGCCCTCGACCAGCGCCTTGGTGAAGGCCCCGTTGCCCCACTCCGGCTTCTCCTGCGAGTACTGCTTGCCCGTCGAGGAGGCGAAGACCACCGCGCCGCTCTCCGCGCTCGCCAGCTCGTTGACCACGCCCGTGATGTCCGCGACGCCGCGCCGCGTGCCCATGATGTTGCCGGCATGGCAGGTGTCGAGGAAGACGAGCGTCTTCCCCGCCAGGCCGTTGACGGTCGCCAGGATGTCGGAGAAGATCACGCCGGTCCGCTTGAGCTTCTCCGTGCTCGCGTTGGCCGGCAGGAAGTAGTAGACGCCGGCCTGGTCGTTCACGCCGTGGCCGGCGAGGAAGAGCATGGCGACGTCCTTCGCGGTCGTCTGCCGCTGGATCCACTCCAGCCCGTCGAGGATCTCGTCCTTGGTCGCCCGGTCGTCGGTGAGCACCTTGACGACGACGTCCTTGTAGAGCCCGCCCTTCTGCCGCTGGACGGTGTCCGCGAAGTCCTGCGCGTCCTTGGCGGCGAGGCCGAGCGCCCACTCCGGGTTCTCGTACCGGCTCACGCCGACGGCGAGGACATAGAGCGTCGGCTTGATCACGAACTCGTCGGGGGCCGGCCCGCGCCACCGGACCGGCACGGTCGCCGGCTGGCTCGCGGCGTAGCGGTTCTCGGCGATGATCCCGATCTCCGCGTCCCGCGCCGGGACCGGCACCCGCAGCTCCCGCACCTCCGACTCGCCGCCGGGGGCGGGAGCGCCGCCCGGCGCCGGACGGGCCTGGACCGTGATATCGCGGGTCGTCGCGAGCGGCCGGCCGTCCACCAGGGCCTTGACCGCCGTCACCGGCTCCCCCGAGGGCGAGCGCACGGTGAACCGCACGAGCACCTCCGACTCGCTCACCTCCACGCCCGCCGCCGGCGAGAGGATCGTCACGACCGGCGGGAGCCGCTGGGCCAGGGCCGTCTCCGGCGGCTTGCGGCCGGCCTCCGCGTCGGCGAGCCGGAGCGCCTCGCCCTCGTCGAGCCGGTCCAGCACCAGCGCGAGCACGTCCGGTCGGTAGAAGACCTGCCGGAACCGCCCGACGGGGAAGAAGTCGGCCTCGTGGTCGCGCCCGTTGTTCCGATGCCAGCCGATCAGGTCCTCGCCCCCCGCCGAGGCGTCGTAGTAGCCGGTCGGCGTCCAGAGGACCCAGCGCCGCCGGTCGGCGTGGGGGAAGAAGGCGAGCAATTCCTTGCCGTCCCGCAGGTGATACCACCGGATCGTCCCGTCGCCCAAAGCCGCCACGACGAGCCGGCCGTCGCCGCTCACGTTCACGCCCCAGACCACGCCGGGGGCCGGGACGGTCCAGCGCGGGGCGCCGGTCCGGTCATAGAGCCGGAGGTTCCATTCCGTCCCCAGGATCACGGCGCCGGCGGCGGGCGCGAGCGCGAGGCTGCGCGCGCGCTCCTGCGCCTCCAGCGCGAGGGGCCGGCCGTTGAGCGTCGGCCTGGTCCGGTCGTTCCAGTCCGCGACCTGGAGCCCCTCGGCCGCGGTCAGCGGCGGCGCGAGCGCCGCGTCCGGCGGCGGGTCGGTCTCCAGCAGCCTGGTCGCGAGCGAAAACCGCGCGGGCGCCTTGCCCTGGAATTCGTAGCCGAACCGGACCGTCGCGCCGTCCGCCGAGAGCAGGAAGCCGCCCTCGAAGACCGCCCGGTAGTCCGCCTTGGCCGGCCCCTGGAAGACCGTCCGCCGCCCGGCCGCGTCGAAGACGCCGAAGGCCGGCTCCGAGGTGCCGTACACGACGCCGCCGCCGGGGAGCGGCAGGAGGTGCTGGATCGTGTCCGCGCCCGCCGCGAGGTCCGTCGCAGCGCCGCGCCCCCCGTCGCCCCAGGCCCGGACCAGCACGCGGTCGCCGCGCTCGTAGGTGCCGCCCGCGTAGAGCGTCCGGCCGTCGTCCGACCAGGCCACACCGATCAGCCGGTGCTCCGGCTTGAGGTCCGCCGTGTCCGGGGCGTAGAGGAGGGAGAGGTCGGCGCCGGAAAGCACGTTCACGCGCGGCGAGTCCGCAAACCCGACGGCGACCTTGGTCCCGTCCGGCGAGAAGGCGACCTGCATCGGCTGCGCGCCGCCCGGCGCCCGGACCCGCCCGAGGAGCCGGAGCGCCGGCGAGTAGAGCCGGAGCCAGCCGTCCCAGGAGGAAGTCACCAGCCGCCCCTGCCGGTCGAAGTCCGCCGAGTGGCTCGCGAAGCCGTACCGGCGGTCCTCGGCGACCAGGGCATCGTCGCCCATCCGGTAGACCCGCAGGCCATGGTCGCCGCCCAGCGTCACGGCGAGGAGCCGCCCGTCCTCCGAGAAGGCCAGGTGGGTCACCGCCTCCGGCAGGCCCCCGAGCCGGCGCACCATCCGCCCGCTCGCGGTCTCGAACAGGTAGACGCTCTTCGCCTCGTTCGCGCCGCCCGTGAAGCCGCCGCAGGCGATGAAGGCTCCGTCGGGCGAGATGGCGACCGCGTAGAGCTTCCCGTCGTTGCCCTCTCCGATCGGCGGCCGGAGCACGCGCAGGAGCCGCCCCGTGGGCAGCTCCCAGAGGCGCAGGGTCCGGTCCCGCGAGGCCGTGACCAGGACGCGGCCTGCGGCGTCCACCGCGATGCGCCGGATCACCTCGGTGTGCGCCCCGGTCTCCAGGCGAAGCTGCGGCTCCGCGGAGAGCCCGGCGGCCCCGGCCGGGCCGGTCAGGACCACCGTCGCCGCCAGTCCCAGGACGAGCCGCCGCGTCGCGCCCCTGTGTGCCATGCGACCCTCCTCCCGGCCCCTCGCCGCCGTCCCCAGCAGAAACCACGGACTGCGCCCCCGGACAATACGCCGTTCAGCGTACGTACCTTCACCCGCGGGCATCCGTGGCGGGGCGATCATACACCCTTCGCGCGACGGGGGGAACAGGAGGCCTGTGGACAGAGGGGGCCTCCAGGACCGAGGGACGGGGCGACGCGGAGACCCGGGAATGGGGGCAGGCCTGGCCGACGCGGCGACCCGGGCCCAGGCCGTGGCCGATCAGCGGAACAGAGGGACGGCCTTCAGCCGCCGCTCAAGCGGCAGCCGACGGCTCCCGCGGCGAGGCGGGGCCGGCGGCCGGCGGCGGCCGTTTCTTTATTTCCCGGTCGAGGATGACCAGGCCGCAGACATCGCAGATCCAGAATTCCCCCAGGCCCATGAGGCTGGCGCGCTGGCACCGTGGACACATGGCGGCCTCCCGGTTGAACCGTCCGAGCCGGACCGACTCTCCGCGTTGTCGGCCGGTCGGGGCGAAACTTGAGCCGGTTGCACGATCGCCGTCCGGGGTTTATACTGTGAATCATCTATCGGGGTTCCCCGGCCGAGGAGCCACGGATGGATCGCCGGAAGACAGCAGGCACAGGCCCCGCCGTCGTGGACGTCCGGCCGACGCGACCGGGCCGCCGGCTCGCTCGCGCCGCGGCCCTGCTCGCGGCCCTGCTCGTGCCGGCCCTCGCCGGGGCCACGCCCTCCCAGACCGAGCCCGCGAGCAAGGTCCAGCTCATCCGCATCCTCGCCACCACCCTCACCCAATCCCACGACGCCGTTGGCGCCGTCACGGAGCTGGTCGTGGCCTTCGCCCAGCGCGCCGACGAGCGCGGGATCGAAGTGACCTTCCACACCCAGCCTGGCCGGTTCTCCATCTCCGCCCAGACGGAGGTGCTCTCCGCCATCGTGCGGGCCGCGCAGCTCGCCCGCCTGAACCCGGATTCCTGGACGGTGTCGCTCGCCGCCCTCACCCCCGGCCGGACCGTGTCCGGCGGCAGCCTGTCGGCGATGGTCGGCCTGACCGTCGCGGCCCTCGCCAAGGGCGACAGCGTCCCCACCGACCGCGTCATCACCGGCACCATCGCGCCGGACGGACACCTCGGGCCGGTGGAGGGCATCGGGCTCAAGCTGGAGGCGGCGCAGAAGAAGCACCTCCAGCGCGTGATCGTCCCGGACCAGGTCGCCGTGACCGAGGGCGACTGGCGGAACCCCTTCCTCCTCCACGTCTCCCCCGTGGACACAGTCGGCAAGGCCTACGAGGCCCTGACGGACCATCCGCTGCACGAGATGATCTACCGGGAAGAGGATTAGCCCGCTCCGCGCGCGAAAATCGCTTGCACTCGCCGTCCCGATCTCCCGATAATGCCCCCCTGGAATCTGCGTATCGCCCACGGCGGGGAGGATGCCCATGCGGACCCTGATCGTCGCCGGCCTGCTGCTCGCCGGCCTGCTGGCTTCCGGCTGCGTCGGCCGCTGGACCCACAAGCAGACCCAGGAGGAGCTCGCCGCGTCGCGGAAGGAGCAGAAGGCGACCGCCGCCAAGCTGCAGGCCGCCGAGCGCCGGCTGGGCGAGCTGCAGCAGGCGCTGAACGCGGCACGCGAGGCGAAGGAGGCGTCGGAGGCGGCCGTGCGGGAGCGGGAGGACCGACTGCGCGCGCTCCGGGAGCAGTTGACCGCGGCGACCAGGGAGGCCGAGGAGGCCAAGGTCCTCACTCAGCAGGAGCGCGACCGGGCCGAGCGGGCGACGCAGGCGCTGGAGGAGCGGATTCAGCGACTCGAGCTGGACCAGGCCGCGGCCCGGGCGGCCCTGGAGGCCGCCCGCAAGGACCAGGAGGGGGCGCAGGCCGGCCGGCAGCAGCTCGAAGAGCAGGTCCAGGCGTTGCGCGGCCAGGTGCAGACACTCTCGGTCGCCGCGGAACGGTCGGCGCAGCAGCTCATGGAGCGGGAGCAGGAGCTGGCCCGGGCGGCCGCCGCGCCGGCATCCGGGCCGGTGGTCGCGACGGCCTCGCCGGACGGGACGGTGTCCTTCTCGATCGTCGCCAGTCTCCTCTTCAAGTCCGGCGACAGCCGGATCGCGCCCGAGGGCCGGGCCATCCTCGCCCGCGTGGCCGCTCAACTGGCCGAGGCCGGCGCCGCCGCCATCCGGGTGGAGGGCCACACGGACAACAAGCCGCTCAAGGCCTCGCTCCAGGGCAAGTACCGCTCGAACTGGGAGCTGTCGGCGGCGCGCGCGACGAGCGTCGTGCGGTACCTGGTGCTGGAGGGCGGCATCGCGCCCGAGCGGCTCTCGGCCGTCGGCTACGCCGACACCCGTCCCGTCGCGGACAACGCCACCGAAGAGGGCCGGCAGCAGAACCGGCGCATCGAGATCGTGCTCTATCCCGCCGAGGCCCCGTCGAGCACCCATTCGGCGACGCGGTAGCGGCTGCTCCGACCGCGGCGCTCAGGGCCTGCCTTCCCGGAACATCCGGTACTCCCAGGGCGGCAGGGGATCGGGGTCGGTCCAGAGCCCCCGCTTCGCCCGGCGCGCGCCTTCTTCCAGATATTCGAGCCGATGGTCGTCCGGCGCGGCGCGACGGTCCCACCAGCAGGCGCCCAGGTCCACGAGCGTCTCGTTCAACAGGGTGCCGCCGGGCATGACGACATCCCCGACGAACCGCCCCTGCTCGTCCCGCGAGACGACCTCCACCTTCACCGTCTGGCCCATCGCCAGGTCCGCCGCGATCCGTTTCGCCCGCGGCCCGTAGGGTTGACCGGGGTCCGGACAGTCCACGCCGTGCAGCCGCACCCAGACCCGCGCGTCGAGGTACTGCACCCCGATGACGTCGCCGTCCGCGACCTCGACCACCTCGCCGGAGAAGTCGGCGTGGGGCAGGCAGGCGCAGAGGACCGCGCCCAGACAGCACGCGGCGGGCCGGCCGATCCGGTGTCCTGGCCGCGGGGAGGCCGACACGCGCCGCCCCTCGCCCGAGGCGATGGCGTCATCGCTTGAAGAGGGTCTGCCGGTAGGCGACGCCCTTGACTTCATACTCCACGACCAGCCTGCCGTCGGCATCGAGCGTCCCCGTAGCCGTGCGGGCGGAGAGGCGCAACCGGCCCTCCTCGACGCTCCAGGCCCCGCGCTCGCTTCCCCACACATAGGTCCCGTCCGCGTTCAGGGTCAACGGGGGCCAGGTGGGGCAGGCGCGGCCGGTGAAGGGGCCGCCGTAGACGGACTGGCAGGCCCAGGTGCCGACCAGGACCTCGCGCGCCGGCGACGGCTCCCCCGCAGCCGGGACGGACGTCGCCCGGAGCAGCGCAAGCGAAAGCCCGACCAGGGCCGGGAGCCGCCGCAACAGGACGCACCTCCGGGAACGAAGAGGACGGCGAGCAGGATGAGCCGGAGCGGATCGTAGGGAGGGTGGAAGGAAAATGCAAGGGCGGCGGCCGGCGGTCAGGGCCGAGAGGGACAGGCGAACCCGGCCAGTTCCAGGGTCTGTCGGCTGACACTGGAGCCGGCGGGATGGCCCGCGATGTCCCTGGTGAGGGTCCAGATCTCAAAGCCGGGATGATGGCGCGTGCCCGGCTGCCAGCCGGCATAGACGGCGGGGGCCGCGGGGCGGACCCGGCCGGACGGCCCCGCGACCATCTTGAAGGACGTGCCCGCCCAGGTTCCGTGGGGCTGCTCCATCTCCCCCCGCCTCCTTCGCCATCCTTGCCTTCTCTGTCGGCCGGCGCGGCGGGGGACTTGAGGGGGGCCTGCCGACGAAGGGGCCGCGGGGCGATCTCACGGACCGGCTTTCGCGCAGCGAAAACCGACGGTGGGCGCGCGCTGCTCCGGCGGCGCGCCGCCGCGCGTGGCCGCGCGCAGCATGGCGGGCTTGCTCTTCCAGGAGCCGCCGCGGACGACCTTGTAGCGGCCGGGTCCCGGGCCCGGCGGGTTGCGGTCCGGCATGATCGAGTAGTAGTCGAACCCGAACCAGTCCTGCACCCACTCGGCGACGTTGCCGGCCATGTGCCGCAGGCCGTAGGGGCTCTGCCCTTCCTCGCCGCCGTTGACCGCCGCGACGAGGGGAATCTCGTGGACATGGTATTGGCCGAACACGGCGAGGCCCGGTTCCGGCGGCGCATCGCCCCAGGGAAAGACCCGCCCCTCCGCGCCGCGCGCCGCTTTCTCCCACTCCGCCTCGGTCGGCAGACGCTTCCCCTTGGCGCGGCAAAAGTCCTCCGCCTCGGCCCAGGTCACGTAGAGGGCCGGCCAGCGCGCGAGGACTGCGTCCGGCATCGCGTGGACGCTGATCAGGTGCCAGATGAGCTGCTTGAGCGCCGGCGACGCCTGGCGGCGCGCGGCGCGCCAATGGGCCAGGACCTCGCCCAGGCTCGCCTCGTCGCGGTCGATGGCGTAGGCGTCGAGCCAGACCCGGCGTTGCGGCAGCTCCGTGTCGTCGAACTGCGTGGCGAGGCCGTAGGGGTCGTCGTCCTTGCGGACGGTGCCCATCAGGAACCAGCCGGCCGGGACGGCGACGGTCGGCGAGGGCTCGGCGAGCGCGGCGATGGCGGCGAGGTGTTTCTGGATCTCGTGGGTCTCGGCCGGCGGCGGGGCCGGCGCGGCGGGGCGCCCGGCCGGCGCGCCGGGCGCGAGGCCGAGCAGCGCGGCGAGCACGAGACACGACGCCCATCGGCGCGAACCGGGTCGCATGGGGTCTGTATACAGGAAGGGCCGTGGGGACACAACCGGGGGAACCCGCTCGGCCCCGCGCCCCTGGATTTGGCAGGAGAAATCGGCTATGCGTAAGGCAACCCATCGCCTGGGAGGTCGCCATGGACCATCACGCATCGGACCGCAAGCCGGAGCGGACGCCGGTCGGCCGCCGGCAGGTCCTCGCGGGCCTCGGCGCGCTCGGCGCGGCGGCGGCGCTGGGCGGGCCGCTGGCCGCGGCCCGCGCCCTCGCGCAGGTGGGCGCGCCGGAGGCGCGCGCGGCGACCGGGGAGATCCCCCGCCGGCCCTTCGGCCGCACCGGCCTGACCGTCTCGGCGCTCTGCCTCGGCGGCGCGCACCTGGGCCGGGTCGCGAGCGAGGCCGAGGCGCTCCGGATCGTCCACGAAGCGCTGGATGCCGGCCTGACCTTCATGGACAACGCCTGGGAGTACCACGGAGGCCGCGCCGAGGAGCTGATGGGCAAGGCCCTGGCGGGCCGCCGGGAGGAGGCCTTCCTGATGACGAAGGTCTGCAGCCACGGCCGGGACAAGACGGTCGCGCTGCGGCAGCTCGAGGATTCCCTCCGCCGCCTGCGGACCGACTACCTGGACCTCTGGCAGATCCACGAGGTCATCTACGAGGACGACCCCGAGCGGCACTTCGCGCCGGGCGGCGCGGTCGAGGCGCTGGTCGAGGCGAAACGGCAGGGCAAGGTCCGGTTCCTCGGCTTCACGGGGCACAAGGACCCGGCGATCCACCTGGCGATGCTCGCGCGCGACTTCCCCTTCGACGCCTGCCAGCTCCCGCTGAACGTCTTCGACGGCACCTACCGCAGCTTCGAGCGGGGGGTGCTGCCCGAGCTCGCCCGCCGCGGCATCGCCCCGCTCGCGATGAAGACGATGGGCGGGAACGCCGAGCCGCTCCGGCACGGGCTCGTCACGGCGGAGGAGGCGTTGCGGTACGTGCTGAGCCTCCCCGTGGCGACGGTCGTGAGCGGGATCGACTCGCTGGAGGTGCTCAGGCGGAACCTGGCCCTCGCCCGCCGTTTCACGCCCTACTCCGAGCGGGAGATGGCCGCGCTGCGCGAGCGGGTCGCCGTCCAGGCCGCGGCGGGGCGGTACGAGCCCTTCAAGTCGTCGCGGCTGTACGACGGCAGGATCGGCCGCGAGCGGCACGGCCTGCTGTGAGCTAGCTCGCCTCGGGGTCTTCCAGCCACAGGGCCTGCAGGTTGGGCACCAGCGCCTCCCGCTGCCGGAGCAGCCCGTTCAGCAGGGACAGGTCCGGCTCCTCGACGAGCGCGGGGTTGAGGCGCCGCGCCTCCGCGAAGGCGCGCAGGAGCACCAGGCGTCGCTCCACCGGCCCCGGCGCGCGCTCCACCTGGACGGCCGTGAGGACGGCGAGCTGGACCAGCGCGTCCCTCGTCTCCTCCGTCATGGGTCCGCCTCCCTCGACCGCTCGGGCGCCTTCGGCGCTGCGCCGTAGTCCGCGAGCCCGCGCCGGATCACGCCGCCGGAGAGGAAGCCGTAGGCGCCGGCCAGCGCGCGCCGGCCGACGGTCGCCGGCGCCTCGTCCTCATTCCTGATCAGGCCGCGGACGGCGAGGGCCACCCGCTCACGGGCCTGCCGGACGACCTCATCCGCCAGGTCCCAGGCCGAGGCGTCCTTCGCCTCGCGCTCCCGCGCCTCCGCGGCGAGCGCCGCCGCCGCGACGACGAGCAGGTCCTCGCCGGCCTGCTCGATCCGGTTCTGCCGCCCCTGGTCGTCCATGAGCGCCGCCCGCCGCCGGGCCATGGCGAAGAGGATCGCGCGGGCCAGCCGGCGACTCTCGCGCTCCACGTAGCGGAGCGCTGCGGCGACTTTCGGATGACGGAACGGCGGCCCGCCCGGCAGCCGGACGGGCCGCAGCCGCGCCAGGAACCAGGGCAGGTAGGAGCCCGCCAGCGCGAGGAGGGCGCGCCGGCGCCATCCGGCCGTCGCACCCTCGTCCAGGTAGCTCTTCGCCCGCTCCAGGTGGGGGCTCAGGCCCTCGCGGGCGACGAAGGGCCGCAGGATGTCCGTCGCCCCCTCGCCGATCCGGTACATCTCCGCGTCGCGCACGAGCTGCTCGATGCCGAAGGCCGGTTCGCCCCGCTCGCGCTTGGAGTCGGCCGTCTCATAGCCCATCCCGCCGAAGAGAATCTGCGCGTCGCGCAGGAACCGGATCGTTCCCTCCGAGGCGGCGATCTTCGCGAGAGCCGCCTCGATCCGGATGTCGTAGCGATGCTGGTCGGCCAGGGCCCAGACGAGCGCGGCCAGGGCCTCCATCGCGAAGAGGTCCGTCGCCATGCGGCCGACCCGCATCTGCTGGGTCTGCCGCTCGGCGAGCGGTCGGCCGAAGGTGACGCGGCGGTTCGCGCGGTCGAGCGTCGGCTGCCAGGCCTGCTTGGCCATGCCGAGGCAGATGGCTGGGATGCTGATCGCGCGGCCGACGTTCAGGATGGTGAGCGCGTAGCGGAGCCCGCGGCCGACCTCGCCGATGAGGTTCTCCGCCGGGATGCGGACGTCCTCCAGCGTCAGGTAGGCGTTCTCGATGCCCCGGCAGCCCTCGAACCGGCAGCGCTGCCGGACCGTCACGCCGGGCTCGCGCATGTCCAGGATGAAGGCCGTGTGGACGCGGTCGTCCTCCCGCTCGCCCTCGGGGACCGGCTGCCACGTCGTCGCGCCGTCCCGGACGACCCGGCGCGCGGGCACGCGGGCGATCAACGTGAGGTAGCGCGCGATCGGGCCGTTCGTGCACCAGAGCTTCTCGCCGGTCACCCGGAACGCCCCGCCGCTCCGCTCCAGCCTGGCCTCGGTCCGGACGTTGGCCGCGTCGGAGCCGGTGGAGGGCTCGGTGAGGGCGAAGGCGGAGAGGCAGTCGCGGGCGACCTGGGGCAGGTAGGTCCGCTTCTGCCGCTCGTCGCCGAACAGGAGGATCGGCATGGCGATCCCGATGGACTGGGGCACGGCGACGGTCAGCGCGAGGATGTTGCTCCAGCTCGCCATGAGCGTGAGCACGCGGCCGTAGTTCCGGTACGAGAAGCCGAGGCCCCCGTACTCCTTCGGGATCTTCATCCCGAAGGCGCCGAGGTCGAAGAGCCCCCGGAGCACGGCCTCGGGGATCTTCGCGGAGCGCTCGATCTCATCCGGGTCCACGCGGGCGCGGAGAAACTCCTCGATCCGGCGGCAGTAGGCCTCGCCCGCGGCGCGCTCGTCGGGGGGCTCCGGGGGCGGGGTCAGGAGGGTGAAGTCGGGGCGGCCGACGAAGAGCCCGGCCATGAAGCTCGCGCCGGTCGGGCGCTCGCGCGCCTCCTCGATGCGTTCCAGACCTCTGAAGAGGCCGGCCATGACTGTACCTTCCCACATGCGCCGGGGCTTCGCCCGGCGCTTCGTCAGGCCTTCAGCTTCGCGGCGAAGGCCCGGCGGAACTTGGCGACCTTGGGGCCGACCACGTAGGCGCAGTAGGGCTGGGCGGGGTTGCGGACGAAGTATTCCTGGTGGTAGTCCTCGGCGACGTAGAAGGGACCGGCCGGGGCCAGCTCGGTGACGATCGGCTTGTCGAACAGCCCCTCCGCCGTCAGGCGCGCGATCATCGCCGCCGCCGCCGCCTTCTGCTCCGGCGAATGGTAGTAGATGGCCGAGCGGTACTGGGTGCCCACGTCGTTGCCCTGGCGGTTGAGCGTCGTCGGGTCGTGGATGGCGAAGAAGATCTCCAGGAGCTCGGCGTAGGTCACGACGGAGGGGGCGAAGACGAGCCGCACCGCCTCGGCATGGCCCGTGCGGCCGAGGCAGACCGCCTCGTAGGTCGGGTCGGGCACCGACCCGCCGGTGTAGCCGGACTCCACCGAGCGGACGCCCTTCACCTGGTCATAGACCGCTTCCAGGCACCAGAAGCAGCCACCCGCGAGCGTGGCCGTCTCCGTGCCGGTCGGTCCCTGTGCGCGGCTCATCTCTTCCTCCTGTCGGCTCCGGTTCGGCACTCCGCCGGCCGGTGATATGCTAGGCTGCGCTGTCCGGCGGCGCCACCGGAGCGTGGGCGGACCATGCGGCAGCGCATCATCGGCTTCCACCGGGACGCAGGGGGCGACTGGGTCGCCGACCTGGCCTGCGGCCACGGGCAGCACGTGCGCCACCAGCCGCCCTTCGCCTTCCGGCCCTGGGTACTGAGCGAAGCGGGACGGGCGGCGCGGCTGGGGGAATTCCTGGATTGCCGGCGGTGCGAAGAGTCCGTGGACCCGACCGAGACCCACCCTACGGGGTGACCCGCCGGCAGGCCCCCTCCGGCTCGTCCCCCGTGCCTTCCACGACCCGCGCCGCGACGGCCTTCACCCGCGCCATGTCCGCCTGGGGAATCATCGCTTTGAAGTTCACCTTGATCGTGTCGCTCCGCGCCGCGACGAACCCGTCGTCCCGACCGTCGTAGGAAGAGGAGAGGCCGAGTCCCTGGATGCTGGGCCGGCCGCCGTAGGCGAAGAGCGTGGACACGGGCGCGACCGGGATCCGCCAGGGATTGCCGGTCGTGCAGGCGTAGGCGCCGCCGCCCTCGAGCTGGAAGTCGAGCCGCAGGAGGAGCGCGCCGATGCGCCGCTGGAAGTACTCGAGCAGGGCGGGGTCGCGGCTGATCCTCACCGAGCGGGCCGAGACGGACACGATGCCGTAATCCAGCTCCAGGACCGCGTCCAGCACGACGCCGTCCAGCTCCCGCGCGGCGGACTCCAGGGCCGTGCGCGCCGCGTCCGTGGCCTGCAGGCTCACCGGAACGGTCAGCGTCGCCACGTCGGCCCCCTCCGCCTCGATCAGGGTCTTGAGCTGCTCGAAGGGGGGCACGGTCACGACGAGGCCGCGTTCCAGGATGGTCCGGACGGTCTCGTCGGCCGCGGCCTTGCCGTCGCGGGCCCCGGCGGCCGGCGCCGCGGCGAGCAGCAGCAGACAGGCGGCGATCGCCGGGAATCCTCTCGGCAGGCTCGGCATAGAACCCTCGTCGCGCACGGTGGGGCGCAAGCGGTGCCACGCTAGCCGACCGCGACCGCCCTGTCAATCCCGTCGTTTCAGGCCGGTCCGGTCACTCGACGGTGGTCACCGGCCCGCCGGCGACCTCCAGGTCCAGCCCGGCGCCGGCCCAGGGCAGGAGCCGCGGCCCCTCGTACCGGAACCCGCCCTTCACGGGGTCGGCGGCCAGGAGCAGCGGCGTGTCCAGGTCGAGCCAGTCGAAGCCGCCGAGCCCGAGCACGAGCCCGAACGAGCAGCCCATCGCCAGGCGCGTCTCGACCATGCCGCCGGCCATCAGGCCCAGCCCGCTCGCGCGGGCGAAGCCGGCGATGGCCGTCGCCTCCAGCAGGCCGCTCTTCGTGATCTTGACGTTCACGACGTCCGCGGCCCCGGCTTTGACCAGCCGACGGGCGTCCGCAAGCGACCGGACGGACTCATCCGCCGCCACGGGCACGCCCGCCTCCCGGCGCAGCGCGGCCATCCCCTCCAAGTCCTCCCGCGGCACCGGCTGCTCCAGCAAGACCAGGCGGCCCCCGAACCGCCCGACGCCGCGCGCGAAGGTCAGGGCCTCGCCCGCGGTGAAGCCCTGGTTCGCGTCCGCGATGATCGAGATGTCCGGGAGGGCGCGGTGGAGCGCCTCCAGCCGCCGGAGGTCCCGATCCAGGTCCGCGCCGACCTTCGTCTTGAACAGCCGGAACCCGCGGGCGTGCCAGCCGCGCGCGAGCGCGACGGTCCGGGCCGCATCGGCGATCGGGATGGTGATGTCCGTCTCGCGCTCGCGGACGTCCGCCCCGCCCCAGAAGCCCCACAGCGGCAGGCCGGCCGCGCGACAGAGCGCGTCGAGGAGCGCGCTCTCCAGCCCGCAGCGCGCCGCCGGCCGGCCCGGCTCCATCTCGGCGAACAGGCGCCCGAGCCGCCGGTATTCGAGCGCGGAGGTCCCAAGCGCCGCCCGGGCCAGCCGGCCCGCGGCGGCCAGGCAGGAGGCGCGATCCTCTCCGCCGACCTCCGGGAACGGCGCCATCTCGCCGTAGCCCCGCGCGCCCCCGGCGAGCGTGACGCGCAGGAAGGCGATTTCGGCGACCGGGCGGGAGCCGGTCGCGACGACGAAGGGATCGGTCAGGGCGACGTCGGCCGGCCACGACTCGACCCGGACAACCCGAAACGATGCTCCGCTCACGCGCCCCTCCCCGTTTCCCCGATTTCCCCCTGGAGCCGCGGCGGAAAATGTCGTATGATGTGTCCCCTAAGTGGCGAGCGGCCGTTCACCGCGATGGAGGAAGACATGGGAAAGGAGGAGAGGCGCCCCATGCTCGTGAGCCGTTCCCCGTTCATGCCGTCGATCGCCCTGGCGCTGGCCCTGACCCTCTGCGGCCTCCCGTTGCTGTCGGCCGGTCCGGCCCCGGCCGCCGAGCCCGCGCCGTCGGAGCCGCCCTCGGAGTGGGGCATCAGCGCGGCCGCCTGGGTCCTGACCGTCCCCTACGGCGCGGCCAAGGTGGCCTACGCCATCGTCGGCGGCACCGTCGGCGTCCTGACCTTCGCCTTCTCCGGCGGCGACACGGACGCGGCGATGTCCGTCTGGGCGACGAGCATGGGCGGCAACTACATCATCACGCCCGACCATCTGAAGGGCCGGGAGCCGCTCCGCCTGACCGGCGGCCAGGCGGAGGAGCCGAAGCCCGCGGTGCCGAGGGCCTCCCTGCGATAGGCCGGCGCGGGCTAGGACGTCCCGGGCTCGAGCGCCGCCTCCCCGTCGGCCTCGATGCCGGCGAACAGCTCGTCGAGCGCGAGGCGGACCGCCTCGTTGATGGGACCCTGGTCCGACGCGGTGCTCCATCGCGCCCAGGGCCCAGGCGCCCACCCCGCCCCGCTGTAGACCTTGCCCCCTGTCCGCCCCTCCCGGAGGAAGGTCCCCTGCACGCGAAAGCGGAAGCTGTACCGGTCGTTGTGGTCCATCTGCAGGGAGGCCGTGAGCGAGAGGACCAGCTCCGGCTTCGCGCCCGGCGGGCCGGCGAAGGTGCCCCGCTTCTGCAGGTAGCGCTCGATCGCCTGCTGCAAATCCTGCTTCGTCCACTTGAGATAGTAGATCCGCGGGAGGCTGCCCGGCCCCTGCTGGGTCAGCTCCGCCACCTCGACCCGGACGGCGGCGGGGATCGGCGCCTCCGCGGTCCGGTCGGGCTCCGGCGCGACGTGGATCGTGTGGAAACAGCCGCCGCCGGACAGGACGGCGGCGAGGAGCAGGGCGGTGAGCCACGGCAGTCGGCCACGCATGGGCATCTGGGCGGCGCCCTCCTCGGCGCGACGAGGCCCCTTCGTTACCACATTCCGGAGAAGATTGCACCTTGCCTGCGGCGGGCGCGCCGGGCGGCCTGGGCCGTCAGTCTCCGATGGCCGAGAGGTGCCGGGCCGCGTCGCGGGCGGCGGCGCGCGCCTTGGTGGCGGGGTTCAGGCTGAGGCCAGGATCGACGGAAGCGCCGAGGGAGGCGACCCGCCGGCAATGGGCCACGGCGCGCCGCAGGTGCGCGGCGGCCTCCCGGCCGTGGGGATGGTCGGGCGGGAGCGCGCCGAGGAGCGCCTCCGCGTGGGCCACGAGCCCACCGCAATGGTGGACGATGGCCGCCGCGTCCCCCATCCCCCCGTGCGCGACCATGTCCTCCGCGTCGCGCAACATGGCCTGGACGTGCACCCGACGCTCGGCGGGGGGCATGGGCCCGTCCGCGACCGCGCCGGTCGCCGGGAGCAGCAGCGCGCCGATCAGGGCGACGCGCATCATCGCCGGCCCCCTCGCGCGGGGCGGCCGTCCCGCGGCCGGGTCAGGTCACGATACAGGGCATGGAACTGCTCGGTCGTCAGCGCCGGGTCCTTGAGCCGCGCGAGGTCCGCGGCGCCGATCGGACACTCGACGGTGTCGTCGAAGTTCGAGGACGCGATGGTCACGAAGCGCGGCGGGAAGAGGGAGGCCGGGAGCAGGACCGTGACGCCGCCATTGTACTTCACGGCCATCCGGATCGCCGCCCTCGCCCGCTCGGCCGTCACCTCCCGACCGAGCCCGAGGTTGGTCGGCGGCCGCCCCAGGCGCATGAACTGCACGTGGACGTTCGCGAGCCCCGCCTTGGCGAATTCTTCGATGATCGCCGGGAGGTCCTTCCGATAGTCCGCGGCCAGCACCACTTCGACGCGGCCGCCCTCCACGGCCGGCCGACCGTCCGCCGGGCCCTCGGCCCCCGGCGCGACGGCCGCCCCCAGCAGGAGGGCGGCGGCCAGTCCGGCGGACAGGCGGCGGAGCCGGCCCGAGCCTATGGCGCGCCGAACGTCCACGGCACCTCGGTCGCCTCGCCCGCCCGCACCGTCACCTCCCGCTCCTGGACGCCCAGGACCGGGTGCCAGGCCCTGACCCGGTAGGTCCCCGCCGGCAGGTCCGCGATGGCGAAGGAGCCGTCCCGCGCGCTGACCGCGTAGTAGGGATTGTCCACCGCCAGGCCGTGCGCCCGCATGTAGGGATGCATGCCGCACTGCATGACCATCTCCCGACGGGCGCCGGTCATCCTGATCAGACCCGTCGTGCCGCTCCCGGTCAACGAGGGCCGGTGGAACATGATAACGACATGGTCCCGGTCCCGCTCGTACACCTGAAGATCGTGCGCCACCGGGTCCAGGTTCATGACGGTCAAGGGCGCGCGGTCGCGCAGGACCGAGACGAAGGGGAGGAACTGGCAGACATTGGCCTCCAGCCTCGTTTCGCGCAGCTCGAAGGGCTTGCCCCTCTCCACGCCTTCCACGGTCACGACCACGTCCTTGAGCCCGCCGTGCGCGTCCACCGCGACCTCGCGCAGCGTGCGCGCCCCGGACCCGTCCGACAGGGCGCCGCAATAGCCGCGATCCGGGGCCCGGCGCAGCTCGAAGCGCTTGGGCGGCGGGACGGTCCCCGAGAAGCGGACCACGCCCGTGATGCCGCCCCCGTCCCTCACCGGTCCCGCCTCATAGCTGGCGGCCAGGCCCGCCTCCGTCCATCCGGTCGCCAGGGCCAGCCCCAGGACCGTCGCCAAGCCGAGAGTCCATCCGCTCATCGCTGCCTCATCGGGCTGATTGCCTCGCCCACCCGGCGTCGCCCGCGATCAGGGCCGCTCCCCGACGGGGCCGGCCGTCCGCGTCACCGCTCCCTCCCCCGGCCGCTCCGCCGTCCTGGTCTCCGGCGCCTGCGGGGTCAAGGGCAGGATCCGCCGGTCCCCCACCGGCAGGACCTTGAAGAGGCCCCACTGCCCCGCGTGCATGAAGGCCGGGCGCTGGTTCTTCCAGAGGTAGTCGCCCGCCACCCCGTTGGGCCCGCCGGCCCCGCCGTGCAGGTAGGCGTTGATGACCTCCGCGCCGCCGAACTCCATCGTGCTCACGAGGTCGGCGCCCGTCATGTAGGGCTCGTGCGGCCACTCGTGGCCGTCCACCGTGAAGAGCTGCACCTGTTCGCTGAAGACTCCCAGGACGTGGATCGCCACCGGATCGCCCACGTGGGCCATCAGCGTCGGCGTGGAGGGCGTCTCTCCCGCCTTGGCGCAGGAGAAGACCTCGGAGACCTCGCACCCCTGCTCGATCCGCCAGGCGGTCGGCTCCGAGCGGTAGTTCACCGCGGTGATGCCGGCCGTCTGCTGGAGGTAGGGCATGAAGCTCACGCCGATGATGTTGTCCTCGTCCTGGAACATCAGGGCGAAGGAGCGGTAGTTCCGGCGATGCTCGTTGCCGGGGACCGTCCGGTCCACGATCACGTCGGCTCGCCAACTGCTCTTGAGCGTGAGGTCCTCGCCGGTGACCGGGTCGCGGTAGGTCGAGCCCTTCGGGCCGATGATGACGGCGCCGAAGAGGCCGTTTCGGGGGTTCTCGACCACGTTGCCCCAGTCCTGGATCATGGCCGCCAGCTCGCCGTACTGCGGGTGCGCGTAGTACGTGTACGTCCGGCTTTCGCCCGGCGCCACGGTCTGGTCGCCGGGGTTATCGCCGACGTTGGCCCCGAAGGAGTCCCTCGGGTCGAAGGCCATCATGTCCACGTGGAAGCCGGCCCGTTCCTTCGCCATCTCGTTCTTCAGGTTGATCGTGACGCAGTCCCCGACGTTCACGTGCAGCGTGAGCGGGCTCGGCCTCAGCTCGCCGGCCTTCACCCGCCCCCGGTCCCCTTCGAGGATGTACATCTTCCCCCGCTCGTTGCCGAAGACCATCTTGCGCTCGAGGTCCACCTCCATGACCCCCGGGGCACCGTCGTGGTAGCGGTGCTGCTGGTCGATCGCCACGACGTTGAAGGTCTTCACCGGTGCGTCGGCCGGACAGACCGACGGCGCCGACTTCCGGATCTCCTCGCGGCCCGGGAGGGGCTTCAGGTCCTTCCGGGGCTCGTCGTAGACCCGAAAAATCCCCCAACTCCCCTCCGCGAAGTGGGAGGCCCGGCCGCTGTAGTAGAGGTAGTCCCCCGCCATCTGCTGGGGGCCGCCCGCGGCCGGGATGGCCGGGTCATACCGCTCGCCGATCGCCAGGTGGATCGTGCTGCGCGGCATGGCCGTCGTGCCGTACCGCTCCATGGGGAACCAATGCCCGGTCACGTGCCAGGTGTGGACTTCGTTGGCCGAGCCGACGAGGGCGCGGACGACGATCGGATCGCCCAGGTAGGCCCGCAAGAGCGGCGTCCCCGGGTCCCCGTGGACGGCCGACGCGAACAGCTTCGACGGGTCGGGGGCGTTGGCGAGCCGCACGCTCAGCGGCTCCACCCTCATGCTGTAGCCGCTCCCGGTCGTCGCCTCCCCGCCGTTCAGGAACCACATCGCCGACTTGTTGATCCGGTCCGGGAACTTGTGCGAGGGCGGGCCGTCCACGCTCACCGCACCCAGCTTGGCCTGCGGGTTGTCGGTCGTGATCAGCTCCGCCGTGCGGGCGTTGCTGTCCATGATGTGCATCATCACCTCGCGGAAGCTGCCCCGGATGTGGGCCGAGACCGGCTCCAGCGTATGGATGTCGGCGATGGGGCCGCTGCGGATCTCCCGGCCCGTCACCGGGTCGTGGTAGGTGGAGCGGGGCGGCTCGGTGATGAAGGCGGAGAACAGCCCGTGCCCCCAGGTATCGGTGCCGAACACGTGGTCGTGCCAGTACACGGTCCCGAAGTCGGCGTCCACGTACCAACGCTCGCGGATGAACTCCACGCTCGCGATGTCCCCCTTCCGGTGCGCGTGCTTCAACGGCGCGTCGAAGTGGACCGTCTTCCCGGTGATCTTCTTGATGCGCGCCACCTCGAAATACGTGGGGTCGTCCATCCCGATCCCCAGCTCCGTCTGCTCGTGGAGCTTGGAGGGGTCCGCCAGCGTGAGGCTGCGGGCGCCGGGCTTGCTGTCGGCCGTCAGGGTCGTGTTGGCCGGCAACGGCATGCCCTTCTCCGGCTCGGGGTCCGTCAGCATCGTGAACGCGCGCAGGGACATGTCGTAGGAGAACCCGATCGTCGGTCCGTCCGACGCGCTCGTGTCGAACTGGAAGAAGTGCGGGTGCAGGTTGATCTTGTTGGCCCACCCGGTCCGCTCGTCGTCCGGGATCTCGTTCTTGAAGATGATGTCCACGCAGTCGTAGACGTTGCCGCGGATCACCAGCGGCACCTGCTTCTCCGGCGTCCGGCGGACCTCCTCCTCCTCCTCGTGCAGGACGAAGATCATGCCGATCGGGTCCACGATCGCCGGCGTCTTGGCCGTGGCCTTCTTCAGCGTGATCGGCAGGGTGATCGAATGGATCGTGTAGAACTTCCGCGGCGAGTCCGACGGACAGAGACTCCAGGGCCCCTGCTCGCCCGGCTTGGGCGGCTCGGTGCTCCGCGTCCCGTCCTCCCGCAGGTGGAAGGGCTCCAGCCACGGCGCCCCGCCGTGGTTGGGCGCGAAGGGCGGCCGCTTCCCGAGGTGCGGGCGCAGCCAGGGGAAGGCCAGCTTGCCGGTCTTGGGGTCGAAGGTGATCGCCGGCCGCTCGTTCGGGGTCGGCGAGGCGTAGTCCGCCCACCGGTGGGGGGTCTCCGGCTCGTTCAGCGCCCGAAGCCCGTCCCACTTCCAGTTCACGACGGTCGCGTCATGGGCCTTGGCCTGCCGGACCTGGTCCTCGGTCTTCCCCGGGAGACCCTGCGGGGGGAGCATGGACTCCACCCAGTCCTTGATCGAGACCTTGACCGGGTTCGCCTTCCAGTCGGTCTTGTCCCTGGTGATCTCGTACCGCTTGCCGCCGTACCAGTCCACGATCGTCCCGACCAGCTTCTCGGAGGTGACGGCGGGCTTCATCGCGCCCCGGCGGTCCGGCAGCTCCGCCAGCGGCGGCATCACGTCGTTCCGGTTGTCCGCGGTCTGCAGCGTGTTGTACACGCGCCAGAACCCCCACATGCCGGTGACGTAGTGCTGCGGAATGTGACAGTGGAACACGAACTCGCCCGCGAGGGCCTGGAGGCCGCCCGAGCCGCCCTCGATCACCTCGTCGTAGACCTCGGAGGGGCCGATGGACTGGACGTCGAGCCGGTCCGACGTGTCGCGGATCGCCGGGAACTTCACCGGCCCGCTCTTGCTCAGCGTCGGGTCGAGCTGGCTCGCCCCGGGCTGGCGCGCCCAACGGATGGACCCGCCGTGGAGGTGGTGGGAGTGCACGATCTCGGACCCGCCGATCATCCGGAACTTGGCCGGGTCGCCCAGGTAGGAGCGCGGAATCGTGGTCGCCGGGTCGCCGAAGGTGTAGGACCCGTAGCCCTGGGACTCGTCCGCGAACCCGACGAGGTGCGCCTGGAGCTCCAGCCTGGTCCCGTGCGGCTCGCTCCGGTAGTTGAGCAGCCGCGCCGCCGGCCGGTAGGTGTCGGTGTGCGGGTCGCGCTGGGGGAGCATGTCCCCCTTGCGGTCGAGGATCCGGAACGTCTCGTCGCCGGCCTCGTGGTAGAAGATCACGAACTCGCGGAAGTCCGCCGCCGCCGGCGGGTCGATCATGGCCTCCCAGCCGCTCTTCATCTCCTCGCCCGTGAAGGGGCTCAGGTGCCGCGAGCCGCGGGGCTCCACGATCAGCGCGCCCAGCATGCCGAGCGAGTACTGGTCGCGGGTGGCGTGGCTATGGAAGGCCCGGCCGCCCTCCTGGAGCTCCGGGCGGATGTACCACTCGAACTGCCCGACGGCGCCGGGCTGGACCAGGGCCTCGGGGTTGTTGGCCGTGGCCGGTTTGCCGGTGGCGCTGACGAGCATCTGGGAGCCGTTGATGATCAGGTTCGTGGGCTCGCCGTCGATCCGGTTGCGCAGGGTGAGGCGCAGGCAGTCGCCCTGGTTGGCGCGGATCACGAGCGGCTGGATGAGGTCGCCCTGAAGCCCGTTGGACACCGCGCCGCCGGCGAACGTCGGGTCGTCGCTCGCGCGCGCGGCTCTGTTCCTGGCCTCCTCGGCCCGGACCCCCTCGAGGTTCTCGGTCAGCACGTACATGTAGCCGGGGAAGAAGTCGCCGAAGCGGTTGAGCGTGATCTCGACGTTGATGGCCGTGACGTCGAAGGCCCGGACCGGCGCCGTGGCCGGGCAGCGCGCGCCCTCGCCCACCTTCACCTTGTCGGGATCTTCCGCGACCAGCAGCACGCCCTGCTGCCTGGCGTGCGCGCCGGCGCCCTGGAAGGGTCCCCGGCTCTTCACCTGCTGCTCGATCTGCTCGACGGCCCTGGCCATTTTCTCCTGCAGCACCGGCCCGGCCGGCCGGTGCACGGGCATCGCCGTCGCCTCCGCTCCATGGCCCGCGTGCGGCGCCTCCGCCCAGGCGGGCCAGGCCGCGAGCAGCCCCGCTCCCGCCGTCACGGCCAGCATCCTCGTGATCCACCGCTGCGTCCCGCTCACCATGCCCCGATCCTCCTCACGTCAGGCCCACGTTGCCGGCCGGCGTCGCCGGCCGTTTCCTCTGCTCCGCTCGAAATGGAGGTCCGGTGGAGGCGCGGCTCGTCCGGAGGCCGATCCGTCCGCGCCCTGTGTAGCCCCGCCGGACCCGTTCCCTGCTCACACCCCTCACGCCGGGACGGGCTCAGGAGAAACCGCAGGGGGCTGAGCAAGATCCGTTCCGGCGGGGCGCCCGAGGCGTGGAAGCGGGGCTCACGCGGCATTCATGCGCCATCCGCGTGAATGCCGGACCGTCCGACGGACGGCCGGCATGGGACGGCGATGTCCCCTCGCTCAGCGCGCGAGATGGAGAGGGTCGCGGAGGCGAGCGGTGGAGACGGCGCGGGGAGCGGCGTCCCCACGGATGGGGCGCCCACGCCCCAACGCGGCGGGGTCAGGCTCCGTGCTGCGGAGGGGCCTCGGGGCGGAGGCCGTGCTTCTTGACCATCCGCTCGATGGTCTTGCGATCCACCCCCGCCTCGCGGGCCGAGCGGCCCATGTGCCACCCGTTCCGCCGCAGCAGGTCGAGCAGGAAACCCCGCTCGAAGGACTGCATGACCTGCCGCTTGACATGCTTGTAGGTCGCCCCGTCGGCGGACGGCGTCCCCGGGGGGGTCGGCCGGCGGAGGGCGGGAGGGAGGTGCTCGGGCCGGATCGTCGGCCCGTCGGCCAGGGCGGCGGCCCGCTCGACGACGTTCTGGAGCTCGCGGACGTTGCCCGGCCAGTGGTAACCGGTCAGGAGGGCGAGGGCGTCGGGATCGAAGTCCGGCCCCGCCGCCTCCGTGTCCTCGGGCCCGCCCACCAAGCGCCGGAGAAAGGCGCGGGCGAGCAGCTCGACGTCGCCGGCACGGGCGCGGAGCGGCGGGAGCGTGATCGGCACGACGTTGAGCCGGTAGTAGAGGTCCTCGCGGAACTCGCCCTTCGCGCAGGCCGCCTCGAGGTCCCGGTTGGAGGCGGCGATGACGCGCACGTCCACGTCCAGGTACTGCACCCCGCCGACCCGGCGGACCTGGCGCTCCTGGAGCACCCGGAGGAGACGCGATTGGAGGCTCGGACTCATCCCGCCGACCTCGTCGAGGAAGACGGTGCCCCCGTCGGCCACCTCGAACAGCCCCGACCTGGCGACGTAGGCGCCGGTGAAGGCGCCCCGCTCGTGTCCGAACAGCTCGGACTCCAGCAGGCTGTCGGAGAGGGCGGCGCAGTCCACGGGCACGAAGGGCCGGGCGGCGCGACGGCTCTGCCGGTGGATGGCGCGGGCGACCAGCTCCTTGCCCGTTCCGCTCTCGCCGTAGATCAGCACGTTCGCATCCCTGCGGGCCACCTTCTCGACCAGCGCCAGGACTTCGCGCAGCGCCGGGCTCCGGCCGAGGATCCCCGCGGTCCCCGCCCGAGCGCTCGACGAGCGCGCGGTCCCCGCCCCCCGCGCGTCTTCCCCGCCCGCGAAGGCGCGGCGCACGACCGCCTCCAAGTCCACCCCGGTGAAGGGCTTCAGCAGATAGTCCATCGCGCCCCGACGCATCGAGGTGACCGCGGTCTCGACGGTCGCGTAGCCGGTCATCAAGACGACCTGCACGCGGGGGTCCAGCTGCTTGGCGGCGGTCAGGACCCCGATACCGTCGAGACCCGGCATGCAGAGATCGGTCAGGACGAGCCCCGGCTGCTCCCGCTCGATCACCGAGAGGGCCCGCAGGGGATCGCGCTCCACGAGGCACTCGTAGCGGAGCCGGCTCAGGATGCGCCGGCAATTCTCCAGCGCCTCCGGCTCGTCGTCCACGATCAGGATCTTGCCGGGGACTCCCATGTCGCCTCCCGTGGAGTCGCGGCCGGCTCGCCGAAGGCCGGCAGGACGACGGTGAAGACCGCGCCCGTTTCCCCGTTCGCGGCTTCCAGCCGGCCGCGATGCTCCGCGACGATGCGATAGCTCAGGAACAGGCCGAGCCCCGTGCCCTGGCCCGCCTCCTTGGTCGTGAAGAAGGGGTCGAAGACCCGTGGCAGGTGCTCCGGCGCGATGCCGGGGCCGTTGTCGGAGACCGTGACGACGACGGCGTCGCCCGCATCGGACCGGCGCTGCTCGGAACGGACGACGACGCGCCCCGCCCCGCCCGCTCCGCGCACCGCGTCGATCGCGTTGTTGACGAGGTTCAGGACCACCGTCTCCAGCCGGTCCCGATCGCCCATGATCGGCGGGAGATCCGGCGCGAGCACCGGCTCGACCCGGACGCGCTGCGCCTGGGCGCGCTCCGCGGCCACGGCCAGCGCCGAGCGGACGACGCAGTTGACGTCGAGCGGCTTGAGCGTCGTCGCGGCACCCCGCGACAGGCTCAACATGCTGCGCGTCACGCGCAGGATGCGTTCCGCCTGCCCTCGGATGGCGGCGAGGTCCCGCGCCAACTCCTCCGGCAGGGGGGCCTGCGCGGCCTCGGCCTCGATGCACTCGATCCGGTTGAGGAGGATGCCCAGGGGATTGTTGATCTCGTGGGCGATCCCGCTGGCCACCGTCCCGAGCGTCGCCAGCCGCTCCGCCAGCTCGAGCTTGCGCATCTGGCTCCCGACCTCGGCCGTCTTCTCCTCGACCCGGCCGGCCAGCTCCCGGTTGAGGGCCTCCAGCTCGCGGCGGGACGCCTGGAGCGACTCCGCCATCCGGTCCACGGCCCGGGCGAGGTCCTCGATCTCGTCCCCCGTCCGGATCGCCAGCGACCCGCCGTAGTCGCCCCGGCTGATCGCCTCGACGCGCCGCGTGAGCAACCGGACGGGCCGAACCATCCGCTCGGCGGCGTAGCGGCCCATGGCCGCCAGCAGCCCCACCATCACGAGCCCGATGAGCACGAGGTTTCGCCGCTGCTCCCGGACCGGCGCGTAGCTCTCGTCGGGATGCTGCCGCACGAAGACGTGCCAGGTGTTGCCGGGCGTCCCGAGGCCGCGCACCGGGGCGAACCCCACGACCGTCTGGCTCGCGCCGTGGGCGTCGTCGTCCGCGATGCCCCAGCCCGGCTCCTGCGACACGATCATCGTCGTGAGCTGCTCGTGGAGGCGGTGTGCTTGGCGGGGCAGGATGGGACAGACGAGCGGCTCCCCCCGCGCGTTGAACAGCATGGCGTGGCCGGTCTGACCGATCCGGACCTGGTTGACCAACGCGAACAGGGCGTCGAACCGGTAGGAGGCCTTGATCGCCCCGATCACGGTCCGCTGGTGGTCGTCCAGGATCGGCACGGCGATGTCGAGGGTTTCCTCCGGCGAGCGGAAGGAACCCCGGCGGGCCGCAATCACGTCGCTGAGGAACACCCGCCCGGCGGCCTCGTCCTGGAGGCCGACCCACCAGGCCTCGTCCCCGAAGAAGTAGCGGTCCGGCTCGGAGCTGGCCGCGACCAGCGCCCCGTGCCGGTCCACGATCAGCAGGCCGACCACCTTGTCCCCGTCGCGGACCTTGGTTTCGTTGAGGAAGCGGGACAGCTCGGAGTTGAGCAGCGCTTCGGAGAACTCGGTGCCGTCCTGCCAGGCCCGCATCCTCCGCTCGATGAGGGCCCTGGCCCGGGCGGGGTCGGCCGGATAGTCGCGGTTCGCGACCCCGACGGGGAGCCGGACGCGCAGGGGGGCCGAGGCGAGCAGGCGGACCCCCTGGATCTCCCCCTGCACGACCAGGGTCACGCGGTCGGCCACCTGGGCGGCCATCGCCTGGACGTTGCCCCCGATCACGTCCCGGAGCGAGCGCATCCCGGAAACCGACGCGAGGAGCAACCCGGTCAGGAGGGGAATGCAGCCGACGAGGATGATGGCGAGCACCAGCCGCCCGCGGATCGTGGTGATCATCGTGGCGTTCACGTCCGGCCCGGCGCCATGCTAACGCGTCGCCGGTCGCGGCCGCAACCGGCTAGCCCGCACGATTCATGGGCGGTTCGTCGCGAAACCGTGGAGTCGCGTCGCGAGACGGGCGCGTGGAGCCGAGAAGACCCGAGGCGTACTTGAAGCCGTACGTCGAGGCTCTGAGCGGCGAGCCCGCCCGCCAGCATGCACGGCAGTCGCCTGCCGGCTTGTCGCAGCCGCGAATCCGCGGTTGCAGCGGAAGCGCTCATGATTCATGCGGGCTAGGGCTTGGCGCCGGGCCTCGGCACCCCGCCCGCCGTGTCCTTCGCCGTCGCGGCGGGCTCGAGCTGCTTGATGCCCTCCTCCAGCGCCTTCAGGCGCACGCGCAGGGCGGCCTCCTCCAGCTTGTAGGTCCCGAGCATGGTCTGACTGAGGGCCTGCATGTCGCTCTGGAGGCCGGCCAGAGCCGGACCGAGTTGCTGGAGGCTCGCGTTCAAGGCCGCCACCGAGGCCTGCAGGCCCTGGACCTGCCCGGCGGTCTTGTCCGCCATCGTCTGCAGCCGCACGAACTCCTGCGCGGTCGCGGCGGCGTGCTCCGTGACCGCCTCCTTGAGGAGCGCCTGGTCGGACCTCGCGGTCGCGAGCAGCTTCTGCTGCATCGCCTGATTGACCTCCACCTGGGCGAGCGTCGCCTTGGTGTCGGCCTTCAGGGTTTCCACGACCTGGCGGAGCCCGACTACCTCGGTCTCCAGCGTGGTCCGCACGACGTCCAGGCTTTTGGCCAGCTCGTCCTGCCGCTTGGCCTGCGCGCTCCGGATCGCGTCCACCTCGCCCCGCAGCTCGCTCATCCGGCTCTCGACGGAGGCCCGGAGCCGGTCCATGTCCTCGCGCACGCCGCCCATCTCGGTCCGGAGCGCCGCGACGACGGCCTCCTGGGTCCTGGCCTGGCCGCGGTCGAGCTTCTGGCTCAGTCCCTGATCCAGCTTCTCGAGGTCGGCCGGGGTGACGCAGCCCACGGGACCCAGCAGCAGCGCCAGGCCCATCCCGAGGCGGCGGGCGACGCGCGACGATCCTGTCATGACATGCCTCATGGGTGGATAGGAACGGGGCCGGCGCGCGGCGATCGAGCGCCGGGACGCCGTAGGGCCCCCTACTGTAGTCCGGCGCCCGCCCGGGCGCAACCCCCGGCGGCCGGCGAGGGTCCCTTGATCCGCCGCGGTTCAACCGGCTAAGCTCCGCCTGCCCGACGACCGGAGGTGCGCACGTATGAGACCGAGATGGGCGCCGGCGGTGCTGGCGGCGGCGCTCGCGGCCACCCCGTGGGCGGGCGGCTGCTCGCTCTTCTTCGATCCGGTCTTTCCGGACCTCGGCCGGACCTACCTGGCGAACGACGTGGAGGTCCAGGCCGACCCGAAGACGGTGGACGAGCTGCTCGCGGCCTTTCACAAAGCGGACGAGGCGCTGAAGCGCAAGGACGTGGAGGCGATGATGGCCCTGTACTCGGACGGCTACCGCCACCGCGGGTATGGGAAGGCGGACCTCCGCGCCGAATGGGCGCGGCTGTTCCGCGATTACCGCGAGCTGTCGGGCACCCATATCTTCTCGAAGATCCTCGCGCCGCGGGACGCGACGCCCCCGCGCGCGGAGATCACCTGCACCGGCGCGCTCTGGGGGCTCACGCCGTCCGGACAGCGGGAAAACCTCGACAGTTGGTATTCGGAGGTGCACTACCTGGAGTTCGAGCGGGGGGCCTGGCGCATCCGCGGCCACGCCTGGGAGGGTCGGCGGACTCCGAAGGAGTCCCGCGCCGCGCCGCCGCATCCGCTGTTCTAGCGAGCCGCGGGGCTCGTGCCATCATCGGCGGCGGGCGATCGCCCGTGGCGACGGTCCGGCTCTGCCGTCACCGTGTCCGTGCCGTTCATCACGGGGCCCCCTTCCTTCTGTCGGGGTCACTCCCACTCCTTCGCGTCCTCGCCGACCAGCACCCCGCCGAGGAGGGCCCCCATCAGCAGGAAGAGCCCCCATCCGAGCAGCGCCACCATGACCACCATCTTCCTCCCTCCCGGTTGGCCGCGGCTCCCTCGGCCGCGCGCATGCCCCGGGAGTGAGCAAGGCCGAGGCCGGCGACGGGCCCGATCGGGCCTAACCCCCTAACGCATGGAATTGACACGAAAAAAATGGCGTCGTGGTCCTGGCCCGCCGTCGCGAGCCGGCCGACCGGGGGCCGGAGGCTATCGGGACGGATAGGCGGCCTATCCGGACGGATCGGCCCGAACCGAGGGGCGAGGGGCCGCATCGCGGCCCTTCTGTTTTGAGCGCCGATCCGGTATCATCGCGCGCCGGCCGGTTGGGTCGGGGCTCTGGTCCCTATTCGAGGGAGGCGGCGATGTCGCGTGCGAGAACGTGGTGCCTTCGGCTCATCGTCCTGGCGATGGTGTGCTGGCTCGCGCCGATGACGGGACAGGCGGCCGGCGTCGGACGGGAAGTGCTCGCCCAGTACATCCTGGAGACCGTCCGGGCGTTCCGGACCATGTACACGCTGACGGTGATCGAGCACCTGAAGGACGCGGGGATCTCGCCGAATGAGGAATGGAAGCGCAACGGCCACGCGGTGCCGCTGCCCATTCAGTTCGTGAAGTCGGCGGGCGCGGACCTGGACAGCTTCGAGGTCGGCGTGATCAGCCTGACCCCGATCAACGAAGCCAACCTCCCGAAGACCCCGGCGGAGGCCGAGGCGCTCCGCCGGCTCCAGGCCGACCCCTCGGTGAAGCTCGTGACCTTCATGGACGAGAAGGAATTCAAGGGTATGGCCGGCGACTACGCCGTGGCCCAGGGCTGCGCCGACTGCCACAACCACCATCCCAAGAGCGTCAAGCGGAATGTCCGCAAGGGCGACCTGCTGGGAGGCCTCGTCGTCCGACTCAAACCCTGACCGCCCGCCGCCGGCCCCTCAGGGCCGGGCCGCCTCCCGCTTGAGCTCGTCGAAGGTCTCCTCGGCGTTCGCGAGCAGGAAGTCGCGGACCCGCTCGCCCTGCTCCCTCGGCCCCCACCCCTCCACCGGCATGGACCGGACCGCCTGCCGGTAGGCCTCCAGGTCCAGCCGGGCCAGCGCGTAGCCCTCCGCCGCGTCCGGCGGCACCCAGACCGCCTCGATGCAGACGGCCGCGAGCGCGGGGCCGGTGAGGCCCTTCATGAGCCCGTCGAGCGACTCCTCGGCGATCGTCGCGGCCCGTCGGGTCGCCGCCCAGGCGACGTACTGTCGCCGCGCCACCCCCAGAAGCCGCGTGAAGGCCCCCGCCACGTGGCCCCTGGCCTTCCCCTCCGCCGCCCGGCGCCGCATCGCAGGCTGCCGGAGGCGGGCCTCCTTCCCGACCCCGTAGAGGGCCCGCGTCCCGCCCTCGCCCGCCTGTGCCGCCCCCATCGCCCAGGGAGGCGGGGTCTCGGAGGCGGATTCGTCGCGCGCGGCGGGGCAGGCCGGGGCCTCGGCCCGAGCCTCCACGCCCATGACCGCCATCCCGACCAGCAAGACCAGGGTCCCGATGGCGCCCGCGGTCGCACCCGATCGAGTCAGGGCATCCTCCGTTCGGAGAAGTTCGCCTTACGTGGCTACACCTCAGACGTTTCCCTGTCAAGAGTCTTCGGGAGCCGGAGGGGGCCGTGAGGCCGCGGGACGGACGGAGAAGGGACCGGCCGCCGTCAGGGCGAGTCCATGGTCCAGATCAGGGCGAAGATGATCATCTGCTGGCCCGGTGTGAGCCCGATGACGCCCGGCGCGACCTCGCCGCCCTTGAAGAACCCGCCGCCGGGTCCGGTGGAGTCGTCGTAGCGGTACTCCAGACGCAGCCAGGTGTCGGTCCAGCGGTAGGGCAGCTTGTAATCGGTCGTGGCCGTGATGGCCTTGATGAACTGCTGGTTGCCCGTCATCAGGCCGTTGCGGTCCCAGTAGAACTCCGGCCGCAGGCCGAGGTACCAGGGCCCGCCGACGTGCCAGCGGCCCTGGACGGAGGCGCCCGTGTAGAACTGGCGGGGGCCGCCGGGGATGCCGGCTGCCCGCTGGGTCCCGACCTGATAGTCGGCCGCGATCGTCACCGTCTCGGCCTTCCACTCCACGATGCTGTCGGAGAAGATCCGCCAGAACTCCAGGCTCGTGTTCGACTGGTCCGGGCCGTAGTAGAGGGTTTCCTTGATCGTCCAGGACCCGCTCGGCTTGTAGGCGACCTGGCCCCCGTAGCTCGGCATGTTGTTGGCGTACTGGAGGTGGAAGTATTCGTTGACGATGAACAGGGCCGCGGCCCATCGCTCGTTGAAGGTGTACTGGGCGTTGACCCCCATCTGCAGATAGGGCGAGTAATCGGCGATCCAGGCCCGGGTGTAGTTGAAGTTGTCCTTGGCGAAGAGGGACTCGTAGCCGATGAAGCTGTTGAAGATGCCCGCCTGGACCGTCAGCCCCGTGCCGACCGGCGCGAGATAGGAGACGTTCGCCCGGCCGAACTGCCGCAGCCAGGAGGAGCCGGGGAGGTTCGGGAGGTTCGTCCCGAAGCCGAAGGACTTGCTGTCCTGCCCGCCCTGCGGCATGAGCTCCAGGCCCCAGCGCGAGCTGTCGGTCGCGTCCTTCTTCACGTAGACCGCGGCCATGTTGACGTCCAGCTCGTTGACGCGCGGAGTCGTGGAGCGGCCGCGCCACTTGTGGTTCTGGGGGAAGTTGACGTCGAGCAGGTAGCCGAGGTCCACGAACCCGCCGTAGTGCCAGTCGGAGGGCGGAGTGAGCGTTCGGAAGCGCCAGCCGTCCGCCGCCGGCTCGGCCGCAGGCGGCGCCGGGGCCTCGGCCCACGCCATCGCCGCCCATACCCCCGCGAGCCAGAGGAGGAGGCCGACGCGGAGCGTGAGTCGGCGAGCGCGCGGTCGGCTCCGGCCCATCCTATTGTCTGACTCGACCCTGGCCGCGCTGACCGAGGAGGTTGTTGGAGGCGCCCGAATGGACGGACGGCGGCGTGACGCCGTGGTGGGTGACGGCGGGGCGATGGTGCTGGATCGCGTGGTAGGTCTGCTGCGCCGAGTTCGACGGGCTGTTCCCGCCCCCTTGGGCCTGATCCACGCCGCCGCTGGTCGCGTCCCCCCCGCCGGGGGTCGCTGCCGTCCCCTCGCCCGCGCCGCCGAGGCCGAGGCCGATGGCGCGGGGCGCACCGATTTCCTGGATCGCATCCTTGGGCGCCTCGTGCCGCAGACTCTCCTTGAGGTGTGTGCCGTCGATCGCCGCCCGGACGCCGGCGCCGTCCGCCGTCTCGATTACGGCCGCGGGAGCGGGAACCGCATCGGCCCGGGCATGGGTGAACTGGCCGGGGCCGAGCGCCACGGTCTGGCCGCCCGACGTGAAGGCCACCGCGCCGGCGGCGCCGATGTTGGCCACGCCGTTCTCGCCGCCCTCCACCCAGAGGACGAAGGCGCCGCCCCGCGCGACGACCGTCGCGCCCGGCATCAGCACCTCGAACTTGGAGCCTTCGGTCGCGAAGGCGCTCCCGACGACGGCGCGCAGGCTGCCGCGGACCAATCGGACCGTCACGACGCGCCGGCCCCGCTCCTCGTCGTGCGCGTGGTGGACGATCTCGATCCGGCTGTGCTCGCCGAGCGTCAACAGGCTGCCGTTGTGGAGGAGGGCCTTGGTCTTGGACTGGCCGTGGGTCTCGATGGCGTCGCTGGCCTGGAGGCTCTCCTTGACCGTCGGCTGGAAGGGGCCGTCCGGGTCGGGATGGTCCAGGCTCACCTTGCCCTGGACCGAGGTGATCGCGCCGATCCCGCCGGCCGCCGGCTCGGGGCCGGCGGCGAAGGCCGGCGGCGCGGCGGCGGTCAGGATCACGGCGAGCACCGCCCCCCCACCACGCGCCGCGCTAGAACTGCGCGCCGAGCGAGATGGTGTAGATGTTGCGGACGTACTGGAAGACGTCGATGTTGCTGTCGTCCCTCGTGTAGGCATACTGCAACGTCAGCGTGAAGTGCTCGGTCAGGTCCCGGCTCAAGGCGACCGTGGTGGAGTAGATATTATCACGGCGGCGGGTGATGCCGTCCGTCGAAAAGGAGTTGGGGTTCGCGTAGTGCTGGTAGATCCAGTCGAAGGCGAGCGACAGCTCCCAGTCCAGCACCGGCGGCATTTCCAGCCCCGTCGTGATGTGATAGCCCTTGTAGTCCCAGTCCGCGTTGTCGGGCGTGTTCGGCGGGCCGGCGACGGTGGGATGCCCGCCGCCCGTCACGTCCGTGTCGAAGATGAAGCCCGTCCACATCCGTCCCTTGTTCTCCGCGAAGGCGAGGTACTGCGTGACGCCCGCCAGCCAGTTCTTGCCGCTCCTGGCCGAGTTCAGGAGGAACCGGCCGTTGCGGAAGTCCTTGTTCATGTACCGGAACTGAAACTGCGTGTAGGTGGCCGGGGACTCGGTGACGGTGACCACGCCGAGCCCCGTGTTCGCGTTCAGGTAGGGCGACTGGCCGACCAGCGTGTAGTTGTAAATGTAGGAGGCGCCGATGCTCACGCTCCCGAACTGGTACTGGGCGTAGGCGGTCGGCTGCAGGTCCTCGATGTTGAAGCCGGTCAGCTTGGCCTGGAAGGTCTGGTAGACGGAGAAGTTGAGGCCGGCGACGAAGCGGTCCATCCGAATCGCCTGGTAATCCAGCGAGCCCGCCAGCACCGCGCGCCAATCCGCCTGCCGGGAGATGCCCGTGCCGGCGGGGGGCGAGGTGCCGCCCGGCAGCAGCACGACGTTGGTGTCGTACTCGGTGCCGGCCGAGGCGTTGACCTTCCACCGCGACGGCGGGCCGGCCTCCGCCGCCTCGACCTGGGCCAGCAGCTCCTTCGCCGACCGGCCATGCTCCGTGTCGGGCTCGGCGGCGATCGTCGCCTCCAGTGCCTCCCGGGCCTCGGCGAGCGCCCCGCGACGCAGGTGGGCGACGCCCGAGTAGTACTGCGCCGTCGGCGTCAGGTCCGGGCTCAGGGTTATGGCTTTTTTGAACCGTTCCGGCGCGGCGTCGTACTCGCCCAGCTCGTGGTGGACGAGCCCGAGGTAATAGTGGACGAGCGCGTTCTCCGGCTCCGCCTTCTCCGCCGCGAGCAGGCTCTCCTTGGCCGCCTTGAAGTCCTGGCGCGTGTACTGGACGATGCCCAGCCCCAGCCAGGCCTGGCCCGAGGCGGGGTCCACTTGCAGCATCCGCCGGAAGACCGCCTCGGCTTCCGCGACGCGCTTGCGCCGCAGCAACGTCTGGCCGAGAAAGGCGCTGGCCTCCGGGTCGTCCGGCTTGGCCTTGAGCGCGGCCCGGAAGTGCCGCTCCGCCTCCTCGTAACGGCCCCGGCTGAACTCCATCGCGCCTCGGGAGTAGCTCAGCTCGAAGAGCTCGGGGCCGCCCTGCGCCGCCGCCTGCCCCGGCGGACCCACGAGTTCCAGCAGGGCCCCCAGGAGCAGGCAGACCAGGCTCGGGCCCGTCCCGACGCGCCGGGGCGAGCCGGACGCTCGATGGCTGAGGATCAGAACCACGCACACCTCGTGGGGTCGGCCCCCGCCGAGCTCCGCGGCCGCGATCAAGAAACCGAGAGATGGCCATTGCCGCCTCTCCACGCAGGGGGTCAATCGGGGTGGACGCCGGAAGCGCGCCGGGGCGCATTATGGCAAATTTCCCCGCCCGCTTTCGAGGGGAAGTTTTTGAAAGCATCGAGCTTACGGATGATTCTGTAAGGATTGCGGGATTCCCGGGGATTGTGCTGTCGCACGCGGCGGCGTATGCTGTGGCCATGGTTCGCTGTCCCGAATGCGGCAGCCGGACGGTGGGGCGGCTCCATCGGACTTTCTGGGATCGCCTCTGGAGCCTCCTCGGCTATTACCCCTTCCGCTGCGAGAGCTGCGGCCGGCGATTTCGGGAGCGGTTCACGCCGCCGCCGGCCTCCGCGGCGTAAGTCCGGCCGTCCGATCATTTTTTTGCCTCCGACCGCAATTGGTGGTTGCAATCGAGCGGGAGCCGTGGTAGAGTGCGACCACTTTGCTGCATGGGGCTCGTGGCAAAGCGATCGTACGCAGAGCCCTGAACCGATGTTGTTTTGCCCGGGAATCTCTGATCGGAAGCCTGACCCAAGCCGCCTCGTCGTTCGCGTCTTCGGCCCGCTCCTTCCCTTCGTGCACACGTTCTCGAGTCCAAGACAATATCAAATTCCCAAAGGAGGAACCCCCCATGGGTTCGAAGATCTACGTCGGCGGGTTGCCGTACTCGGCCACCGAAGCGCAGTTGAATGACCTGTTCACGCCCCACGGCAACGTGGAGTCCGCCCGTGTTATCACGGACAAGTTCACGGGGCAGTCGCGCGGGTTCGGGTTCGTGGAGATGTCCAGCGGCGAGGAGGCCCAGAAGGCCATCGCGGCGCTGAACGGCACCCAGATGGGCGGCCGGACGCTCACCGTCAACGAGGCCAAGCCGCAGGAGCCCCGCTCCGGCGGCGGCGCCGGCGGCAACCGCGGCGGTCGCGCCGCCCGCTGGTAAGCGGCAGGTGACCGGGTCGCACTGACCCGGACCGGCCGGGCGGGGCTCCCGTGCGGGAGCCCCGCCCGATCCGCACCGGCCGACAGCCGTCGAACCACAGGGAGGCAGCCATTCCTAGACCAGGCAAAGCCACGCTGGCGAAGCGGGATCGAGAGCGGGCCAAGCAGGCGAAGCGGAAGGAAAAGGAAGCCCGTCAGGCGCAGCGGCAGGAAGCCAAGAAGGCCGTCCCCCGCCGGACCGACGAGGGCGAAGACCCCGACCTGGCCGGGATGACCCCCGGGCCGCAGGCGCCGCTGTACTGAACCGGCCTCTCCGTCGAGGCCCGCTGGATCGTACGACTTTTGAGCCGACCACCATGAGCCTTTCTGCCACCGTCACCGCGCAGCCAGTCCGCTCGGTCAGTTACGGGGCCACCCTTCTGTTCTGCCTCATCACCCTCGTCGCACTGGTCGGCGTCCCGGTCTACGGCTACGTCTACGGTTACGGCCTCCTCGACTGGACGCTCTTCACGATCCTCTACGTCGTCTCCGGGCTGGGCATCACGGTCGGCTACCATCGCCTGATCGCCCATCGGAGCTTCGACTGTCCCGACTGGGTCAAGGCGGCCCTGCTCGTCGCGGGCGGATGGGCGCTCCAGAACACCGCGCTGCGATGGGGCGCCGCGCACATCCGTCACCATGCCCGCTGCGACGAGGAAGACGACCCCTACAACGCGCAGCGGGGCTTCTGGTTCAGCCATTGCGGGTGGGTCATGCTCAAGGATCCCTACCGCAACGAGGAGAAATACGCCTCGCGCCTGCGTCTGGACCCTGTGGTGATGTGGCAGGCCCGCTACTACGTGCCCATCGTGTTGTCGGGGCTCGCGTTGCCGTTCGTCGCGGGCTGGCTCTCGGGAGGATGGCGGGGCGGGCTCGGCTGCTTCCTGCTCGCGGGCGTCGGACGGACGTTCCTCGTGCTCAACTCCACCTTCTGTATCAATTCGGTCTGCCACCTCTGGGGGAAGCAGCCCCACGGCCAGGCCGATTCCAGCCGAGATAGCTGGCTGGTGTCCCTCTTCACCTTCGGCGAGGGCTATCACAATTACCACCACACCTACCAGACCGACTACCGCAACGGCCCGCGCTGGTACAACTTCGACCCCTCGAAGTGGCTGATCTACTCCCTGTCTCTGGTGGGCTTGGCGACCAACCTTCGCCGGGCGTCGAACGACCCCGTCTGAGCCGCTGGTCCGGCTACCGGACGAACCGATCCTCCCCGAACGTCGTGCGCAGGCGCTCCGTGACGTGGCGGCGGTAGTCCGCACTCTGGCGCGCGATCTGCACCAGCCCTTCGCGATCGGCCAGGATCAGGAGATCGGCCTCCGCGACCAACCGCCGCCCGGCGGCCCCTGTGTTCATGCGATACTGGGTCCGGCCGTCCGGGTTCACGTCGCCGGCGCCGACGATGGAGGTCAGCCCTTCGATGACCCCCTCCTGTCCGTCGACCCGATGCCGGACCTTGATCCCGTCGGGAATCCGCCACCATCCTCTCCCGGCAGGGGCCGACTCCCCAGTCTTCGTAGCTTCCGTCGCGACCGGCTTGCGGTTGTCCGCCATGGGCGCCCCCTCCTCTGTGCAGAGTTGACCGACGCGGACCGGGCGGGCTAGGCCACGGACCGCCGACGCCGGCCCGACGACCGCGCGGCCCTCAGCCGCCTGGCCCTCGCCATGACCCTCCTCAGGGCCGCCAACTGGCGCTGCGCCAGCACGTATTCGAACTGCAGATCCTCGAGCTGCACGCGGAGCTGCTCCCGCTCCTGCCGATGCAGGGTCGCACAGTCCGCGCGCGGGAGACTGGCCCAGATGCTCCCCCGGCCGGCCCGCTTAATCCGGTGCTCGAGCGATTCGCGAAGCTGCTTCTTGCGGCGCGACACCAACACCTTCAGCGCCTCGCGCCGACGCTCGATTTCGTCGAGCTCGACGGCGCCGTCCGTCGTTTCCTTCTTCACCATGGATGACTCCCCGGTTAGACGAATGGGGCATGCACGACGCCTCCCGATACCCGGCGGAGCCCCGCCCCGCCACGGAGGCGGTCGGGCGCATCAGGGCTCCTGCGGCCGGAGACGATCTCGGCTTGATGCGGCGGAGACTTGGGAATCAGTCGCACGGGACCCCGGGCCGGGCCCCGCGCGAAGGATGGGAAAGTCAGCGTGGCTCAAGCAAACGCGGTGTCATCCTACCCTTAACCGGCGCTTGGTTCAACCCCCGACGGAAGCGGCATGGCGGTTTCTCAGCGATTCCGGTCTGTTACGCTATCGGGGCGGAGGGTCGGAGGAGCCATCTCCTACGGCTCGGAGGGTCGCGTGAAGAGCCGCGCTTCCTTCGCCGCTTGATTGAAGAGCGCGGTCGCCACCCGCTCCCCGAAGGAGGAGGGGCCCCAGGGATTCAGTGTGGCATAGAGGCTGTTTCCGTAGCGGACCTCGCGGCCGGCGGCGCGGTAGGTGCGCCGCGTCCCGTCCGGCGCGATCACCGTCAGGGCCGCCTCGATCCGGAACTCCCGCGCGCCCATGGAAAAGACGGCCGGCACCACCAGAACCCACCGCACCGCCATGCCGAATGCCCCGCAGCCGAAGAGCGGGCACACGCCCCCCATGGTCCACTCCGTCTGCTCCACGATCAGGTTCACGCGCGGGCCGGGGGGCGCGAGCGCGGGGTTGGTGTCCACGGAGGCAAAGAGGCCGCTCGCCCGCAGCCGCTCGACGAACAGGTCACGGTTGAGGTCGGCGGCGGGATGGTCCTGCTTGTCCAGAAAGGAGGTGAAGCGGATGATCACGGCCGGAAGCGGCCGGCCCGGCGCCGGCGGCGGCCTGAACGCCTCGGAGCCGGGCGGCGCGGCCGTGACGGTAGACCAGCCGATGCAGCCCTCCAACGAGGCGGCCAGGAGCGCAGCCGCCACGAGTCGGGAGGTCTGCCTCCGACGATGGGGGATCACCGGCACGAGGGACCTCCTCTCGTGGCTTCCAGGACGGCCGGGCCGCCGCGTAGGTACCAAAGCGTCGCGGTCCTGTCAACGTCCTGCATCGGGACCGCCGGGCCGCCGCTTGCGGCGCCGCGGGCGGATGCGTATGATCGCCCCCATGTTCCGCGCCCTGCGCCTTGCCGTGGTCGTGCCGCTCCTGGTCGCCGCCGGCTGCGCGATCAACCCCGTCAGCGGCCGCCCGGAGGTCGTCCTCCTCTCCGCCGACAAGGAACGGCGCATGGGCGAGGAGGAGGCCCGGAAGATCCAGGAGGAGGTCGGTCTCCTGGACCACGGCGCGCTCCCCGCCTACCTGGATGAGCTGGGCGCCCGGCTGGCCGAGCAGTCGCCCCGCCAGGATGTCGAACACCGGTTCTTCATCGCCGAGATGATCGAGCCCAATGCCTTCGCGCTGCCCGGCGGGTACGTCTACGTCACGCGCGGGCTCCTCCCGCTGGTCAACTCCGAGGACGAGCTGGCCGGGGTGGTCGGCCACGAGATCGGCCACGTCGCCGCGCGCCACAGCGTGCAGCAGCTCACCCGCGAGGCGCCCTTCGCCTTCGTCACCAACGTCGTCTCCGGCATCACCGGCCTCGTCAGCCCGCTCGTCGGCAGCCTCTTGGGCAGCGGCGGCGACTTCATCACCAAGCTCGTCTCGGCCCCCTACAGCCGCGAACAGGAACGCGAAGCCGACCGGGTCGGTCAGGAGATCGCCGCGCGGGCCGGTTGGAACCCCGCCGCCCTTTCCGCCTTCCTCGACACGCTGGAGCGCGAGGTGGCGCTGGCGAGCAAGGGGCCCCGGAGGACGAGCTTCCTCGACTCCCACCCGGCGACCCCGGAGCGCGTGGAAAAGACCGCGGAGCACGCCCGCGAGCTGACCCAGGTCACGCGCGAGCCCCTCAGCGCCTCCCGCGACGCCTTCCTCGCCCGGCTCGACGGCCTGGTGGTGGGACCGCGTGCCGCGGACGGCGTTTTCGCCGGTCAGGTCTTCCTCCACCCGGACCTGGATTTCCACGTCCGCTTCCCGGACCAGTGGACGCTGGAGAACGGGCCGCAGCAGGTCGCGGCCGCGACGCCGGACGGGGCGGCCCTGGCGATGGTCGGCGCGGTCGGCCGAGGGGACGATCCGATGGAGGGGGCGAAGGCGCTGGAGAAGGCCAGCGGCGCGCCGGTCGCGGCGCACACGAAGCGCGGCGAGATCAACGGCCTGCCGGCCGCGCGAACCAGACTCCAAGCCGAGGACTTGACCATCGAGGTGACCTGGATCGCCTCCGGAGGCCTGATCTTCCAGGTGGCCGGCATCGCCCCGAGCAAGAGCTTTGCGGCCTTGCAACCGGCCTTCGAGGCCCTCGCGACCAGCTTCCGGCCGCTCACCTCCGCCGAGCGGGCCTCGATCCGGGAGAACCGCCTGCGGCTCGTCAAGGCCCGCGCCGGGGAGTCCGCCGCCGCTCTCGCTGCGCGCGTTCAATCAGCCTGGTCCGCGGAAGAGATCGCCGTCGCCAACGGGCTGAAACCCGGGGAGCCGCTTCGGGAAGGCCACACCGTCAAGGTCGCGATCGCGGAACCCTACGTTTCGCGACCCCGCCGGTAGCGGGTTCGTTTGGGGTGAGTGACGGGTTTCGAACCCGCAACCTCTGGAGCCACAGTCCAGCGCTCTAACCGTTGAGCTACACCCACCGCCCGAGGGGACTGCGGGAAGCGTGGCAGGGCAAAATCTTAACAAATGACCGCGCGAGGCCGCAACTGGCCGGCGGCTCAGGCTGGTGCGCCCGCGCGCGCCTCGAGCGCGGCCTGCATCTCGGCCAGGATGGCGGCGGCCGCCGCGCGGGGATCGGCCGCGTCACGGATGGGCCGGCCCACGACGAGATAGTCCGCGCCGGCCTTGATCGCCTGCGCCGGCGTCGTGGGCCGGGCATGGTCGTCCACGCCCTTGCCGGCCGGCCGGATCCCGGGCGTCACGATCAGCAGCGCGGGACCGACCTTCGCGCGGATCGCCGCCGGCTCTTCGCCGGAGGCCACGACCCCGTCGCAGCCGACCTCGGCCGCCAGATTGGCCCGCGCCGCGACGAGGTCGGCCACACTCCACTGGACGCCCATGTCCCGCAGGTCGTTCGCGTCGAAGTTGGTCAGCACCGTCACGGCGAGGAGCTTCAGGGGACTCGCGCCGCGTCCCTCGACCGCGGCCTTGAGGGCCTTGCGGTTGGCGTGCACGGTGAGAAAGTCCACGCCCAGGGCGGCGACGCGGGCGGTGGCGCGGCGCACCGTCTCCTCGATGTCGAGGAACTTGAGGTCCAGAAACACCCGCAGTCCCCGCGCCAGCGCGCGGCGGACGATGTCGGGTCCCGCCGCCGTGTAGAGCTCCAGCCCGACCTTGACGAAGCCGACGGTCCCCGCGACCCGGTCCATCAACCCCTCGGCCTCCTCGGCCGTGGGCACATCCAGGGCGAGGATCAGCCGATCCCGCGCGTTCACCGCTGTCATGGGCGCGCCCTCCTCAACACGAATCCTTCCTGACCCATTGCCTGAGCACCTGCGCCCGGTCGAAGGTCAGCGTGTATTCGTAGCAGACCTCCGCGTCGTGGCTCGCGTAGGTCATGAACGTCGCCGTGCTCCACTTGACGGCGTAGATCCACTCCGCCCCTCCGTCGGGCAGGTCCTTCTTGTAGTCCGGCGGCCCCAGCTCGGCCCGGACCGCGTCCATCGTCGCCCGGCCGGTTTCCTTCACCAGGTACCGGTCGGGCACGGGCTCGCAGGCCGTCAAGACCATGAGCCACGCCGCAGCCAGTCCCGCCGCCCGCCATCGCCCGCTTCCCACCGCGCCGCTCGCCGGGTGTCCGGCCATGCCAGCCTCCCTTGACCGGCCCGATCGGGGTGTGTTACAAAACCGGGCCTTCGAGAAGGAGAACCCCTATGCCAGCCGTTCACAAGTCCACGATCAAGCGGGCGCGCCAGGCCGAGGTCCGCAACCAGCGCAACCGGGCCAGGTTGAGCCTGGTCAAGGGTGCGGTGAAGAAGGTCCTCGCCGCCATCGAGGAGAAGAACCAGGACACGGCCGCGGCCTCCCTGCGCGAGGCCACCGCGGCTCTGCACAAGGCGGTCACCAAGGGCGTGCTCAAGCCCAACACCGCCTCCCGGCGCATCTCCCGCCTCACGGCCAGGGTCAACGCCCTGGCGACCGCGAAGTCCTGACCGCCCTCCCCGCAGGAGGCGCGGCCGGGCGCGGCGGTGCGGAACCGCCGGTCTCGCGTCCGGACTCCCCGCACAACGTCAGCAACAGGGCGGCGATCGTCGCCTCCGGCCGCCCGCCGCTTCCTCCCTTCAGGCGGGAGTCGGTCTCGGGAAACAGGGTGAAGGCTCGCCGCAAGTGGGCCTCGGACAGGCGGCGCGCGAGCGGCAGGTAGCCCGCCAGCCGGTAGGGCGAGAGCCCCACCGTCCGGCCGATCTGCGATTCCGAGCCGCCCGCCCGCAGCAGGTCCTTCACCTTCCAGATCTGCCGGTATTGCCAGACGAGCGACCCCAGGATGCGGAGCGGCGCCTCGCCGGCTTCCAGGTTGCGCGCCAGGATGCGGAGCACGCGGGCACGCGAGCCGGCCGCGATCGCGCCGGCTAAGTCGAAGACCGAGGCCCCCGGCTCGCCGCCGCGGAGCGCCTCGACGTCCGCCGCGCCTGCCGCCCGTCCCTCCGGCACGTAGGTCGCCAGCTTCTCCAATTCCCGCCGCGCCACGCCCAGCGAATCGGCGGCCAGCTCCGCCAGGAGCTGCGTGGCCTCCTCGTCCAGCCGCAGCCCGAGCGACTGCGCTTCGCTCCTGACCCACGCGGGAAGCTGCGGGGCGGGAGGGCGGTCGCAGTCCACCACCAGCGCGTGCTTGCCGACCGCCTGGCCGAATTTGGTCCGGCCGTCCAGCTTCGGCGCGGCGAACACCAGCGTCGTGCCGCCGCAGGGGGCTTTCACATAGGGCACCAGCGCCTCGCCTTCCCGCGCCGGCAGCTTGTCGGCGGCCCGCACCAGCACCAGCCGGCGCCCCCCGAACAGCGCGGCTTCACTCGCCTTGGCGAGGATCTCGGCGGCATCGCACTCGTCTCCGTACAGCAGGTCCAGGTTGAAGCCATCCGGCTCACCCTCTGCGCCGGCCGCGCCCTTGAGCAACGCCAGGGCCTGGTCGCGCAGGTAGGCCTCCTCACCCAGGACCGCGTAGAGCGGCGCCAACCCCCGTCCCGCGATCGCGGCGGCCAGCTCGCGGACCGTCATGTGTCCTCCGGCCCCGTCACGCACCGCCTCACTTGGTCCCGCCCGGCGCCGGGCCCGGCGCCCCGGGCGGCGTCGCGGCCGGCGCGCCCCCCGTCCGCAGGTACTCCAGGAACCGGGACGCCAGGTCCTGCGCGATGAACTCCCCGGCCTGTTCCAGGGCGCGGTCCTGCAGGACGCGGTTGAACTGCAGGTCGTTCGTGACGAAAAACTCGGAGGACTGGGTGGACTGCTGGTGCCACACGGCCTGGCCGGTGCGCAGGTCCTCGATGACGGCCTTCACCGTGACCGTGACGCGGCTTTCGAAGGTGTCGGCCTGGGTGAAGGTGAGCGAGGGGATGACGACGTTCACGATCTGGGCCTTGAGGGCGTAGTCCGCCGGCTCCGGCTCGGTGACGACCTTGGCGCCGCTGGCGGCCGCGAACTCGTAGCGGGCGTAGGTGGTGTACTTGTGCTCGAGGTTCGGCTGGAAAGTCTTGTTCTCGAAGGTGCCGATGCGCAGCGCCGGGGCGTCGGCCTTCGCGGGCTGGGACGGGGCGGCGCCCCCCACGACCGGCCCGGCGCCGCCCACTTGGAACTGGTAGCCGCAGGCCGTCAAGGCCAGGGACAAGGAAGAGATCGCCAGTTGCACGCGTCCTGCCCGCAACCAACTCGTCACTTGTACCCTGCCCCTTGCCACGAGTCCCCCTACACGACGAAGTTCACCAGCCTCTTCTCGACGTAGATGACCTTGCGCGGCTGCCGGCCCTGGAGCCACTCGGCCAGCTTGGCGTCCTGCCGGGCGAGGCCGACGACCTGCTCCTCGGTGCAGTCGGCCGGGACCTCGATCTTGCTCCGCAGCTTGCCGTTGACCTGGATGGGGATCGTCAGCCGTTCGCTCGCGACCAGGGCCGGATCGTAGACGGGCCAGGCCCCGGCGGCGACGCTCGGCGCCTCGCCCAGGCGCGCCCACAGCTCCTCGGCGAGATGGGGCGTGAAGGGGGCGAGCAGCAGCACGAGCGTCCGCGCCGCCTCGCGCAGTGCGGCCCGCTCCTCCGGGGCCCCGACCCCGCCGCCCTCGCCGACGAACCGGTAGAGGCCGTTGACGAACTCCATCAGCGCGGCGATCGCCGTGTTGAACTGGAACTCCCGCTCGATGTCGTCGGTCACCTTCTTGATCGTCCGGTGGGTCAGCCGTCGCAGCTCGGTCGCGCGGGTCGAGGGAGGGCCCGGCGAGGTCCCCGGGGCGGCCCCGGAGTCGGCCGCCGTCCCGCCGTCCTCGCCGATCAGCTCGGGCAGGAGCCGCCAGACGCGCTGGACGAAGCGGGCGCAGCCCTCCACGCCCTGGTCGCTCCACTCCAGGTCCTTGTCCGGCGGCGCGGCGAACAGCGAGAAGAGCCGCGCCGTGTCGGCGCCGTAGACGGCGATCAGGTGCTCCGGGTCCACGACGTTCTTCTTGGACTTGGACATCTTCTCGACCCGGCCCCGTTCCACGGCCGTGCGCCGCCCCTCGCCCTCGCAGGGCGTACAGAACCAGCCCTCCCGCTCCCCGCCACGGACCTCCACGGGCAGGAGCCAGTCGTGAATCGGGCAGCGGTAGGTCTCCTTGCAGACCATGCCCTGCGTCAGCAGGCTGGCGAAGGGTTCGTCCACGTCGGTCAGCCCCAGGTCGCGGATGACCTTCGTGAAGAACCGGGCGTAGAGCAAGTGCAGGACCGCATGCTCGATCCCGCCGATGTACTGGTCCACCGCCATCCAGTAGCGGGCGGCCGCCGGGTCGATCGGTCGCGTCGCCTCGCGGGGCGAGCAGTAGCGGAGGAAGTACCAGGAGGAGTCCACGAAGGTGTCCATCGTGTCCGTCTCGCGCCGGGCCGGCCCCCCGCAGCGGGGACAGGCCGTCCGCAGGAACGCCTCGACCTGCGCGAGCGGCGAATCGCCCTTGCCCGTGAAGGGCACGTCCGTGGGCAACGTCACCGGCAGGTCCCGCTCCGGCACCGGCTGGACGCCGCAGGCGTCGCAGTAGACCATCGGGATCGGCGTGCCCCAGTAGCGCTGGCGGGAGACGCCCCAGTCACGGAGCCGGTAGTTCACCGCGCGGCGCCCGAGACCCTCCTGCTCGATGAAGTCGGCGATCCGCTCCTTGGCCTCCGGCACGGAGAGCCCCGTGAAGCGGTCCGAATGGACCAGGCGTCCCGCGGCCTCCTGCTCCTCGTAGGCGGCCTCCAGCCCTTCCTCCCGCAGGTCGCCCGCCGGATTCTGGACGACGAGCCGGATCGGGATGTCGTACCGGCGCGCGAAGTCGAAGTCCCGCTGGTCGTGGGCCGGGACGGCCATGATCGCGCCGGTCCCGTACTCGTAGAGGACGAAATTGGCGACCCAGATCGGGATGCGGGCCTTGGTGAAGGGGTTGACGGCGTAGGCGCCAGTGAAGACCCCTTCCTTTTCCCGGTCGGCCGCGGTCCGGACGGCCTTGTCCTGACGCGAGACCCGCGCGGCGAACTCGCGGACCGCCGCCGCCTCCGGCCTGCCCGCGATCAGCCGCTCGACGAGCGGGGATTCCGGCGCAAGGCTCATGAAGGTCGCGCCGAAGATCGTGTCCTGCCGCGTCGTGAAGATGCGGATCGCCGCCAGGTCCGGGAGCGGCTCCGCCAGCGGAAAGTCCACTTCCACGCCGACGCTCCTGCCGATCCAGTTCCGCTGCATGACGAGCACGCGCGCGGGCCAGCCAGTCAGCCGGTCGCAGCCCGCGAGCAGCTCCTCCGCGTAGGCGGTGATGCGGAAGAACCACTGCTCCAGCTCCTTCTGGACGACCGTCGCCCCGCAGCGCCAGCAGGCCCCCTCCTCCACCTGCTCGTTCGCGAGCACGGTCCGGCAGCTCGGGCACCAGTTCACGGGCGACCGCCGGCGGTAGGCCAGCCCCTTCTCGTGCATCTTGAGGAAGAACCACTGGTTCCAGCGGTAGTACGCGGGTGCACAGGTCGCGACCTCGCGGCTCCAGTCGTAGGAGAGGCCCAGGCGCCGGAGCTGGGCGCGCATGTAGGCGATGTTCTCCTCCGTCCAGCGGCCGGGATGCACGCCCCGCTCGATCGCGGCGTTCTCCGCCGGCAGCCCGAAGGCGTCCCAGCCCATCGGGTGCAGAACATTGAAGCCCCGCATGCGCTTGTAACGGGCGATCACGTCGCCGATGGCGTAATTGCGCACGTGGCCCATGTGGATGCGGCCGGAGGGATAGGGGAACATCTCGAGGCAGTAGTACTTCGGCCTGGTGGGGTCCTCGGCGACGCGGAAGGTCGCGGACCGCTCCCAGTAGTCCTGCCAGCGGGCTTCGACGTCTCTGTGGTCGTAGGGTCGGCTCATGGGGTCTCGACGGCCGCAGTGCAACCGGCCGGGGACGGCGGGCTCCGGCGGAGTGGGGACTGTAGCACAGCCCGCCGGGGGCGACAAGGCGGGCGGCGGCGCGGCCCGCGCCGGAGAGCCCGCCCGGCCACGTGGAGGAGGGCCCTGCCCGCCGGCAGGGCCCGGTCGTCACAGGCTACGCCGCACCTGCCGCTCAGGGCGCTCTCCGGCTTCGGCTGGAGCGTGTTCGTGGCCGGGCCCCCGCGGACACCCTCGTGTCCGTCCAGGAGCTGCGCTGGAAGCTCGCCGCCCGGGTCGGCACCGGTCAGCGCCCGATGAGGACGTGCAGACTCTCGATCGAGCGGTAGCGAGCGGAGGGCTGGGGCGGGAGCTGCGAGCTGGACTTGGAGCGGTGGAAGAGGTGGGCGACGCCGAAGGCCTGGGCCGCGGCCAGGCAGGCCTCGTCGTCGTCCACGTAGAGCGCGCGCGCGGGATCGAAGCGGAGCAGCGCTCGGCAGGCGGGCCAGTACTCCCTGCGCATCTTCAGGTAGCCCACCTCGAAGGCGTTGACGATCCGGTCCACGTGCCGGTCGAGGCCGGTCCTGGCGGCCTTGATCTCGATCCCAGCCTGATGCGCGTTGGTCAGGAGGTGCACCCGCTTGCCCCGTTCCCGCAGGTGGCGGAGGAACGCCTCCGCGTCCGGCAGGAATCGGATCAAGTGCGCGAACTCCCTGGTGAGCGCGACGACGTCGATCTCCAGCCGCCGGCTCCAGTAGTGCAGGTCGGTCCAGTCCAGCTCGCCCTCGACGGCGCGGTACATGGCCATCAGGCGGTCGCGCGCCTCCGTGAAGGCCAGGCCGTGCTTGGCCGCGTACCGCCGCGGCAGCTCCTCCTCGAAGAAGACGTTGTCGAAATGGCGATCGAGCAGCGTCCCGTCCATGTCCAGCAGGACGTCGTCGATCGCGTTCCAGTCGAGGCCGTTGGGATGGGTCATCTCAGAGTCTCCGCCGCGCTTCCTGTCGTCCGCTCCACTCTCACGGGCGCTGGAAGTCGTCGAGTTTGCTCGCCTGGCGATCGAAGGTGACCGTCCGATCACACCCCGCGCGACGGTTGACCGCCCCGAGCAAGCAGTCTGCGAAGTCGGCGCGGCTTCGTTGATACCGGCGCAGCGCCACCCAGGCGACCTGGATGTCCTCGACGCGAAACTGGCTGGTTTGCAAGACCTTCTCCAAGGCCCCCGCGATGGCGTCTTTCGAGTAGCCGTAGGCATCCTCCAGCACCCACACCAGCTCGCAGAGAACGATTCTGTTGATGAAGCCCGGGCTCTCGCGCGTGCATGCCCCCGTGATGAGGGACGTCGCACGCCGGGCCTGCTCGGCGTCATCCTGCACCAGATACCGCACCAAGACATTCGTATCCAACCCGATCACCGGCGCCCTCCATGCCTGCGGACCGCCCGGTTCATCTCCTCCACGCTCACCGGCCGCGACGGGGCCTTGAGCATCCCGGCCAACTCCCCTGCATCCACGGTGGCCGGCAGTAACACAACGCGCCCGTCCTCCTCAAGCACGAATTCGAGCCGGTCCCCCGGCCGCAGATGCAAGTGATCCCGGATCTCCCTGGGAATCGTGGTTTGGCCCTTGCTGGTCAACGTAGACGTCGGCATGGAGAGCCTCCTTACCTCTGCGATGGTCCTTACCCTACCGTAAGGAGCCGGCCAAGGCAAGGGTGGATCCGCGGTCCCGCGCGGCCCCGCCCGGGCGACGGCGAGGGCGGGACGCCTTCCTTGTCTTGCCCGGTTCCCTGTGTTACGGTTCGCCACGCGATCCGCGCCCCCGCGCACCACCAGGAACCAGCGACCCATGACACCCCCGCTCATCGCCATCGTCGGCCGGCCCAACGTGGGCAAGTCCACGCTGTTCAACCGGATCCTCGGCGCCAAGGCCGCCATCGTGGACGACGTGCCCGGCGTGACCCGCGACCGCAACTACGGGGACGGCTCGTTCCGCGGCCGCCCCTTCCGGCTCGTGGACACGGGCGGGCTCGACCCCGCCGCCCACGAGGGGATGCTCGCGCTCATCCGCCGCCAGTCGGAGGTCGCCATCGCCGAGGCGGACATCCTGATCGCCGTCATGGACGGCCGCGCCGGCCTCATGCCCGCGGACGAAGAGATCGTCGCGCTCCTCCGCCGCGTCCGCAAGCCCGTCTTCTACGCCGTCAACAAGATCGACGGCCCCAAGGCCGAGCCCCTGCTCGCCGACTTCTACCGATTGGGCCATGACCAGGTCCACCCCATCTCCGCGGAGCACGGCATCGGGGTGGACGACCTGCTCGAGGCGATCGTCCCCCTGCTGCCGGAGGCGGGCACGGCGGACGGCGGGGCCGAGGTCCCGCGCGTGGCCATCGTCGGCCGGCCGAACGTGGGTAAGTCCACGCTGCTCAACGCCCTGATCGGCGAGGAGCGCGTCGTCGTCAGCGACACGCCCGGCACGACCCGCGACGCCATCGACACGACGGTCGTCCATCGCGGCAAACCGTACCTGCTCACGGACACGGCGGGCATCCGCCGCCGGGGCAAGGTGGACCGCGGCATCGAGGGCTTCAGCGTCGCGCGGGCGCTGCGCGCGATGGGCCGGTCCGACGTCGCCGTGCTCGTGCTCGACGCGGTGGAGGGCATCACCGAGCAGGACACGAAGATCGCGGGGCTCGCGCTCAAGCAGGGCCGCGCCTGCGTCTTCCTGGTCAACAAGTGGGACCTGCGGGAGGGGGAGCCGGACGCGCGCGAGCGGTACGAGGCGGACCTGCGGCGGCGGTTCGCCTTCCTGCCCTGGGCGCCGGTCCTGTTCGGGTCGGCCGTCAAGCCCGACTCGGTGGCGCGGCTGTTCACGCTCATCGAGCAGGTCATGGCCTCCTTCACCCGGCGCGTGCCCACGGGCCAGCTCAACCAGTTCCTCCAGACCGTCATCGCCGAGCACCCCATCCCGGTCCGGAAGGCCAAGCCGACCAAGGCCGTCAAGTCCGTCTTCATGACCCAGGTCGCGACCAAGCCGCCTGCCTTCGCCCTCTTCGTCGGCCATCCGGAGGACCTCTCGAAGGCCTACCTTCGCTTCCTGGAGCACCGCCTCCGCGAGCGGTACGGCTTCGTCGGCACGCCGCTCCACCTGCTCGCGCGGAAGAAGTAGGCGCCCCGCCGGCGTCCCCCGCGCCTTGACAGGCCCGGGGCGGCTTCGTACACTGCCGTCGCGCATGCCCACGAACTCACAGGGTCGCGGGACCGGCGCCCCGCCCTCCGAAGCCGGAGGCGGTGGGGCGGCCGACTTCGACCGGCTCTACCGCGACCACGTGGACCGGGTGTACCGCTTCGCCCAGCGTGTCTGCGGTCAGACCGAGGACGCGAAGGACCTCGTCCAGGAGACCTTCCTCAGTGCGTACCGCGGGCTCGCACAGTTCCGGGGCGAGGCGCGGCTCTCGACCTGGCTGTACACCATCGCCTCCCGCGCCTGCTTGCGCCTGCGGCGCAAGCGCAAGGGCGAGCCGGAGCGCGAGCTCTCGCTGGACGAGTTCATCCCGACCTCCGAGGGCGAGTTCCGGCTCCAGGTGCCCACCGACGGGCTCAGCCCGGAGGAGATGCTGGCGAACAAGCAGCTCCGACGGGCCCTGGACCAGGCGATCCGCAAGCTGCCGCCCAAGTACCGGCTCGTGTTGATCCTGCGCGACATGGAAGGTCTCTCCGCCAAGGAGGTGGGTTCGATCATGGGGCTCAACGAGCGGGCGGTGAAGTCCCGCCTCCACCGCGCGCGGCTCTTCGTCCGGCGGGAGTTGAGCGCCGGCGGCCACGCCGGGCCGGAGCGGCGGGCCGGGGCCAAGCGGCGGGCGCGGACAGGAGAGGCGCCATGACGCGCGCGCGCAGGACCGCCTCCACGCCCCGCCGCGCCGCTCACGCCGGCCATTCCAAGGCCTTCTGTCTGAAGGTCCTGCGCCGCCTCTCGGCCTACCTCGACGACGAGCTGTCTCCTGCCGTCTGCGCGGAGATCCGCCTGCACCTGGGCGCCTGCCCCAATTGCGAGCTGTTCGTCGAGTCGCTCCGGAAGACCGTGACGCTCTGTCGCGGCGCCGAGGTCAGGCCCCTCTCGGCGGCGACGAAGGCCCGCCTGCGCGCGCAAATCCTCCGGGCCGCCGGCCGCCGCTGAGCGGGCGCTCTCCATCTGGAACGAAGGCCTTCCCTGCGGTACAATGACGGCTATGGAATTCGACCGGCCATTGCGCCTGTGCCGCGGCTGCCTGCTCGCCGTCGGCGCGTTCATGATCGCGGGCCCCGCGGCCGCCAGCTCCACCCTCGCTCCGGCCGACACGACCTCCGAGCGGTCCATCGTCGTCACGATCCACGCCCGCTCCTTCGACCCGGCCACGGTCACGCTCCAGGCTGGACAGAAGACCAGGCTGGTCTTCCAGAATGAGGACGCGGAGCTGCACGCTTTCGTGCCGGCCGAGCTGTTCAAGGGCGTGAACCTGAGCATCGGGGGCAACGGCGCGCCGGAGTTCACGCCGGAGGGGTTCAAGCGCGTCATCATCCCGGCGGCCGGCGTGGCCGAGATCCGGTTCGTGCCGGAGCGGCGGGGCGAGTTCCCGTACATCTGCGACATGCCCGGCCATGAGATGAAGGCGACGATCCTCGTCCAGTAATGAACCCGCGTCCTCTTCCCCCTGGAATCCGGCTCCTGTTCGCGGCGGCGCTGCCCGGTCTGGCCCTCGCCCTGGGCGCCGCGCCGACGCCCGACTCGAAAGGCGACCCGGAGCGCGGCAAGCCGATCTTCGAGCAGCGCTGCGCCGTCTGTCACGGACCGCAGGGACGGGGCGATGGGCCGGAGGCGCCCTTTCTCTCCCCACGGCCGGCGAGCCTGATCTCCGCCGCCACCTCGGTCAAGACCGACGCGGATCTGCTCAAGGCCATCGCGAACGGCAAGCCCCGGACCGCGATGCCCGCGTGGAAGGACGTCTTGAGCGAGCAGGAGCGTCGCGACGTGCTGGCCTACATCCGCAGCCTCGTCCGCTTCCAGCCGACCCCCCTCACGCCGCCTCCACCCCAGCCCTGACGGAGGGACCGCCGCCGCGCCCTTTCGTCCGCTTCCCCGGCCATGGTAGAGTAGCGCCGCGGCGGCAACCAGAGCAGTACCGGAGGGGTGATCCGATGAGCCTGGCGGGATTCCGAGTCGAAGGAATGGTCTTCATGGCGGCGCTGGCCCTGCTCCTCCTGATCGGAGCGGACGAGGGCCTTGTGCAGGCCGCGCCGGCCAAAGGGACGAGCGGGAACACCTCGGCCGCCGTGGCCGCGGCGCAGCGCTACGCGGAAGCGGTGGCGGCGGGCGACCGGGTGACGGCCGGACAGCTCGACTTCGCCTGCCTGTACCGCCTGACCGCGGCCGCCCCGAAGGGCAAGACCCGCCAGCCTCCGGACTCGGACCCCTACTATAGCCGGTGCTGGGCCGCGATGGACGACGCCCACAAGGCCGCGGTGGACCGGCGATCCCAAGGCATGGACCTGCTCTGGCCCGGACAAGGCGCGCTCGTCTTCTTCGAGGAGGACCTGACCCGCTACGTCCCCTCCGCCTTTGTCATGGACCTGGTGGGGCAGTCCCCGCCTGGCGGGGGCCTGCGTCTCTCGCCAGCCGGCAGCGAGGTCGTTCCCGCCGTGTCCTTCCGGCTTCGGGACGAGGCGCCGATGCTCTCCGTGCCCGCGACCCTGGTCCGGCTGCGCGTCACGTACAACGACCCCCTGACCTCGCCGGTCGCCTACGCGCCCGGCACCTACCAGTGGGCAGGCCCGGTGAAGCGGCCCCGCCGTGCCCTCAAGGCCGTGACGGTGGGGTGGGTCGTGCTCACCGGCCTCAAGCGGCACGGCTTTCCCGCTGATGTCGCCGTCCTGAACCTCCCCGTCGTCCCCGCCACGGACACGACCCCCGCCGTGCCCTTCTCCACCACCTACGGCGGCGCCGTCTCGTCCTCGACGGACTGGTGGGGGCCCACCGACGCTCCCGGCGTCCTGCTGGCCGCCGTCGCCAGGGCGGCCGGCTTCCCCGACCTGCGCGAGCGCGTCGCGCTGCTGAACCGCGTCCTCGTCGTGGACCCGGACCAGCCCGAGGCGCTCACCTCCCTCGCCCACGACCTGTACGAGTCCCTCCTGAAGGCCGGCGCCGGCAGCCACCGGCTCGCCATCGGCGACCCGGTGCTCGCAGCGCGCTTCAACGAGCTGTACTGGGACACCTACGCCCACACGACGAGGCTGGACATCTCGCTGGACATGGAGATCGGCGGGTTCCCGAGCCCGACGCCGGCGGACTACCTGTACCGGATGGTGCCGGCGATGGAACGGCTCGCAACATTGCGGCCCGAGGACCTGGAGAACCGCCTGCGGCTGGGCGTGGCCTACCGCTGGCTCAACGACCAGCAGGCGGCGATCAACACGCACGAAGCGCTGTTGAAGAGCCTCCCGCCGGGGCGGGCGTCGGTCCGCGCGCGCGCGCTGATCGAGCTGGCCTGGTCCAAGATCACCAAGGTGGGCTGGAACCGCAGCTTCAACGACCCCCTGATCCAGGAGGCGTACAAGGATGCCCAGGAGGCCTTCGCCCTGAGCGAGCGCCCGCAGGACAAGTTCACCGCCGCCTACACGATGGGCTACAGCCTCGCCTTCATGCCGAACCGCGACAACCGGCTCATGCTCGACCACCTGACGGAAGCCAGGAAGTGGTACCAGCAGATCAACGGGACGTCCGAGGACTCCTGGCTGTACCTGCTCGCCAACGACACGCTCAAGGGCGTGATCGAATCCGACCCGGCCTTCAAGCCGCTGCTGGCGGCGTCGTGACGCCGCCGGCGGCGAGAGCTGCGGGTTACTTCATCCTCGCCAATTCCGCGAAGTAGGCCGCGAAGGCGCGCATCCCGCCGGAGGCCTGCCCCCAGTCGAAGCGCTCGTTGGGCGCGTGGTAGCCGTGCTCGGGCAGGCTCAGGCCCATGAAGACGATCGGCACGCGCCAGGCTTTGGCCATCGTGACGACCGCCCCGATGGACCCGCCCTCCCGCACGAAGGCCGGCTCGCGCCCGAAGGCGGCCGTCAGCGCCCGCCGTCCCGCCGCGGCATAGGGTCCGGTCGCCTCCCCGTGAAAGGGCTCCAGCACGCTCTCGCACTCGACGCGCACGTGCGGGTTGCGGTCCCTGATGAAGCGGCGGAAGCGTGCGAAGATCGCCCGTGGCTTCTGGCCCGGCACGAGCCTCATGCTCACCTTCAGCTCCCCCCAGGCCGGCACGATCGTCTTGACGCCCGGCCCGTGATAGCCGCCGGCGAGGCCGTGCACCTCGAAGGTCGGCTCGGTCCAAATCCGCCGGACCACCTCGGCCGGGTCCTTCGTGCGCAGGTGGGTCAGCCCGTAGGCGCGCATGAACCGGCCTACGTCGAATCCCGACTTGAGAAACCCCCTGATCTCGGCGGCCGTCGGCCGGGCCGCTCCCTCGTAGAACCCCGGAATTTTCACCAGGCCACTTCTGGCGTCCACGCAGGCCGCGGCGAGGGCGCACAGCTCGGTGAGGGGATTGCGCGCGGCGCCGCCGGTCACTCCCGAATGGGCGTCGGTCGTGCCCGTCCGCAGGGACAGGCGGGCGGTGAGCAGGCCGCGCAGCCCGCAGGGCATGGCCGGCCGGTCGCGGGCAAGCCAGATCGTGTCGGACACCAGGACGGAATCCGGCTTCGGCACGAGGGCGCGCTGCGCGAGGGCTGCGGCGAAGTGCGGGCTTCCGATCTCCTCTTCCGATTCCCAGAGCACACGGACGTTGATCGGCAGCCCCTCGGCCACGGCGTAGCGCGCAGCCAGCAGGGCCGCGAGCGCCGGGCCCTTGTCGTCGGTCGTGCCGCGCCCGTGGTAGACGCCGTCCTCCCGCCGGAAGGCGAAGGGGGGGTGCCGCCACTCCGGCTCCTGGGCCGGCTGGACATCGAGGTGATTGTAGATGGTGACCGTGGGATGGCGGCGGCCGGTCATCCAGCCGCCGGACACGACGGGGTGGCCGCCGGTTTCGACCAGCGTCGCTTCGCCCCCCAGCGCCGTGATGAATCGGACCGCCAGCTCCGCCGTCTTCCGCACGTCGCCCGCGCGGGCGGGGTCCATGCTGACGGACGGCAGCTCGACCATGGCGGCCAGCCAGTCCTCGTACCGCCGCCGTCCGTCCCTGATGTACGCCTCCAGCTTCGACGAATCCTTCGCCATGCCCGCTCCTCTCATCATCTCGCCATCGGTCGGCCGGAATCGGCCCGCGCCATTATAGCGGGGCGTCCGGGAGGGCGGAAGGACGGACACCGGCCCGAATTGGCTGGCGGCCGGCCGGCGACCGGTATAGAGTTCCCTCGCCGAACCCGACTCGCCACAAAACGAAAGGAGGATTGCCATGCGTCGATCGACCGTGCTCCGGCTCGCGGGACCCGCCGCCTTCATCCTGCTCCTGGTCTCCGGCCTGCCCGACGCCATCGGGGGCACGCCGCCGGAGGATTCCGCGGCCGAGCCGGTGCTGACCCTCGAGCAGGCCGTGGACCAGGCCCTCCGGAGCAACCGCCACGTGCAGGCGGCCTCGCTGGAGGTGGATAAGGCCGGCGACCATCTTGCGCAATTGCGCACCCGGCGCCTCCCCTCGCTGAACATCGCCAACCTGTCCGGCCAGCTCCTGACGCCCCTGAACTTCGCCGTGCCGCAGGGCTCCTTCGGCACCTTCTCCTCGACCGGCCCCATCCCCGCGAGCAACATGAACATCTCCACGCCGCAACGATGGACCAACCTCCTGTTCGCCAGCGTGAGCCAGCCGATCACCCAGCTCTACCGCATCGAGCAGGGCATCAAGGCGTCCGAGGTCTCCCAGGAGGCCGCGACCGAGCAGATGCGCGGGCAGCGGCAGGCCGTGGTCAACCAGGTCAAGCGGGCCTACTTCGCGGTCCTCCAGACCCAGAGCAGCCTCCAGGCGGCCGAGGAACTGGTCAAGAGCTACCGCGAGCTGGACCGCCTGGTGAGCCAGCAGGTGGAGCAGCAGAAGGCGCTGAAGGCCGACAGCCTCGAGGTGAAGAGCCGCCTGGCCATGGCGGAGCACCAGACCCGGCGCCTCCGCAACAGCCTGATCAGCCACAAGGAGCAGCTCAACGTGCTCCTCGGCCGCGAGGTGACCGCCGCCTTCACGGTCAGCGCGGTCCCCTCGGCCTCCCCCCTGGACATCGACCTGGAGAAGGCCAGCCTCGCCGCGCTCAAGCAGCGGCCCGACGTGAAGCATGCCCGGCTGCGGGCCGAACAGGCGACTTACGACCTCGGCGCGAAGAAGGGCGAATACCTGCCGGACCTGAGCCTGGTCGTGGATTACATCAACTTGGCCGACATCAATTTCCTGCCCAGCAGCGTCGCGATAGTGGGCTTCCAGTTGAACTGGGAGCCCTTCGACTGGGGCCGCAAGCACCGCGAGATCGCGCAGAAGCAGCGGTCGATCCAGCAGGCTAATCTGGAGGTGAAGGAGGCCGAGTCCCGGACCGTGGCGGAGGTGAACGACCGCTACCGACGGCTGCAGGAGGCCTATGACCTGCTCCAGGTCACGCAGCTCGCGCAGCAGTCGGCGCGGGAGCGGCTCCGGGTCGCGATGAACCGCTACAGCCAGAAGGCGGCCCTGCTGCAGGAGGTGTTGCAGACGCAGGCCGCCCTGGCCGAGGCGAACAACCAGCACAGCCAGGCGGTGCTGGCCTTCTGGACGGCGAAGGCCGACTTCGAGCGGGCGGCGGGCGAGGATTAGCCCCCGGAGATTCCCGGCCGGGAGCGGGACCGACGTCGGGCGCGTGCCTTGAGGCGCGCCCGCAGGGAATCTTCAATCAGCTTCATCTCCCTGACGAGGTGATCGCGGATCTCGCGATCACCGCCGCGGAGGGCCTCGATCAGCCTGGCCACCGTGGCCTGCTCCGACTGCCCGAGCTCCTCCCAGGCCTGCAAGAGCCTGCGCAGGGACGCGGGCATCCGCCCGGCCCGCCGCGGGCCCCGTCCCGAGGTCCTTCCCGCACTCTTGCCGTAGTCGGGCGCGCCGCTGTCCGCCGCCACCTCCTCCCGCCACACCGCGCCGCGGCCGGTCCGCAGCCATTCGACGTTCCGCCCCGTCAGGTAGGCGACGCGGTAGAGCCAGGCTTCGGGAATCTCCCGGCGGTTGAGTGCCGACACGATGGACTGGGGCCTGATTTCCAGGGCTGCTGCGAGCTGAGCGCGGGTCGTGAGCCGCAAGGCCTCGAGCAGGCGCTCGATGGTTCCGGAAAGTTCCCGAGACATTAAGGATTAGCTTCTTTATGGGTTGACAGACGATAAGCTTTTGCTTACAGTCTGCCCGTCCTGCAGGGGAGTGCGTCAGCGCAGGACCGGAAAACAGCACGAGCCCGTGGCGTACCGCCCGGCGCTCGTGGGAGGCGGGGCGTGATTGTGCCTCGCGAGCCGGCACGCCCCGTCTCCTCCATCGCGGGCAGTCTAGCGCCAATTCGCAGGGGGATGCAATCGGACGCAGGACGGCAAAGGTGGCGCGCCCCACCCTCGTCCCACCTTCCGAGCACCCGATTCCTGTGGAAGGCCGCGGGTGCCGCGCGCCATCCATCATGAGGTCGGTCATGCAGGGGGCCAGCAAGGGGACGGAAGCGATCGGCGTTGGCGCGGGGCGGCGACCGGAGACGATCCTGCTCGTCGAGGACGAGCCCTCCGTGCGCCGGCTCGTCCGGCTGATCCTGGAGCAGCGGGGATACCGTGTATTGGAGGCGGAGAACGGTGACGCCGCCCTCGGCCTGTGCCGCGGCCACGAGGGACCGATTCACCTGCTCCTGACGGACGTGCGGATGCCCGGCATGAACGGCCTCTATCTCTCGCAGCAGGTGTCGGTCATCCGGCCCGGCATCCGCATCCTGTTCATGTCCGCCGACGTCGACTGCGCACCCCTGACCCACCTGTTGCTGACGTCGCGAGCCTCCTTCGTCCAGAAGCCCTTTTCGCCGGACCTCCTGGCGGACAAGGTGCACGGCGCCCTGGCGGAACGTCCCTGACGGGCGGCGGCCCCCTCTCCCCGTTGCTTGACCACCCCCCCGGTCCTGTGGTGAGCTGGAGCCATGGGATTGCGTCGCCGGCCGCTTGTGCTGTGGTCGCTCCTGGCCGTGCTCTTTGCCTCAGGGGTGGAGCTTCTGCCGGCCGAGGAGCCCGTGTCGATCGCCTCGATCCTCGCCGACCCGGACGGCTACCACCTGCGTGTCGTCCTCCTCCACGGCACGGTCCGGGAGGTCCAGGTCATCGAGCCGTACCAGCAGTCGTCCGGTGCAGCCTGCTACGGGGCCTACTCCTTCGTCCTCGGCGACCATACCGGCGCGATCGACGTGACCGTGCTCGGGCTCTGCGGCGTGCCGGTGTCCCGCGCGCCCGAGGTGGTGGTCGGCGACGAGGTGCTCGTAGAAGCAGAGATCCAGGCCCCGGGCCACGGCGGACTCCTCTACGGAGCCGACCGCCGGCCCGTGCCGGGCGAGGACGGCGCCATTCTCCGGGCGCTGGCGCGGACCATCACGCCGACCGTCAAGCACTTTCCCGGCGAGCGTTAGCCTCCGGACAGGGTCTCCTCCTTCCTGCTCTTCCACCAACGACGACCCGCCAGGCCAAGGAGGCCACCATCCCCTCCCAGCCGGCCGTCGCGACGGCATGGACGGCAGCGCCTGAGGGCGGGCGTCGGCCATGTAGCGGGCGATGTTCAGAGAGTTTTCGAAGAACCAGAGCGCGCCGACGGCGCACCCGACGGCATGCCCCCGTCGCCGGAAGGCTTCGAACGCCAGTAGGGGCATGGCGAGCTGACCGAAGGTTCCGCCGTAGCGCCCGAGGGTGAGTCCCAGGAGACCCAAGATCGAGATGGCCGGCCTCATGGAAGAGGAGGGTGACGTGGTCCAGGAAGATGCACCCGTCCTCGTCGGTCTTCAGCAGGACGAGCAGCCAGCCGACGCCGCACGAGGCGGCGGCCATCCGGCCGTCGGACACCGGCTGCCAAGACTGCCGGTCACGCGTGTGGTAGGGGCTCGGCATGGCGTAACCGACACCCGGTCGCGCCGACTATTCTAGCCCTCCTTGACCACCGCGCGCCCCTCCAGTAAGGTGGCGCCACGCCCCCGAGGTGATCGGCCCGGGCTTCCCCCGCCGGACCTTCGGCCGCAACGACGAGTCGTCACCCCATGGCAAGCAAAGCCCGTTACCCCTCGGCCGAAGCCCTGGCCGCCCATCTCCGCGTGGCCCGCGGTCTGGAGCCCGCGGATCTCGTCCTCAAGCGCGCGAGATTCCTGGACGTCTTCGCCGGCGCGCTCCTCACCGGCGACATCGCCGTCCACGGCGAGCTCATCGTCGGCACTCAACAGACCTACCGAGGACGCGTCGAGCGCGACGCCGACGGCCTGCTGGTCGTGCCGGGGTTCATCGACGCCCATGTCCATATCGAGAGCAGCCTGCTCACCCCCGCACGGTTCCAACAGGCCGTGCTGCCCTGCGGCACGACCACGGCCATCTGGGACCCGCACGAGATCGCGAACGTACGCGGGCTCGACGGATTAGCGTGGGCCCTCGCAGCCTCGGAGGGGCTCGATCTGGACGTCCTCATCATGCTGTCGAGCTGCGTGCCATCCACGAGTCCGCAGCTCGGCCTGGAGACGAGCGGGGCCTCCCTCTCGGCGACGGACCTCCTCCCGCTGCGCGGCCATCCGCGAGTGCTCGGCTTGGCCGAGGTGATGAATTACCCCGGGCTGCTGGCAGGGGAGCCGGCGGTCCTCGACAAGCTGCTGGCATTCCAGGATTTCCGGCGGGACGGCCACTGTCCGGGGTTGCGCGGGCATGATCTGAACGCCTACGGAGCGGCCGGCATTCACAGTTGCCACGAGTCCACCTCGCTGGACGAGGCCCGGGAGAAGCTGCAGAAGGGCCTCCACGTCCTGATCCGCGAGGGCTCCTGCGCGAAGGATGCGGACGCGCTCCTACCGCTGCTCGACGACTACGCCTCGGCGGTCGTCGGCCTGTGTACCGACGATCGCAACCCCGCGGATGTGGCGCGCGAGGGCCACGTCAGCGCCATCGTGGACAGGGCCCTGCGGGCGGGTCACCGTCCTCAGACGATCTTCCGCGCGGCCAGCTTCGCCGCCGCCCGGGCCTATGGGTTGGGCGATCGCGGCGCGATCGCGCCGGGGTTTCTCGCAGACCTCTGCCTCGTCCGCCCCGCCGACGGCGACCATTGGTCCTCCGGGTTGACGGTGGAGGCCGTGTACAAGCGCGGGCGCCTCGTGGACGCCGGCACCCTCGCCGCCAACGCCGAGCGGTGCGCGACGGACCGGCCGCCCTGGTCCGGGCCCAACCTCCGGCTCGCCGGCTGCACGACGGAGGACTTGGCAGTGGCCTGCGCCGCCGGGCTGACGGAACAGCGGGCGCGAGTGATCGGCGTGCGTCCCCGTCAACTCCTGACCGACGCGCGGACCGCCGTGCTGTCCGCGACGGGCGGGCGGCTGCGGGCGGACCCGTCGCGCGACATCCTGAAGATCGCCGTGTTCGAGCGGCACCGCGGCACGGGCGGACGGGCGGTGGGCTTCGTGCAGGGATTTGGGTTGCAGCGAGGAGCCCTCGCCATGTCCATCACGCACGACGCCCACAACGTCATCGTGGTCGGCGCGGACGACCGGGCGATGGCCGCCGCCGTGGACCGCCTGTGCGCCATCGACGGAGGCGTCGTGGTGGCGCAGGACGAGGCCCGACTCGACGCGCTGCCGCTCCCGATCGGCGGCTTGATGTGCGACCGCGATCCCTGCGCCGTCGCGGGCGACCTGGATCGGCTGAAGGGCGCGGTGCGCACCCTGGGGGGCCGCCTCGAGGAGCCGTTCGTGCAGTTGTCCTTCCTGGCCCTTCCGGTGATTCCCTCCCTCAAGCTCACGGATCGGGGGCTGGTGGACGTGGCGTCGAGTCGCCTGGTTCCGGTCGCCTGCTGATCGGGCCGTACCGACACGGCGAAGGAGCCCCGATCATGCCCGCGACCGCACCGAGCAGACCTCTTTGGCAAGTCGTCGTCGCCGGCATCATCGGCAACATCATGGAGTGGTACGACTTCGCCCTGTTCGGCTACTTCGCGCCGATCATCGGGGCGCTCTTTTTCGGTCGGACTACCACATGATCTCGCCGATCAACACGTTCGGGGTCTTCGCGGCGGGTTTTCTGATGCGGCCGGTCGGCGCGGCGCTGTTCGGCCACATCGGCGACACCGTCGGGCGCAAGCGGGCCCTGACCCTCTCCGTCATGCTCATGGCCGTGCCGACCTTCCTGATCGGCATCCTGCCGACCTACGAGGAGGTCGGCACCCTCACTCCGCTCCTGCTGACGCTCCTGCGGCTGTTGCAGGGCGTGTCGGTCGGCGGCGAGCACCCCGGCTCCATTACTTTTCTCGTGGAATCCGCTCCGGCTCCCGGCGGGATTATGTCGGCAGTTGGTCGCCGTTCAGCGCAGGACTGGGCGTCCTGTTCGGGTCCGCGACCGGCGCGATCCTGACGCCGGCGATGGGCGCGCTGTCGGACCGGATCGGCCAGGGGCTCCCGCTCTCGACCCCGGCCCTCGGCTTCCGGCTGCTGTCCGCCCGCCTCTACCGCCTCCCGGCCCACGACACCCCGGCCTTCACCCTCGGCGGGCAGGTGGTCTTTGCCCCGTCGGTCGCGGTGTCGCTGCTGGGGCTGCCGCGATGGCGGGAGACGGCGGGGGCGAGGCTGAGCTGACAGGTGGGGGGCCGAGTGCTCGGCCCCCCTCTGCCGGCGGTGCAGCGGGCAGATTCGATCGGTTCGCATGCTCACGGACGGTCGAGCGCCGGTTCCGCCGCGGAACGGCGACCACTCCATTCCCCGACAGATCCCCTTGCCCGCCTCGTGACGAACCTCGACGCGTCGGCGTCAGGCCGTGCACCACCCGCAATCTGCATCAGCGCGGTGACCATCGGCAACCGTTGGCAATCACCGCGGCTCTGCCTATCTACGAAACCGCGTCACGGCCTGCCCCTGGTGCACTGGGGCAGCGCGGCTGTGAAGAACTGGTTGGAGTCGATGTAGAAGTGTGCCGCCTCGATGAACACCAGCGCCGGGGGAGCCCCCGAGGCCATGCGCAGCTCCACCGTGTGCGTGCCGGGGTCGATCTTGGTGCACCAGGTGTAATAGATTCCGTTGTCGTGACAGTCGCCCGGGCCACCGCCCCCGTTGTTGCAATTGGCGTTGGCGCCGCCCGCCGGCTCCTTCAGCAGGGCGATCCAGCCGGGCGGGGCGCCGGCCGCGCCGCCGGAACCCGGGTTGCAGAATGCGCCGTCCACCATGCAGGTGAACCAGCTCGCCGCGCCGTCGTGCGTGTCGCCGGTGGTGGAGAGGGTGACGTAGAGGACGTTGTCCGAGCTCGGCACGAAGATGGTCTTGGTCCAGATCAGCGCTCCGGGCACCCCGGCACCCGTGACGCTTTCCGTCCCGTCGAAGTTCCTGAACTCCGCCGCCAGTCTCCTGAGCGCGGTCTGTGCCTTGGAATCGGACGGCGTCCACAGCCCTACGATGGTTACGGCTGCCAACCACGCCGCCATCATGAGCCTCGCTGTCTTCATTGGATGACCTCCTAGTTGATCTCAACCCCCAGAGCGATCGATCGTGCCGACGCAGGGCAGGCACGGCGGCGCGCGCGCCGATCGCGGTGCGCCGCTTCCGCCCTCATTGTCGCTTCGCCCCTCGCGCAGGGCCGGTCCCTGCACGTCTGCTTCGGTCCCTTGCCAGCTAGCGCACCGGCCGCTGCTGCACCGGGCCAGTCGGTGGCGGCGCACCGGCGCCGCCACCCAGGTCGCGGAGAATGTCCTGTGCCGCGTTCTGAATCTGCGGGCTCGGGTCCTGCAACGCCTGTTCGATGATCGGCCTGGCGGCCGGATCATTTCTGAGAGCCTGGAGTGACAGAAAGCGGACGTCCGGGGAGGGATCCGATAGCGCCAGGCCGCCGAGTGTCGACGGTGGAAGTGTCACGCCCGCCATCATGGCGCCGTACAGTGCGCTGGTGCGCACCTGGGCCTGTTCGTCCAGCAGCGCCGACATGAGGGCTTCGGAGGCCCCGCCGCCCCTGCGCTCCGCGAGAGCCTCGAGCGCCTTGGCCCTGGTCGCCGGATCGCGGTCATGGAGGGCCTGCTCCAGTTCCTTTGTGCTCGCCCACTGCTCGGGGGGAACGGGCATGAGGCCGCTGCCCTTTCCCCTCGCATAGACCCAGACGGCCCGCAGCGCGGAGGTCCCGGCGCGATCGGTCCCGTAGAAGAAAAAGGCGTCCTGCTCCCTCAGGAGGAGTCGCAGGGCTTCTTCCACGGGGAGGTCCGTCAGATGCGTCGACACCAGCCTTGCGCCAAGCGCCTCATCGTGGAGGGAGAGCGCCACCTGGGCCAGACGGGCCACCTCCCCTAGTACCGCGACGAGGGGACGGTTCGTGACACGGACTGTGACACGACCAGCCTTCACACTGACTTCCGGACTGACCCCAGATGGGCGACTCGCCGGGGGAGGGGCTCCCCGGGGCGAGGGGACCGGGAGGCGCGGGGCCTTGACCCCGCGGCCATCTCCCGGTCCCTGCGCCTGGCCGCGCTCCCCGGTCAGGAAGAGGGCGGCCGCAAGCCCCAGCCCGGCGGCGAGCGCTAGCCGATGGATACCGGGTCGCATATCCGGAGAATCCTGTCTTCCAATTCCCATGGGCCGACCTCCATACAAGACCGACCGTCAGGAATGCCGCGCGCGTGACCATCTCCTACTCGCCGGTCAGGGTCACGGTGAGGTCGTCGGGCTGGGCAGCACCCGTGGCCCGATGACCTCGATGTCCATGGTGGATACCTGCCCATCGGTCGGCCGGGCCGTATACACGCCGGTAACATCCAGGGGCGCGGGGGTCAGAATCACCCCAAAGCCCTTGATGAAGGGGGACACGGGAGTCGCGGTCGCGGCCAGGATCTTCCGGATGTCCGGACAGTCGATCTCGAAGGCTTGGTCCGGTTCGAGGTAGGCCTTAACCCAGGGGGAGATGGGTCCTGGCCGCTGCTCAGAAAACGCGACGGCGACCTTCTTGATAAACGTGGCGCTCTGGTAGAGCGACGGGTTGTGTACGTTCACGGCCGAGGCGTAGGTGCCCTTGACGACCTGGAGCGGCGTTTCACCCGCGGTCCCGCAGACGAACTTCGCCGCGTACCGGTACCGGGCGTAGGGCTCGGGCGCGATGTCCTGGGCCTTGCCCAGAGATGGCCGAAGCAGGAGGCCCACTAAGGGGATCGCCAACATCACGAGAGCCTCCACCGCTCACACCTCCTCGCCAAGGGATTGAACGACTACGGAGCCGCCGCACAGGATGGACGTGAGCCAACCGTATGCCTACTGGCCGTTTCGCCAGTGACATGCCCCCAAATACGTGCCCCTTGGACGTTGGCATGCAGGGAGAAGGGCACGGATGCGGCAGGCTTTATCGCTTAGAACGGAAGTATGGAAAGGGCGTGCTGGATCGTGCAGCGGGCACACCGGTGCCGGACCATCGGACGGCGGGATGGTCATCTCAACGGCAGGCGTCGTGGGGGGAGGTGCCTCCGCCGAGAAGGAGGAGGAAGGCGAAGCGGGCCGGCCGGGCCGAGAGACCGGAAGTTGGGCGAACCGACGTGGTGCGCCCGGCAGGACTTGAACCTGCGACCTGCGGGTTCGAAGCCGCTGACGGCAGAGGCGGATCTTCGCGAAGTCCTTGTCAATGCAGGAGACCCGGCTGGCACGTCGCGGCAGGATCTGGCGCCACCGACGCTGAATCTGCAACCCCCGCGCAACCTCGCCCCTGCCTCGGAGGAGTCCTCCGAACGAGATGAGGCGTCTGAGCCGATGAAGCAGAACAGGGTGTCGTGACGGGCGTCTCGCGAACGACCAGGCTGAGGACATCAACCAACACGACAGGGGCCTGGGGCAGTGCGAGCGCCAGCGCGAGGGCCTCGGCTTCCCCCTCCCCGACCTGTGTCTGGAGCACGGGGAGGACTGAGCCCGGCGCTCTTCCCTCCGCGGGGCATCATGGCTGGTCGTTCGGAAGGTGTGGTTCCAGGGCGGTGATGAGTGGGGGAAGCCCCTCCTGCACGGTCTTCCAGAGAATGTCCAGGTTGATGTCGAAATAGGCATGGACGAGGCGGTGGCGCATCCCGATGATCTTCTCCCAGGGGATGCCGGCCACGGTGGCTCGGGTGTCCAGGCCCAGCTGAGAGGCGGCCTCCCCAATAATCTCAAGGGCCTTGACTAAGGCCCAGACAAGCTGGCGATCGCGATCGAGGTCCTCCCGGTGCCGATGGCGCGCAAAGCCGATCGCCTCGCGCGCGGCATCCAGAATATGCCGCAGCCGGATCAGGTCATCGGGCCGCATACTGGACCTCGGCTTCGGCCAAGACCTGCTGCCGAAAATAGCGGCTCAGATCCTCAGGGGTGCGCAGGTCCACGGGTCGGCCTCCAAAGAGCGCCGACAGTTCCCGCTCCATGCCGGCGAGATCGAAGAGGGTGGGGATCCGGTCTGGCTCGAACTCGACCAGCAGATCAAGATCACTGTCCGGACCGAAGTCGTCGCGAAGCGCCGATCCGAAGACCGCCAGTCGCCAAATGCCGTGCTGCCGACAAAAGTCCGCAAGGCGCGCACGAGGAACATCGATGTGTGTCATGGGCTCAACCTCGCGCGTGACCCAACGCGCCTTCGTCCGCCCTGCCGGTCTGCTGATCGGAGGCAAGCATCTGCTTGCGCCGGGCGCGGAACAGGCGCTGCTGCATCAGGTTTCGGCAGCGCGCGCTGCAATAGTGTTGGGTGTGACGATCAGGCTCGAACAGCTGGTGACAGATTGTGCAGAACCGGGGAGGTAGACCACGGCCTTGCTGCTCGGCCAGCATCCGCCGCGCGATCTGCCGATAGGCCTCTGAAAACGGCTCATGCGGGTTGGTCTTCATCGTCGCCACCAACCAGCCCGTCAGGCTCCATGGCGGCGTGCCTGATGTGGGCGCCAGCCTCCTGAGCGTCTGGTCATCTGTCCCCACCCACCGCCAGAAATCCTGCCAATCCTCTTTCGTCAAGGCGTCCTGCGTCCAACGCTCGACAAACTGCTTATAGCGCCGCCAGTGCTGTTCTGCCGCGTCCATCCAGGATGGAAACGCCTTTCGAAGGAGGGTTGCTGCGCGCGTCACGGATCCTGCGTGCGCGTACATCAGTTGATACAGATCATCGTTCGTCTTGGCGTTGTACAGATCGAGGTAGAACCGATCGTCGGAGGCCATGAGATCCATCTAGCATGAGATGATGTGAATTGACAATGGCTGTGCACCATCGTACAATGAACAATAGTCATATATGCAGTTAGGCCCTGCGACTCGCCTCGCCCGACAAAGCCGAATTAGCTTGGACTGCGGGGGGGAAGATGAGGAGAGCGGACATCCCGGGCGTCGGTGAGACGATGGAGGTGCGCTGCGGCGACGGAGCTCCGGCGTCACAGCCGGATGCGACCGGACCGACCGAGAGCTGGCCGCGCCTCCCGCCGGCGGCCCGGCATGGGCTGGCCGGGCGGATCCTGGCGGCGATGGAGCCCCACACGGAGGCCGATCCGGCGGCGCTCTTGCTGCAAGTGCTCACGGCTGTGGGCTCGGCCGCGGGCCGATCCGCGCACGACCAGGTCGAGGACGACCGCCACTGCGGGAACCTGTATTGTCTGTTGGTCGGGCAGACCTCGCGCGCGAGAAAGGGCACGAGCTGGGGTCGGGTCCGTCGGCTCATGGCCGCCGCCGACCCGACCTGGGCCCAGGGCTCCATCGCGTCCGGCCTGACGAGCGGGGAAGGGCTGGTCGCCCGCATCGGCGACGATCAGACAGAGACCTCCTACGGCGACGCGCATAAGCGACTGCTAATATATGAGCCGGAGTTCGCTCGGGTGTTGCGGGTCTTGGAGCGGGAGGGGAATACGCTCTCCGCGCTCATCCGGGAGGCCTGGGATCGCGACACCCTGCAGGTCCTGAACAAGGTGTCGCCGCTGCGCGCGACCGGCGCGCACGTCTCGATCATCGCCCACATCACCGCGGAGGAGCTGACCCGGCTGCTCGGGGAGATCGAGATGGCCAACGGCTTCGGCAACCGTTTTTTGGTAGCGTGCGTTCGACGGAGCCGCCTCCTTCCCCGGGGCGGTCACCTCACGGATGAGTCCCTCGCCCCGCTGGTGCAGGAGCTGCGCGCCGCGCTCGACCACGCAGGCCAAACAGGACGGATGCCGTGGACGGACGCCGCGGCCGCGCGCTGGGAAAGCATTTACCCCGAGCTGACCGCCGACGTCCCTGGCCTCGCCGGGGCCCTCTGCAGCCGGGCGGAGGCGCAGGTCGTGAGACTCGCGCTGATCTACGCGCTGCTCGATCGGGCGCGGGAAATCGACCTCTGCCATCTGCAGGCGGCGCTGGGCGTCTGGGCGTACTGCCGACGGTCGATCCACTACCTCTATGGGGATCGGACGGGGGATGCCACGGCGGATGCGATCCTCGGACACCTTCGCGCCGCCGGCGGACGCCTGTCCCGATCGACCCTCTCGGCCCGCCTCGGGCGGAACGTCGCCGCGCAGCAGATCGATCATGCGCTCGGGGTCCTCTGCGAAATGGGCCTGGCGACACTCGCGCAGCACGCCCAGGCCGGGAAAGGCCGCCCCGTACAGATCATCACGCTGACCACCCAGGAGAATGCCCCCTGAAATACGAAAAAAACGAAAAAAATCGGGGGATGACGAAAACGCTCGAAAAATCAAGAGGTTACGGGAGGATTTTCTTGCACGAGCTAAAACAAGAAATACGAAGAAAATCCCCCGCGGGACGACCGGGATGAATTTCTTCGTATTTTCTTGCAGTGGAGCGTGGCTGAGAAACATGCGGAAACTCAATGAGTTCTGATTTTTTTCGTTTTTTTCGTTTTTTTCGTAACAAGGGGGGGGAAACCAGCATGGACGAGCTAGAGGCGAGGCTGAGGGCGTGGGAGGTGTACGACCAGCAGGTGGCCTCGGGGGACCGTCCGAGGCCGGAGCAGATCCAGGTCGGCGACTGGGTGTGGTGGCGGACCGCGCGCGAGGGGGGGGAGCGACCGCTGTGCCCGGTGGTGTGGCGGGACCAGGACTGGTTCCTGGTCGCCTATCGCGGTCGGGAGTGCGAATGGGGTTGGGCCTGGGTCCCGGCGGCGGCGATCACGGCCCATGTGCCGGCGAGGACGGTGTATCACGAGCGCGATCGCCGCGCTCGGGTCGGGGGCGTGAACGCCACGCCCCAAAAAAGAAGGAGGTCCATGAGCAGATGAAGCCCAACGATCTGCAGGCCGCCCTGGCGGCCGAGCTCCAGCAGGAACGCCACGAGACCGTCATCCGCTACGCCGTCACCCTGTCGGGCGAGGTCGCGGAGGCCTTCGATCGCCTGCATCGCGACCTCGGCGGAGACAGTACCCTCAGTCGCGGCGAGCTGACCGCGCGCCTGTTGCGGCGGATGCTGGTGGATGCGCGGGACTCGGAGCGGCGGGCGCGAGCGCGGAAAGTGGCCGAGCCCGTGACGGCGGGCGCGGAGGGGTGAGCATGCGGGCGAACCGCGCCGACTCCGCCCCCTGGCGAGGGGCCGTGGGCACTCTCTGTCTGCGACGCCGTAAGGCGGAGCGGACAGAGAGTGCCCACGGAGGCAGGCTGGGCGCGGCGATCAGGCGCGAAACGGACAATGCGTGCAAGGGAAAACACAATGTCCGCGCGGCGGGGGAGCCGGCGGCGGGGGGCGGAGGACCCGTCGCCGGCCAGCCGCCGCGCGGACGCGGCGCGGGGGACACACTGACGAGCCCCACCCGACGCCGCCCGGACCCCAGGGGGCGAAACTCGCAGCCGCGAGTCTGTGTGACGAGCGAGCCGCGCGCCAGCAGAGGTGTGATCCTCTACCGCGATGCCCAGGTCCAAGTCCCGGATCGCGTCCAGGGCTCTCGCACGCGGCGAGAGACGCGCGCTCGCATACCCTCGTGGCGAGCAGCCGCCGACGAGTGAACGATGGGCTGCCGTGCGCGTCGCGGGCCCGTGGGGTTCGCGCGCGCAGAAGGAAGGGGCCAGGCCTCGCGTGCGGACGCGGCACGCGCGGCCTGGCGTCAGACGGACCGCACTCTCCGGATCGGGGAGCCATGTCGTCGCGCTCATGCGCACGGCGTGGGGTCGTACCTATTCACGGATTCATGGACGGGGACCAGGATGACCGCCAGACGCGATTGGACGCGGGAGCTCGCCGACCTGTTGCGCGTCCACGGCCGGATCAGTCACGACCGGGCGCGGGTGGTGAGCACCGCCACCCTCGAGAAGCGGAGCGATGTGCTCTATGCGGCGTTTCGCGAGCTGCGCGCGCTCGGCTACAACCTGCCCAGCGTGCGCGGCCTCGGAGGCCGGCACGTGCGGGCGCTGTGCGAGGCGTGGACGGCGCGGGGCCTGAGCGCCGCGGAGTGGCAGAGCCGCTTGTCCGTTCTGCGGACGTTCTCGGGATGGATCGAGAAACCGGGTCTCGTCGATCAAGTGGCGCGAGCGTACCGCGCCGAGACCCGGCGGACCTACGTCGCGACACGTGACAAGAGCTGGGCAGGCCGGGGGGTCGACGCGCGGGCGCGGATCGCGGCGCTCGCCGAGCGCCATCCGCGGGTCGCCGCGGCGCTGGCGCTCCAGCGCGAGTTCGGCCTGCGGGTCCGCGAGTCGCTGATGCTCCGCCCGCATCTGGCGGATCGGGGGACCTACCTCGCGATCACCCGAGGGACGAAGGGGGGGCGGGATCGCGTCGTGACCATCGAGACCCCCGAGCAGCGCGCCGCGCTCGAGCGGGCCAAGGCGCTGAGCGCGGGGACGGAGAGCCTGGGCCAGGGGGGGCGGTCGGGCATGACCTATGCGCAGGTGCGCCGCGAGTACTACCACGTCCTCGAGCGCGCGGGGCTCACGCGCGCGAGCGGCCTCACCAGCCACGGGCTGCGACACGAGTACGCGCACGAGCAGTTCCAGCGGCACACCGGGGAAGCCAGCCCGGTGCGCGGGGGGGACCCGCGCGAGGTCCCGCCGGAGCGGCTGGCGCTCGCGCGGCTGACCATCGCGGAGGATCTGGGGCATTCGCGCGAGAGCGTCACCACCGCCTACCTGGGGAGGATGCGGCGATGACGTGTCCGGACTGCGTCCGACGAGACAAAACAATCCAGGGGCTGCGGGCCGCGATCGGCCGCTGGCAGGCGAAGGCGAAGGGGGCGATCGTCAGGGAGCCGATGGTGGTGCAGGAATCCCTCGACCGGACCATGACGCACCGCACACTGATCCAGACGCTCTATCCAGCCGAGATGCCGGCCCGCGAGGTGTGGGAGGCAGTCTGTGGCGAGTACGGGGACACGGTCGAGCGCATCGAGACCCGCGGGGGCATGTGGCTGGCCCAGCTCCGGACCTGGATGCGGTAATGTGTCCGAGCGGGCGATCGGCGGGGGAGCCCGCGTACCTTGATCTGCGGACTCTCGCGGCGTACGCATCGTGCTCGGTGCGGTGGCTGCGGGCTCGGCTGGCGGACCCGCGGCATCCGCTGCCCCACTACCGCATCGGCGGGAAGAAGCTGTTGGTCAAGCGCGAGGACTTTGACGCGTGGCTGGATCGGTATCGGGTCTGCCGGCGGGGCGAGGATCTGACGCAGCTGGTCGATGAGCTCACCGCGGCGGTCTGCGCGGGGGGCGACGGGGGGGGACAGCGAGGCCATGGGGGTCCAGGTGCGGGAGTGGAAAGGGGCCTGGTGGGTGTTCGTCGCTCATCGGGGGAAACGCAAGGCCAAGCGCATGGGCGTGGGGGCGGCGGGCAAGCACGCCGCTCAGGTCGCCGCGACGCAGATCGCCGCCCGGCTCGCGCTGGGGCACAGCGCCTTTCCGGCCGAGGGCCCCAACCGGACGTTGGCCGAGTACGCCGCGACCTGGCTGGAGCACATTCGCCAAGTCCGAAAACCGAACACGACACGCGATTATGCGAAACGCCTCGGTCAGTGGGTTCTCCCCGCGCTGGGCTCGCTCCCGCTCCAGGCGGTCACGCGCGACAAAGTCCGGGCGTTCGTGACGGAGCAGCTGGCCCGGGGGCTGGCCACGAAGACGGTGGCGAATACGGTGCGGGTGCTGTCGAGTCTGCTGAGCCAGGCCGTGGAGGACGGGCTGGTGTTGACCAACGTGGCGCTCAAGCCGGGGCGCTTCCTGCCTGGGATCTCGAAGCGGCGGAAAGTGACCCCGCTGACGCGCGAGGAAGTGCGCATCCTCCTGCGGACCATCCAGCGCCAGGCCCCGCGGTACTACCCGCTCTTTCTCTGCGCGGTTCGGACCGGGTTGCGGCTCGGGGAGCTGCTGGCGCTGCAGTGGGGAGATCTCGACCTGCGCAGCCGGTACCTCCTCGTGCAGCGGTCCTACAGCCATGGACACGTCACGACGCCGAAAAGCGGCGAGGTGCGGCGGGTCGACCTCTCGCAGGAACTAACACGGACGTTGAAAGACCTCTACACCGAGCGGCAGTGGGAGGCGGCGGCGACCGGGAAGGCGGGATCGCCCTGGGTGTTTTGCGGGGAAACCGGAGGCCTGCTCGACCCAGACAACCTGCGGCATCGGGTGTTCTATCCGGCCGTGAGAGCGGCGGGCCTGCGCCAGATTCGGATTCACGACCTCCGCCATACCTTCGCGAGCTTGCTCCTGCAGCAGGGCGAGAGCCCGGTGTACGTCAAAGAGCAGATGGGGCACTCGTCGATCCAAGTCACCGTTGACCTGTACGGGCATCTCATCCCGGGAGGCAACCGTCAGGCGGTTGATCGGCTCGACGAGGTGCCGGCTGAGGGCGAATCTGCAACCCCCGCGCAACCGGCCGGCGCGCCCCGGCACGGCCAGGATGCGGAAGTGCTGGAAATACCGTGGTGCGCCCGGCAGGACTTGAACCTGCGACCTGCGGGTTCGAAGCCCGACGCTCTATCCAACTGAGCTACGGGCGCACGCGCGTTATTGGAAGCACGCGGCTGAAGGACTTGTCAAGGTGGGAAATCTCGGGAAGCAGACAGAGCGCAGCGGCGTGAGGCAAGTCCCTCGATCAGCCCGGCCGGAAAGGGGGCAAGCCTTGGCCTCGCCCCCCGCCGTTGCACCGAATGCCGCGGAGCGGCTTGGAGTGGGAGCTACCAGCGGTCGCCGCGCTCGCCGCCGCCGCCACCACCACCGCCGAAGGGGCGCTTCTCCTGCGGTCTGGCCTCGTTCACCACCAGTGTGCGGCCGCCCAGCGAGGACCCGTTCAGAGCGGCGATAGCCTTCTGGGCTTCCTCCCCGGTCGCCATCTCCACGAACCCGAACCCGCGCGACTGGCCGGTGTAGCGATCGGTGATCACCTTGGCGGACTGCACCGTCCCATACTGGGAGAACAGCTCATTGAGCTGCTGCTCGGTGGTGGAATAGGGCAGGCTTCCCACATAGAGTTTCGTACCCACGGCGACCTCCTACACGTCTCGTGACATTGTCTTGGAGGAGAGGGAAGGGGAGAAGGAGGTGGGACGCGAAGGCGCGTCACTGCTCGGCACCATCAGGTCACGCACGCTTTCCGGCCAGCTTCCTCTCGCAAGGCAACATCGACCAGGGCCTCTCCGCTCGGCTCTCCATCACTCGGCCCCGCAGCGATGAATTGCAGGCGAAAGGATAGCACGACCTCCCAGGCATTGCAACAGAGGGCAGGGTCAGGCCAGGGCCAGGATGGCCTCGGCGACTTCGGCCGGCGACCGGCCGTCCGTGGGGACCGTATGATCCGCCGCGGCCCGGTATTTCGGCAGGCGCTCGCGCAGAACCTCTTCGACTTCCTCGGTAAAACTCTTGGTGCCACTCAGGGAAGGCCGCTGGGTGTCCCCGGCGATCCGTTGGGTGATGGTGCCAACCTCCGCCGTGAGCCAGACGAGGCGGCCATGGGCTTTCAGCCGGTCCACGTTCTCCTGTCTGAGGATGGCGCCGCCCCCTGTGTCGATGATGAGCCGGTCTTTCCCGCCGAGGTCTCGGCAGACCTCTGACTCGAGGTTTCGGAAGTGCTCCCAGCCGAACTGCTTGACGATTTCCGGGATGGTGAGCCCCGCCCGGCGGACGACCTCCGCGTCGGTGGACACGAGCTCCCAGCCCAATCGCGCGGAGAGCAATTGCCCCACCGAACTCTTCCCCGTGCCGCGATAGCCGATCAGGACGATGTTCATGCGAAGCGGGATTCCAGGACGGTGCGCATCACGGCGACGGGCGCCGGCTTGCCGGTCCAGAGCTCGAACTGGCCGACGGCCTGGTTCAGGAACATCTCGACCCCACGGATCGTCTTGCAGCCGGCCGCCTTCGCCTCCCGAAGCAGGCGGGTTTCGAGTGGGTTGTAGACGATATCCATGACCGTGAGATGGGGCCGCAGGAGCCGCGCCGGGACGCAACTCTCCTCGACCTTCGGGTACATGCCGACGGGCGTGCAATGCAGCAGCACCCCGTGCTCTTCCAGCGCCCTTGTGAGCGTCTCCTCGGTGATCGGCCCCTCCTCCACCGTCACGCCGGCGCGCGAGCGGAGGTCGGCCGCCAAGGCCCGACGCTCGGGCTCCTCGATCCCGAGGATCGTGAGCCCCCCGATCCCGCCGTCGAGCGCGAGGGCGAAGGCGATGGCCCGCGCCGCCCCACCGGACCCCAGGACCACCACACGCTGGCCCCGGAGCGGGCTCCCCGCATCCCGCAGGGCCCGAAGCGCCCCCGAGGCATCGGTATTCGAGCCGATGAGCCGCCCCCCCTCGACCAGAATCGTGTTCACCGACCCGATGTGGCGCGCCGTGGGCTCGACCTCATCCAGCAGCGGCAGCACCGCCACCTTGTGGGGGATCGTCACGCTGAAGCCGCGCAGGTTGCCCAGGGCGCGCAGTCCCCGGATCGCCCCCTCCAAATCCTCGACGCGGAACGCCAGGTAGACGTAGTTCAGCCCCAGCGCCTGGAAGGCCGCGTTGTGGATGGCCGGGGACAGGGAATGTTCGACGGGGTTGCCCAGGAGACCGCAGAGTTTCGTGTGCGCGTTGATCTCCATCTACTTCTTCGACACCCTCTGGGCCAGGTAGGCGGACCCGTTCATGACGTAGCGCACGACGACCGCATCGCCCTTCTTCAATGACTTGAACGTCGCGCCCTCGAACCGCGTCTTGTCGTCCACGACGAAGGTGAAGCGCGTCCCGCCCCCCTCCTTCACGACCGTCAGTTTGTTGTAGGCCGGGTCTACCTTGAGGACCGTGCCCGCAAAGTCCGCGGCGTTGTCCGCCACCGCATCGGCCGAGCCGCCCGCGAGCCCCAGGCAGACCAAGCCGACGATCACGAGCAGGAACCGCCCGCCGATTCCCTCCCGCCTGGTCATGTGAATCCCCCCTCCCCGGTGCTATTGCGCCGTCATGCCGCCGTCGATCGGGATGAGGCTTCCGGTCATCCACGCGGACTCGTCCGAGGCGAGGTAGGCGATCAGCGCCGCGATCTCCTCCGGCGTGCCCGGCCGCCCCTGCGGATAGACCGCCATCACCCGGGCGAGCCGGTCTCGGTCCTGGATGAGCGGCGCGGCCATCGGCGTGTCTACGAGGCCGACGCACAGGGCGTTGCAGCGGATCCCTTGCCTGGCATACTCCACCGCGACACAGCGGGTGAGGGCGTTGAGCGCCCCCTTGCTCGCGCTGTAGGCGGCGATCGCTGGAATCCCCACCAACGCCGCGATGGACGAGATATTGATGATCGACCCGCCGCCGGCCTTGAGCATCTCCGGGATCACCGCGCGGGTCATCCGGAACACGCCGGTCGCGTTCACGGTCATCTGATCGTCCCAGGTGGCGTCGTCGGTTTCGTGCAGCATCGGGCCGGCGGTGAGGATACCGGCGTTGTTCACCAGCACGTGCACCGCTCCGTACGCCCGCACCGCCTGGGACACGGCGGACCGGACATGGGCTTCGTCGGCGACGTTCCCGGCTACCGGCAGCGCCCGCCCCCCGTCGCGGAGGATCTCGCCGGCCACCCGCTCCACGGCTTCCTTGCGCCGGCCGGTCAAAACCACCGCGGCTCCCTCGCGCGCGAAGCGTTTCGCGGCCGCCGCACCGATACCCGTACCGCCGCCGGTGACCAGGGCCACCTTGCCGTCCAGCCGTTTCACGCTTCGCCTCCTCCCTCGCCACCCCCCGGCCCGTCGGCGGCTTCCTCCGTGTCCACGGGTGCCTCCGCGCACATCCCCCGCCCCCACAGCCCGGGCTCCACCTTGCGGGCGACCGTGATGAACCCCGAGTGCGCGACCATCCGGTGATCCGGTCGGACGCTCCGGCCCTGGACGTTCCAGGTCCGCAGCAAGGTTTCGAAGGTCTGGATCATCGCGAAGACGGCTTCCCGCTCCAGCGCCTCGACGGTCTGCATCACCTGGGGGATCGTGGGCACGAAGCTGAGGTAGAGCCCGCCGGAGCGCAGGGCGGTCGCGGCGTGGGGCACGATCCGCCAGGGCTCCGGCAGGTCCAGCACGATGCGGTCGAAACGGCCCGCGTCGCTCTCCGGCTCGATCCCCTCTGCCGCATCCCGCTGACGGAGGGTCAGGGTCGGCACCGGGCCGAGGTAGCGCTCGATGTTCTTGAGCGCGGTCCGTGCGAAGTCCTCCCGCGCCTCATAGGTCACGACCTCCCCGCGGTCGCCGACCGCACGCAGGAGGGCCATGGTCAAGGCCCCGGACCCCGTGCCCGCCTCGAAGACCCGAGCACCCGGGTAGACATCGGCCCACACGGTGATCATGGCCAGGTCCTTGGGATAGATCACCTGGGCGCCGCGCGGCATCTTGAGCACGTACTCACCGAGGGTGGGATGGAGCGCCAGCATGCGCTTGCCCCGCGAGAGCGTCACGAGAGAGCCGTCCCGGAGGCCGATCAGGGCATCGTGGGGGATGGTTTCGCCGCTATGCTGGAAGACCTCGCCGGCCTTGAGCGTCAGGGCATACTGGCGCCCCTTCCGGTCCACCAGATGAATGCGCTGACCGTCGCGAAGTTGTCTCATCGCGGGCCATTCTAGGGGCATGACCTGGACCATTGCAACCGACTCCCCGGCTCCCCCTTCCTTGACAGGGTTTCCCCCTGGCCGTATGATCCAACTCGTTTCACGCAGTTCCACCAAGGTCTTCCCGATGAGGCAGGGGGGGCGCGGCATGGCCTCGCGCATCCGGCATCGAGCCGGAGTCGGCCTACTCCTCGCGTGGGTGCTGGCCGCGCCGGGGGTCCACACCGGCCCGGCCCGAGCCGCCGAGGGAACGCCCCCCGCCGTCGTCCTCGCCACCTATGAGGGCGTGATCAACCCGGTCACCGCGGAGTACGTGCACGATGCCCTGCACTTCGCCGAGGAGTCGCGCGCTCAGGCCCTCGTCCTCCGCCTCGACACCCCCGGAGGCCTGGACAGCTCCATGCGTCTGATCGTCAAGGACATCACGAACGCGTCGGTCCCCGTGGTCGTCTACGTGGCCCCGTCGGGCGGGCGGGCGGCGTCCGCCGGCGTCTTCATCACCCTGGCCGCTCATGTCGCGGCCATGGCGCCGGGGACCAACATCGGCGCGGCCCACCCGGTGGCAATGGGCGGCGGGGAGATGGACAGGACGATGAAGGAAAAGGTCGAGAACGACTCGGTCGCCTACATCAAGTCCATCGCGGACCAGCGGAAGCGCAACGCGACCTGGGCGGAGGATGCGGTGCGCAAGAGCGTGTCCGCCACCGAGAAGGAGGCGCTCTCGCTCAAGCTCATCGACCTGGTGGCGGAGGACCTCCCCCGGCTGCTCGATCACCTGGAGGGGCGGACCGTCGCCCTGACCGGAGGACCGGTGGTGCTGCATCCCAAGGGGGCCCCGCTGGTCGAGTTCGCGATGGGCTGGCGGTTGGAAATGCTGAAGGCCCTCAGCGATCCCAACATCGCCTACGTCCTGATGACCGTCGGGATGATCGGGCTCCTCGCCGAGCTGTACAACCCCGGAGCAATCCTGCCGGGGATCGTCGGCGCGATCAGTCTGATTCTCGCCTTCTATTCCCTGCAGTCGCTCCCCGTCAATTACGCGGGGGTGCTCCTGATGCTGCTGGGGATCATCCTCTTCATTCTGGAGGTAAGCGTCACGAGCTACGGACTCCTGGCGATCGGAGGCGTCGTGTCGCTGGTGCTCGGGTCGCTGATGCTCATCAAGGCGGAGGCGCCGTTTCTGCAGATCTCCTGGGCCGTGATCGCGCCCGTCGTCACCCTGGCGACCGCGTTCTCCCTGTTCGTCGCCGGAATGGCCGTGCGGTCGATGCGCCGACAGCCGCGGACCGGCCGCGAGGGTATGGTCGGCCTGGTCGGCGTGGCCAAGACGGCCCTCGTGCCCCAGGGGAAACTCCTCGTCCACGGCGAGCTGTGGGACGCGGTCAGCGAACAGCCGCTCCAGGCGGGCGAGCGGGCGGAAGTGACGCGGATCGAGGGGCTAAAACTCTACGTGCGCCCCGCCACCAAACCGGGAGAGGCCCGATGAACCTCCTCTTCAGCCCCTTGCTCCTGTTGGTCCTGGCCGGGCTCGTCGTGGCCATGGGCTTCCACGTGCTGCGGGAGTACGAGCGCGCGGTCGTGTTCCGGTTCGGCCGCCTCGCCAGCGGGATCGTCGGCGGCAACGGCCCGGGTGTCGTCATCATCATCCCTTTCATCGACAAGCTCGTCCGCGTGAGCCTTCGGACCGTGGCCATGGATGTCCCGCCCCAGGACGTGATCACCAAGGACAACGTATCGGTCAAGGTGAACGCGGTGATCTACTTCCGTGTCGTGGACCAGCAGCGGGCGATCGTGGAGGTCGAGGACTACCTTTACGCGACGTCGATGATGGCCCAGACGACGCTGCGCAGCGTGCTCGGCCAGAGCCAGCTCGACGACCTGCTCGCCAAGCGGGACGAGATCAACGCGGAGCTGCAACGCATCATCGACGAGCAGACCGAGCCCTGGGGCGTGAAGGTCTCGGCGGTCGAGGTCAAGAACGTGGACCTGCCCCAGGAGATGCAACGGGCCATCGCCAAGCAGGCGGAAGCGGAGCGGGAACGACGCTCGAAGATCATCCACGCGGAGGGCGAGTTCCAGGCCGCCCAGCGGCTGGCCGATGCGGCCCAGGTCATGGCCCAGCAGCCCATGGCTCTGCAACTGCGCTATCTCCAGACCCTGGTGGAGATCGCGGCGGAGAAAAACTCCACGACGATTTTCCCGGTGCCCATCGATATCCTGACGCCCTTGATCCGGAAGCTGACCGACGCGGATCGCCCCGCCGAGGGACCCCGGCCGGGCTGATCCGGTCACGGCAGAGAGCGAGGAGAACACGTGGCGACCAAGCGACAGTTCGCCGTCATCGGGCTCGGCCGGTTCGGGTACAGCGTGGCGGAAACCCTCGTCAAGAAGGGTTGCGAGGTCCTCGCCATCGACCGCGAGGAGAGCAAGATCCAGGCGATCAGCGACCTCGCCACCTTCGCGGTCCAGTGCGACGCCACGGATGAGCGGGCGTTGAAGGCCGTCAGCACCCAGAACGTGGACGTGGCGGTCGTGAGCATCGGCGAGAACATCGAGGCCAGCATCCTGATCGTCCAGACCCTCAAGGAGATGGGGATCAAGTCGATCATCGCCAAGGCAGTGACCAACATCCACGGGAAAATCCTGACCAACCTCGGCGTCAACGAGGTGATCTACCCGGAGCGGGACGCCGCGGTCCGCCTCGCGCACCGCCTGGTGTCGCCGAAGGTCCTGGAGTACCTGGAGCTGGCCCCCGGCTACAGTGTCGAGGAGATCACCGTGCCCGACAAGCTCGCCGGTCTCCGCTTGCAGGAGGCCCGCATCGGCGAGCAGTACCGGCTGAACGTTATCGGCATCAAGAAGCAGGTCACGAGGATGGTGAAGGGGCGCATGGTCAAGGACGAGGTCTTCAACTTCACCCCTGCCCAGGAGGACATCGTGGAGAAGGGCGACGTCCTGGTCGTCATCGGCAAGGAAGAGGACTTGGACCGTTTCAGCAGCTTCGAATAAAACGTCAGTGTATTCAACGACTTATGGGCACGACGCCGAATACGCCCGCAGCCCCTTGATTTTCCCCTCGGCCGACTTATTTTCTTCCTTCACCAAGTCCGGTTTGCCGGCCCTCCCCTCTGCAGGCCCACGCCCTCGGTGAAGAGTTCCTCCCGGCTGCCCGATGAGGGTGAATCCTTTGTCCCTTCCTCGGCACTGAGAAGAAGGGGGACCCCTCTCCCCCGAAGAGGGGGCTGAAGCGGCAGGTCGACCAGCAAGAACAAGAAGGTGCAGCATGAAGAAGGAGTTGGGAATAGGCAGCGGCATGCAGGGACAAGGAGGGGCGTTCGGCCTGGAAGCTGACGACCCGGCAGCGAGCGACCTGCTCGAGGTGATCGAGCGTGGTCCCGTCGAGCCATCGGAGGCACCGGTTCGCAGCCCCAAGGCGAAGGCGGCAAGGGTCGAGGATCAGTCCCTGGCCCTGGAATCCGTATACTTCCGCTCCTTCGGTGAGCGGCCCCTGCTGACCCGGGAGCAGGAGATCGCCCTGGCCAAGCAAGTCGACCAGGGCACCCGCACGATTCGCAACAGCGTGCGGGAGTGCGTCCGCATCGGCTCCGGCCTCCGCAAGACCGAGCTGCTGGAGCAGACCGTCAACGACCTCCGCCAGTTCCTCGCCCTGAGCGGATTCTCGGCCACGGCCCTCGACCGGGCGCTGGCCGGAGTGGACGCCCTGCTCGGCCAGGCCCGTGAAGCGGGCAGGACCGCCGCCGCCAAGGCCAAGCGTCTGGCCGCGTATCGGCGGCAGATCGCCGACGCGCGGATCGGCTTCGAGCGCGCCAAGGACGAGCTGGTGCGATACAACCTCCGCCTGGTGGTGGACATCGCCAAGCATTACACCGGCCGAGGCCTGACGCTGCTCGACTTGGTGCAGGAAGGCAATATCGGCCTCATGAAGGCGACCGAGCGGTACCAGTACCGCAAGGGATTCAAGTTCAGCACCTACGCGACCTGGTGGATTCGTCAGGGCATCACGCGGGCGCTGGCCGACCAGTCACGGACCATCCGAATCCCCGTGCACCTCACGGAAGCGTCGAACCGCATCCTGAGGACCTCGCGGCGGCTCGTACAGCAGCTCGGCCGCGAGCCGCTTCCCGATGAGCTGGGCAAGGCGCTGAAGCAGCGGCCCAGTAAGATCCAGGAGACGCTGCAGGCCTTCCAGGAACCGATCTCGCTGGAAAACCCCGTGGGAGACGGCGAAACCCTGTTCGGGGAGCTGCTGGCCGATCCCCAGGCCCTTTCCCCCGACTCGCACGTCCACCGGACGGAGATGACGCGCGAGTTGGATCGCATCCTGGGCACCCTCACCCCGCGGGAACAGACGGTTATCCGGTTGCGGTTCGGCATCGGCCAGGACGAGCCCTGGACGCTCGAGCAGGTCGGCCAAAACCTCTCGGTGACACGGGAACGGATCCGGCAGATCGAGGCCAAGGCGCTCAAGAAGCTCAAGTCTCCCGAGATCAAGCAGATGTTCGCGGCCATCAAGTAAGCACTCCGGCCGGCACCCAACAGGAGGGCGAGGCCCCGCGGCCTCGCCCTCCGTGTTTTCGGGCCCCTGCATTTCTGCTAGACTGTCGCCCCGGTCGACTGACGAAGCGGGCGACCGTAGTCATCTCCCGAGGACGACTCGCGCCGTGGTGGAGGCGAACGTGAAGAGCTCGAGGTGGTGCCGGCCGCTGTCCTCCCTGGCCGGCTTGGCGTTCTCCCTCATCGTCGGGAGCGCGGCGCTCGCGCAGTCACCCGCGGACGCCGCCCGCAGCAAGACCCTCTCCGTGTCCGAAGTGGTGGCCGCGGTCAGGCCATCCGTCGTGACCATCATCGCTCGGGGCGTTCCCCCGAACCCCTTCCAGCATCCCTCACCTCCAGGCTCGGGCTCGGGTATCATCCTTGACGAGTCCGGCCAGATCCTGACCAACAACCATCTGGTGGAGGGCATCAAGAACGTGCTGGTCGGGCTCCCGTCCGGTCGGCTCACGCCCGGCCGGGTGATCGGCCGGGACTTCCTCCTGGACTTGGCACTGGTGAAGATCGAGGCGAAGGACCTGGTTCCGGCCCGCCTGGGCCGGTCGTCCGAGCTCCAGATCGGTGAGACCGTCGTGGCCATCGGCAATCCCTTCGCGCTCAAGGGCGGCTCCACCGTCACGGTCGGCGTCGTGAGCGCCCTCGACCGGGCCATCCTGGCGCCTAACGGCGAAACGCTCTACGACCTGATCCAGACCGACGCCGCGATCAACCCCGGCAACAGCGGAGGCCCGCTGGTGGACCTGTCGGGACGGGTCGTCGGGATCAATGCGGCCGTCGCGCCCGCCGCCCAGGCGATCAGTTACGCCATCTCGATCGACGCCGCTTCCCCCAACATCGCCTCGATGATGGTTCGGGGGACGGTCATGAGACCCGACGTGGGGTTTATCCCCGTGACCGTCACGCCCAGCGTCGCCGCGAGCTTCGACCTCGACGTGGACCGCGGCGTCCTGGCGGTCCAGGTGTCGTCGGCGAAGCCGGCCGCGCAGTCGGGACTGCAGGACGGCGACGTCATCACGGCTATCGACAACAGCCCGATCTTCAACCAGGCCGACTTCTGGCACCTGTTCTTGCAAGGTCACGACCCCGCCAAGCTCACCGTCTACCGAAAGTCCGGACCGCTGTCGATCACCTTGCCCCGGACCCGTCCGCCACAAGCGTCCCGCTGACGCGCTCATCGCCCACCTTCCGCCGCCGCCCCCTTCTTTGCCCGTCTGCTGGCCCTATGCTATAGTCGGTTGCGGGCCGACGGCATCCCCTCCGGTGCCGGGCGCCTGCGGGCAGCAAGGCGGCGTCGTTCAACGTCCATGGGTCCTGCCACCACAAGGCCTGCACTCGACCATCCGCCCCCCCTCGCCCCCGTCCCTGGAAGGCGCCGGGCGGCCCTCCGGGAATCGGCGCGATTGGACTACCAGCACGCCTGGGCCCTGCAGCAGCGCCTCGTCCAGGCCCGGCAGGCCGACCGGTGCCCCGATACGCTTTTGCTGCTCGAGCATGACCCCGTCTACACGGTCGGCCGACGAGGTCAGCCCGCCCATTGGCACGGTGACCGCGACAGCGCCGGAATCGGCGGAATTCCCCTGTATCATGTGGATCGAGGCGGCTCGGTCACCTACCACGGACCGGGACAGATCGTCGGCTACCCCATCCTGCGGCTCCGGCACTTTTGTCCCGGGCCCAAGGCCTACGTTGGGATGGTCGAGGAAGCGGTGATCCGCACGCTCGGTGCCTGGGGCCTGGACGGCTTCCGCCTCTGGGGGTTTCCCGGCGTGTGGATACGCCGCGAGCATCCGGCCAAGATTGCCGCAGTGGGCGTCCGGATCGCGCGCGGCGTCACCATGCACGGCTTCGCGTTGAATGTCGCCCCGGACCTGACGGCGTTCGACCGCATCGTCCCCTGCGGTCTCGAGGGGGCGGCGGTCACCTCGATGGCGGCGGAGCTCGGCGCCGACGTCGACCTGCCGGCGGTCCGGCGGCGTCTGGCCGCCGTGTTCGCGGACCTGTTCGGGCTGGAATGGATCGTGTAGGGTCCGGTCGATCGGCCGCACGATCCCGACAGCGCAGGGGGAGAGATCGGTGAACGAACTCGAGACTGACACCTACCGCCTGGCGGTGGCGCAATTCGATCGGGCGGCCGAACTGATGGGCCTGGACCCCAACCTGCGGGAACGGCTCAAGATGCCGGAGCGCTCCCTGATCGTCAGCATTCCGATCCGGATGGACGACGGCGCGGTCAAGGTATTCACCGGCTACCGGGTCCAACACGACTCCTCGCGCGGCCCCTCGAAGGGCGGCATCCGCTACCACCCCTCCGTGAACCTGGGGGAGGTGGGCGCGCTGGCGATGTGGATGACCTGGAAATGCGCCCTGGCCGGGCTGCCGTATGGTGGGGCCAAGGGCGGCGTGCGCGTCTCGCCGAAGGAGCTTTCTCACGCGGAGCTGCAGCGCCTCACGCGGCGGTATGCAGCGGAGATCTTTCCCCTGCTCGGCCCCGACAAGGACGTACCGGCTCCGGACGTCGGCACCAACGCCCAGGTCATGGCCTGGATCATGGATACCTACAGCCAGCAGGTGGGATTCGCCGTTCCCGGCGTGGTCACGGGCAAGCCCCTCTCCATCGGGGGGAGCCTGGGGCGGGAGGAGGCTACGGGCCGCGGCGTCGTGTCCGTGACGCTGGAGGCCCTCGGGCATTTGGGACTGGGGATCGACCGGGCCACCGTCGCGGTTCAGGGGTTCGGGAACGTCGGCTCGAACACCGCCCGCATCATGGCGGAGGCCGGGGCCACGGTCATCGCGGTCAGCGACGTCTCCGGCGGGCTGTACAACCCGAAGGGACTGGACCTTCCGGAGCTGCTCCGGCGCTATGGCCAGGAGGAGCGGTCGTTGCGGGACACCAAGCTGGGCGACTTCATCACCAACGAAGAGCTCCTGGCCCTGGACTGCACCGTCCTTGTGCCGGCGGCCCTCTCGGAGCAGATCACCGTCAAGACCGCGCCGTCCGTCCGTTGCCGGGTCCTCGTCGAGGGCGCGAACGGCCCGACCACCCTGGAAGCCGACCAGATTCTGGAAGACAAGGGCGTCTTCGTCATTCCCGACATCCTGGCCAACTCAGGAGGCGTGATCGTTTCCTATTTCGAATGGGTCCAGGACGCGCAGCGGTTCTTCTGGCGCGAGAAAGACATCCGGGACCGCCTGCACGAGATCATCACCGCCGCCTTCCAACGGACCCTGGAATTTTCCCGGGCACGAGGGGTTTCCATGCGGATGGCCGCCTTGATGAGCGGCATCGACAAGGTCGCGCAGGCCCATCTGGCCCGGGGGCTCTATCCTTAGGCGAGCGGTCGGGCCGCGGCGCTTCCACGAGCCCTCACGCCCCTCCGGGCCTGTGTGAGGAATGGGCCATGCCCTATCTCTTGGCGGCGATCGCCGGTATCTGGATGGCCGACGGGCTCTGCCTGCTCGTCGCGCCCCGACAGGTGGCCGGTCGCCTGCGGGAGGTCCTGGCCGTTTCGCCCACGATGATTCGTTGGGAGGGCCTCAACGTCCTGCTCGGGCTGCTGCTGTTCGCCGACGCCGAAGGGCTGCGGTACCAACCGCTCTGGCTGATGTGCGGCGTCGTCATGGTGCTGAAGGGAACGCTCCTGACCGTCGGACCGGACCGCTGGCGCCATACCGTCCTGGACTGGTTTCTGCGTCGGGAGGACGTGGACTATCGGTTCTTCGGCCTCGGCCTTTGCGCCCTCGCCCTGCTCTTGCTCCATGCCCTCGGCTGGCTCGGTCCGGCATGAGGCCGTCGGTCTTCGCCGTGAGGATACCGTCGTGAGCCCGATCGTGGCGCTCTGGGAAGTCCACCGCGACGCGGGATGGCCGGTCTTTTCCTCTCCCGACGAGGGCCACCTGATGACCCTCGACACGGTGATCGGCGGTTGCACGACCTACTTCTTGGACAACCCGGAGGGTCTTGATGCCCAGCGACTCGCCATCCTGGCGGATTGTCTGGCCGATCTCGACGAGCTCCTGCCGTCCGTGCCCGAGGAGGCTTCCGCGTACTTCGAGCGACTGAGAACGCTGGCCGGCCTCCTCCTTGCGGCGCAGGGGAGCCCGTAAACCGGGCGGGGCCGTGACGACCCCGCCCGTGGAACGCCGCTATGGCACCTCCACGATGTCCGGCCTCATGGGGCTTAAGAGGTTGAGCAACTCCTGCTGTTCCTTGGCCGGGACTTTTAGCTGGTCCATGGCCTTCCTCAGGTCCTCGACGAGCGCGTCGAAGTCGCTCGTCGAGATGCGCATCCCCGCGTGGGTCGTCTTCATGTCCCGCCCCCTGTACTGACAGGGCCCGCCGGTGGCCTGGCAAACCTGGTCCACCAAATTACCCTTGAGCTTGGGGATGTCCACGTTGGCGAACCGCCCGTTGATCCGTCGGTCCTGGGCCACATTCGCCACGAAGGCCTCCACCACGGCCTGAATAGCCGGCTTCCCGCCGAGACGCTCGTAGAGGGCCGGGCCGCTTTCGCCCATGCGCGTCTCGGCGCACCCGCCCGCGACGAGCACGACCCCGACCGCCCAGCCATACCGCCATCCCCTCATTCTGCCGAGCATCGACACCTCCTTCCTACGATTGCAACTCCGCCTTCCTTCCGGCCTCGCCCCGAGGGACTCCCCCTCGGAGTGCTCTGTGCCGGACTGTACAGGACGAAGGCGTGATAGTTCCAATACATTGATTTCATCAAACCGATAAGATTAACTTATAGGACGAGGTGACCGATGGAATTGCGCCAGGCCCGATATTTTCTCGCCGTGGCCACCCATCAGAGCTTTACCAGGGCGGCGGAGTCGCTGCACCTCTCCCAACCCTCCCTCTCGGTCCAGATCGCAGCCCTGGAGGAGGAATTAGGGGCGCGGCTGTTCGACCGGCTGGGGAAGCGGGTCATCCTGACCCAGGCCGGCGAGGTCTTCCACCGCCATGCCGAGCGTTTGTTGCGGGAGGCGGACCAGGCAGCGCAGACGATTCGTGATCTGGCCGGCGGCCGAGGGGGGCGCCTGCGGGTCGGCGCCCTGTCCACCGTCAATTCCTACCTCGTTCCGCCGTTGGTCTCCGAATTCCGTCGGCGGTTTCCCCTGGTGCAGATCCACATCGAGGCCCTGCCGTCGGCCGAGATCGCCCGAGGTGTCACGGAAGGCCGCCTGGACCTGGGCCTCTGCCTGCTTCCCGTCGGCTCGGACCGCCTGGCCGTCACGCCGCTCTTCGAAGAGCGGCTGGTGCTCGTCGCGCCGACACGGGACCGCGCGCTCCCGCGCCGCGTGCGGCTGCGGGAGCTGGCCCATCTCCCGCTGATCCTCATGCCCGCCGACTACTGTCTTCGTCGGATGATCGAGGCCGAATGCAGCCGGGTCGGCGTCCAGCCGCAGGTCCTGACCGAAATGACCGCGCCGGACGGCATTTTGGAGGCGGTGCGGCACGGGGCGGGCCTCACCATCCTTCCCGAGTTCTATCTCCGCCGGCGCCTGCAGAGCGCCGCGCTCCGCACGGTCGAATTGTACGATCCCATCCCGCGCCATCCGGTCGGCCTGATCTACCAGGAGGGACGACACCTCGGGCTCCCGGCTCGGGAGTTCCTCGGCCTTTGTCGCACCGTCTTGGCCCAGTTCGGTCCCAGGCCCGCACGGAAGGCCGTACCGTCTCACCGCACGCCGGCGCAGGCGCGGTGATCGTCGCCTTGCAAGTTATCTCTCCCTCCGCTACAATGGCGCCGTTTTTTTGCCCGGCACCGATTGGCCTCGTCTCGGCGTGCGGCGGGAGGCTCGGCCATCAAGCATGGAGGGATCGATGGACGCGCGACGGCGGACGATCTGGCTCGGCTCCCTGGCTTCCATGCTGACCCTCTCCGTGCTCCTGGCCGCCATGGCCCACGCCGACCCCTACGAGCTCACCAAGACGGACGTGATGGATCCCAAGGCCGTCAAGAGCGCCGACATCTCTCTCTTCGGGGTCAAACTGGGTGATGCGGAGGCCAAGGCCACGGACATCCTGATCAACGAGAAGATCCCCGGAGTGAAGGCCGAGCAGGAAGGGACGTTCATTCTGCTCCTCGACTCCAGGAAACCGACCGGCCCGATGGCCGGCGTTCGCCTGATGGACGGAAAGGTGGACCTGATCTTCATCAACAACCGTTTCGCCTACAAAGCCCGCGGCATTTTCCGCAACGTCCTCAACAGCGAGAGTCCGGACGAAATCCGCAAGCTCCTGGGCAAGGAAGACTACGGAGACGAGAACGTGATGGGCGCGGCGCTCACCTACGAGAAGCAGGGGTTCCTGGTCAACTATCTCGGCAAGGACATCAACGTCGAGTTTTCGCTCCCGCAGTAACCGGCCCGGCCGACGGTCGAGGCTGTTCCGATTCGGCCGTTCCGTCCGCTCCCCGCCCGTGCGCCCTGTCCCTCCAGACCCCCTCCGCGAGCGAAGCGGCGGGCCCACCAAGACCCGGACGGGCCATGTGCCTTTCAGGGGAGTGCTTCCCTTCGCAGGAGGGATTACCGCATCGCGTAGGCGGGCTGCTCGAGCGTACGCAGCCCGTAGTTGATGAGGTCTTGCGCGGAGTTCCAGCGCCGATTGGCGTGGAGGAGGACCAGCAGGAGCTCCTTGCCGTCCTGGGAGACCTTGGCGACCAGGCACCGTCCCGCCTGTGACGTGAACCCCGTCTTCACTCCTTCGACGCCGGGCATGGCGCCCAGGAGCCGGTTGGTGTTGCGGAGCAGGAACGAGCGGTTCGCATTGACGGCGGTGATGACCTCATAGCGTTCGCGCACGAAGGCTTTGAACACCGGGTCCTGGAGCGCGATCTCCGTGAGCCTCGCGAGGTCCACCGCCGTCGAGTAGTGGCTCGGCGAATCGAACCCGCAGGCGTTGCTGAAGTGGGTGTCCTGCAGCCCCAGAGCGACGGCCTTGCGGTTCATCAGCGCCACGAAGCCTTCCTCCGACCCGCCGATGTGCTCCGCCGCGGCCAGGCAAGCGTCGTTCGCTGACGTGATCAGCATCGCCTTGAGGAGATCCTCCAGCCGAAAGACCTGCCCCGCCCGGAGGCGCAGATGGATTTTCGGCGCCGCCGCCGCCCTTCGGCTGACCGTGACGAGGTCCTGCAATCGGCCCTCCTCCAGAATGACCAACGCCGACATGATCTTGGTGAGGCTGGCGGGAGAGAGGCGTCGATCGGCCATGAACTCATAGATCGTCCGGCCGGTCGTGAGGTCCTTGAGCAGGATGCCGTGGGCCGAGGCGCGTGGGCCGAGGATCTTATAGATCGGCGGCTTGGCGGCCGACAGAGGCTCCGCCCCCGCCGACGACCCGATGATTAGGCCGGAAGCGCCGAGCACCACGGCCACCAACAAGGCCCGCAGCCCCAGCCCCCTCGACCCGACACCCGCCGCCGCGAGCTGCCCCCCCATCGCCCCTCCGTCAGAGCGTGAGCGTTTCACGGACCTTGGAGCCTCGAAACCCGCTGTCGAGCACGCGGTGAAAAAACCTGAGGAGGTCGGCAAGGTCGAGCCAGAACCCGCAGTTGAGACAGCGGGCGTACAACCGCCGGTTGACGAGCGTGTAGTGGCGCTCCACGAGCATGAAGCCTTGGCATTTCAGGCAGTGCACGCGGTCCCCCCGGCGGTGAGAAGCGGGTCGGCTTCGCCGACGGCTCGACCGGACCGCCGCAGCCCGCGGGCACCGCCGACCGAAGCCGGAAAGGCTTCTACTCCGTATTTCCCCCTCCTGTCAAGCCTTTTGTGGAGGGTCAGCGGAGCCGATTCATGATCAACGCCAGACAGCCGGCCAGCAAGCCGCCGCCGGCGATGGTCATGGTGAAGGTGAGCAGGGCGTGCGTGCTCCCTGCCGGGTGAGATTCGTAGATGAGATCCCGTACTCCGCCCTGAATCATCAAGACCGCCAGCGTCGTGAGCGAGCCGATCCCGAACCACCATGCGAAGGTCCTCACGCAGACCGGCCCCCGGCCGTCTGGGCGAATGGCGGGCCCGGCTCAACGTCCATATCGGCGACTCTAGCCGAGAGCTTGAGTCCTGTCAAGAAACTGGCCGGAGGATTCGCCCCTCAGGAGGCGCTGGGCAGGGGCGCGCTTGCCCCCTTGAGCCCGCGGTGGAGGAACACCGTGACCGTGCCGCTCCCGTTGTCGGCCACGGCCAAGCCCGGCTCCTCCCCTTCGTTGGTGCGGATGTGCAGGGTCGCCATCGCAAAGGGGCCGCCCTTGGCCCGGTAGTTCATGGGGGGATACCGGAACGTCCCGTCGCCGCGGCCGTACAGGATGGAGAGGTTATTGGACTGGATGTTGGCGATCGCGACGTCCGTGAGGCGATCGCCGTCGAAATCCCAGGCCACGCCGTACACCGGTCCGGCGTCCGCCCCCGACTCCTTGCCTTCTTTAAAGGTCCCGTCGCCGTTCCCGAGAAACACCGTGAAGGTGTCCCGCTCGCCGTTGATCACCAGCAGGTCCGTCACCCGATCCCCGTTGAAGTCCGCGAAGCCGACGTTGAGCGGTCGCTTCCCGGTACGATAATCGGTCGGCCCCCGAAACGTCCCGTCCCCTCGCCCGAGCCAGATGGAGACGGCGCTGCTCATGGGGCCCCCGTTGCTCACGGCGATGTCGAGTGTTCCGTCCCCGTTCAGATCCGTCGTGGCGAGCGAGGTGGGCGTATCCCCGAACTCGTACTGCGGCCCGTCGCGAAAGCTGCCGTCCCCGTTGCCGAACAGCATCTTGAGCTTGTCGTTCCGCAAGGCGACGAGGAGGTCGGACCTGCCGTCTCCGTTGACGTCGCCGGCCGCGATCGACACGGGCGTCCGGTGGACCGCGTACCGGTGCTCCAGCCGGAACGTGCCCCCCGGGACGCCGAAGAGGACCGCCACCTGGTCGCTCCCGGAGCAGGCCACGGCCGCGTCCAGCAGGCCGTCGCCGTTGTAGTCGGCCAAGGCGAGGGCCCTCGGTTCTTTGGCCGCCTCGATGGACACCTGCTCCCGGAAGCTGCCGTCGCCGTTCCCGAAGAGGATGGAGAGGGTGTTGTCCCCGATGTTGGTCGTGATCAGGTCCGTGATGCCGTCCCGATCGAGGTCGGCGGGCGTCACCGACGTCGGATTCTTGCCGACCTTATAGCTGGCGAACAAATAGAGCAGGTCGGGCGGGTGGTAAGAGTCCTGCTGCCCGCACCCCGCGAGCCCGACCGCGAGGGCCAGCAGGAGCCGGCCAGCCCGATGCCACGGCGGCGGGGCCGCTCGGCCCGCTCCGTGGGGGGGACCGGGCACCATCACCGTCTCGATCGCAGGCACTGATTGCATCGTCCCGGACCACGGCCAAGGGGGAACAGCGGCAGGCGTCTGCCGGGGTCAGGGGGGCCAGTATACAAGGGCCCCCGACGCTTTCGCAATTGCCGGTCGGGCGGTGAATCGGCCGCCCTCGTCGGTTTTCCCGCTGGCGCCCAGCATGAGCGGTACGGTACAATGCCGTCGCTAACCTCAGGAGGGTGTCATGGCCGAGAAAGTCAAGATTGAGCTGACGATGTACGGCATCGCCGAAGTACTGAAGTGGTGCGTGGACCGGAACCATGGCCGAATTCCCGGCACGGATACGGAGGGGTTCAAGAAGATGCAAGCCCTCCTGGCCGAGAAGCCGCAGACCGCAGACTACTTCACGCTGGACCAGTTCTGGAAGAAGACCGTCGTCCTCGAGCTGACCGAGGAGGAAGTCGCGACCATCGACCGTTGCCTGTACGACATCCCCAATTTCGAGAATGTCCCCCTGCCGCAGATTCGCCACAAATTCTGGCCCAAGCAGGCCGCGGCCGCTCACTGACCTCGGGCCGGAATTCCCTCTCCTGGAGCGTCCAGGGGGCTGCTTGAAGAGGGGGCCGATCTATGTTTAAGTGAAGCGGTGGAGGTAGCTTACTTTGGTTGTGCCCCGAAGTAACGACGTCTCCTCATCCTCCTAGGGAGATGTCCCTCCACCACATACCTCCCCGCCCTGGCCGCTCCCGAGCCTGTCTTAATAGGTCGTCCCCGTCGGGCCGGACGCCAGGGGCGGGAGGGGGTCAGACGTCGGCTCCCGCTCCGCTTCCTCCGTCTCCAACCGCTGTCGGCAGAACCGTGTGATCTCGTCGGTGTCGGCGTCAGGGTCCTGGCCGTCCCAGAAGACGGAATGGACGTTCCAGTGGAGGACGGGGTAGAGCAGCAGGCCGGGACCGGTGAGCAGCACCACCCGCGCCTGCGACAGGATCTCCTGCTCTTCCTGCCTCGTGCGAACCCGATCGTACAGACGCTCGTACCACTGCATCGTCGCCCGGTGCCGAGACCTGGCTTCCGCGAGACGCTGGTAGGCCTCGCGTTCGAGGCGCAGGGTGGACTCGGCCTCGCCGGAGGGGCCGAAGAAGAGCGCCGGCCGGAGGTCCCCGTCCCGGGACACCGGCACCGTCGCGCGCAGAGAAGAACGAGGCGGGTGAACGGCGGCGCGGAGGTGCTGCTCGTCGCGTTGGCGGAGGGCGGTGCGCCAGTCCGTCTCGAGGACGTCGATCTCCTGGCGCTCGGCGAGCACATCGCTCGTCAGGCTGGCCAGACACTGGCCGTCCCGCTTCAGGCCGGTTGCGCAGCCGGGCAGGAGGAGGCCCAGGATCACCAACGCCCAGCTCTTCATCATGGACGGCCGGCTCCCACGTCCGGCTGAAGGCTTGGGGCTAGAGGGGGCCCTCGCCCTTGAGATACTTCCTGAACCGGTCCATCAGCTCCTCGCCGAGGACCCCGACCTCCGGCTTGGTCTTCATATAGGCCCGGATCTCGGCCAGGCGCTTCTCGGCCTGCTCGTTGCCCTGGAGGCGCTTGACCTTAACCATCGCGTCCTCGAAGGCGTCGAAGGTGAGCTCCTTGTAGCCGAAGCTGCGGATGCGCTTGACCGCCTTCATCATCGCCTCGTTCCGGAAGGTGGTCAGGTGCTCGGAGTCGATCTCTTTGAGCCCCAGTTTCCTGGCGCGCCGCTCGGCGGCCTTCCGGATCCCGCTGCGGACGAAATCCGGCGAGGTCTGCAGCCGCTTCCACGCCTCGTCGGTCCAGGTCACCCGCTCCTGCGGGGCCTCCCAGACCTGGACGAACACCGACTCATCGACGCGGTCGAAACCCTTCTCCCGGGCCAGGTCCTCGGTGTCGCGCTTCAGCATGTCGAGGACGAACTCCATCGCGATGGGCGGGGCCTCGCGGACCTTTTGCTCCAGCAGGACGCGCGCGCCCTCCGTCCATTCCATCGGCGGCGCCGCCCGCTCCTGCAGATCGCCCAGGGCCTCGACCTTGGCGAACAGCTCGACGTTGACCTCCAGGTGTCCGTCCTTGCGAGCCAGCTCCTCGGCGATCTGCCTGATCATGCCCCGCATGAACTCCGGGACCGTGGCCAGGCGCTCGCGGGCGGCGGCGGTCCAGGGGAGTTGGCCCCGGGCCATCTCCTCCGCGGCCTCGCTCATCCCGGCTTCTCCGCCCATGCGGCCCATCATCTGGCTCTTGAACTGTTCGAGGATCTCCTCCGTGATCTCCGCGTACCCCAGCTCCCGGGCCTTTTTCTCGGCCAGCCGCTTGACCATCCCACGCAGGAACACCGGCGCGCGCTCCATGCGCCTGAGCGCGCCTTCCGTCCAGGCGACCGCGGCCCCCGCCGGCTCCTCCCGCCGATTGAACATGCCCATCACGCGCCCCCTTCGGGCCACAGGGTTACTTGTTCAGGATCTCCTTCAGCTCCTTCCCCGCCTTGAAGAAGGGCACCTTCTTCGCGGGCACGCTGACGGTCGCGCCGGTCTTGGGGTTGCGCCCCTCCTTCGTCCGGCGGGAGCGCAGGCGGAAGCTGCCGAAGCCACGGATCTCCGTCTTGTCCCCCTTCTGCAGGGAGTTGCGAATGGAGTTGAAGATGGTGTTGACCACGACCTCCGCCTGGCGCTTCGTGAGCGTGGTGATCTGCGCCGCGACCTGCTCGATGATCTGTGCCTTGGTCATTCGCCTCTCCTCCTTGGCCGACCCGTGACGAGGCGCTCCGCGCCCCCGCCGCGGGCCTCCCCCTCGGTCGTCAGAACGCCATCAGGTACTTGAGCCGGACGCCGGGCTCGAAGTTCAGGCGTGGCAGCGAGCCGAGCACCCGGCTCTCGAGCAGGTCGCGGATGGAAAACCGGCGGCGCGGCTCGACCACCTTCGGCTCACCCTCGATCCCGGCCAGCTCCGCGGCGACGCGAATGGCGTCGTCCAAGTCTCCCAGGTCGTCCACCAGGTTGGCGTCCTTCGCCTGGCGCCCCGTGAAGATGCGCCCGTCGGCCAGCGGACGGACTTTCGCGATGTCCAGGGACCGTCCCTCGGCCACCGCCTCGATGAACTGACCATGGACGTCGTCCATGACCGACTGGAGGATCTGCCGGTCTTCTTCACTCATCTGTCGGAAGGGCGAGCCGATGTCCTTGTGCCGGCCGCTCTTGACCACCACGCTCTCGACCCCGATCTTCTTGAGCAGACCCTCCAGATTGGCCAGCTCCATGATGACGCCGATGCTCCCCGTCAGGGTGCCCGGGTTCGCGACGATGTGGTCCGTGGCCACGGCGATGTAGTAGCCGCCCGACGCGGCCACGGTCCCCATCGAGGTCACCACGGCCTTGTTCGACTTCTCCCTGATCCGCTTGACGGCGTCATGGATTTCCTGGGAGGGGACGACGCCCCCGCCGGGGCTGTCGATGCGCAGCACGATCGCCTTTACGGAAGGACTGTCGGCGAACCGCTTGAGGTCGCCCACGGTCTGCTCCGCGTCCAGGATGACGCCCTCGACGCGAATCAGAGCCACCCGGTCGCCCGGCGCCAGGTCCATCTCGGGGAAGATGGCGCTGGTCAGCAGGACCAGCGCCATCCCGATTACCAGGGTCCAGAAGACAAACCGCAGGGGGCGTCGTCGCCGGCCCTCGCCGGAGGCATCATCGCTCATCGTCGTTCCCGAGGCTGCGGACCGCGGACTCAGGCCTCGTCGCCCTCGGCCTCTCCCCGCTTCCCGGTCTTCTTCGCGCGACGGCCCAGGCTCTGGTCGAGGGCCCCCTGCGTCGCGTGGAACTCCTCGACCTGCCGGCGCTCGCTGTCCATCTGGAACTCGCGGAGGCTCAGGGCGATTTTGCGCTCATCGCGGTCCACCTTGATGATCTTGGCGCGGACCTCGTCCTGCACCTTGAACTTCTCCTCCAGCCGGACCTGCGGCTCCAGCGCCGCTTCGCTGATGTGGATCAGGCCCTCGACCCCGCCCTCCAGCTCGACGAACACACCGAAATCGGTGAGCTTCATCACCCTGCCGACGGCCTCGGCCCCGACCCGGTAGCGCTGCGGGATCATGTCCTCCCACGGGTCCCGCGTGAGCTGTTTGTAGCCCAGCGACAGCCGCTCCTTGTCCTTGTCGATGCGCAGGACGACGGCCTCGACCTTCTGCCCCTTCTTGAACAGCTCGGAGGGATGCTTGACGTGCCGGGTCCAGGACATGTCCGAGATGTGGATGAGGCCGTCGATCCCCTCATCCAGCCCGATGAAGGCGCCGAAGTCGGTCAGGCTCTTGACCTTGCCCTCGATCTTCGTGCCGGGCGGGTACTTTGCCTCCACCGTGTCCCAGGGGTTCGGCGCGGTCTGCTTCATGCCGAGGGAGATCTTCCGGTTGTTGGGGTCCACGTTGAGCACTGCCGCCTCGACCTGGTCCCCGACGGACACCAGCCGCGAAGGGTGGCGGACCTCATGGGTCCAGGACATCTCCGACACGTGCACGAGCCCCTCCACGCCCGGCTCCAACTCCACGAAGGCACCGTAGTCCGTGAGGCTCACGACGCGGCCGCGCACCCGCGAGCCGACGGGGTACTTGCTCGCCACGTTGGTCCACGGGTCCGCGCTCTTCTGCTTCAGCCCCAGGGAGATGCGGCCGGTTTCCCGATCGTACTTTAAGACCATGACCTCGGCCTTGTCGCCGACCACGAACAACTCCGAGGGATGCCCCACCCGGCCCCACGACATGTCCGTGATGTGCAGCAGACCGTCGATGCCCCCGAGGTCGATGAACGCGCCGTACTCCGTGATGTTCTTGACCGTGCCCTGGATGAGCTGGCCTTCCTTGAGGGTGGCGAGCGTCGTCTGTCGCCGCTTGTCGCGCGTCTCCTCCAGCAGCACCCGGCGCGACACGACGACGTTGCCCCGCCGGTGGTTGATCTTGATGATCCGCAGGGGGAAACTCTTGCCGACGAGCGAATCGAGGTCACGCACCGGATGGAGGTCGATCTGGGAGCCGGGGAGAAAGGCCTTGACCCCGATGTCCACCATCATGCCGCCCTTGATCCGGGAGAGGATCCGCCCTTCGACGGTCTTCTCTTCCTTGTAGGCCTTCTCCAGCTCCTCCCACACCTTCATCTTGTCCGCTTTTTCCTTGGACAGGACGAGGTTGCCCTCGGAGTCCTCCCGCTCCTCAATGTAGACCATCAGCCGGTCGTCCACCTTGAGGTTCTGGAGCTCCTCGGCCGAGAACTGGTCGGCGGGGATCACGCCCTCGGACTTGTACCCGATGTCCACCACCACCTTGTCCTTCCCGGCGGCGATGACGCGTCCCTCGATGATGGTCCCTTCCTCGAAGTTCCGGAAGGTTTCCTCATACAGCGCGGCCAGCGCGCCACGGTCCATCGGTTCCTCTGCCTGCGTCGTTGCGATAGTCATGCGTGGTCCCCAATACCCTTCTCATCCGACCCGCGTCGGGTGCTGACGGTGAATAAGCGCCGGGCCTCACTCAGCCTTGTGAGGCTCGACGGCCGGGCTCGCGAGGCCCCCTCGGGGCTCCTCAGCCGGCTCCTCCGGCGGGGCCACCCGGCCCAGCTCGGCGATCCGGGCCATGACGACCCGGCTCACGTGACGATAGAACTCCTTGCCGCTGCACCGCGCCGCGTCGGCGGTGAAGTCGAGCGGCTTGCCGCAGACCACCCGGATGGGACGGCAGCGGATCCACCGTGCCCCCATGGGGAGCACGTCCCGCGTCCCGCCGATGTAGACCGGGACGACGGGACAGCCGGTCTCGGCCACGATCACGCCGATACCCGGCTTGCCCGGCCGGAGCCGCCCGTCCGGCGTCCTGGTCCCCTCCGGATAGATCACGACCGCCTTCCCTTCCTTGATGAGGCGGATCGCCTTGCCGAACCCCTGCCGGTCCAACCGGCCCATCCGGATGGGAATCCATCCCAGCCAGCGCAGGACCCGCTTGGCGCCCGGCAGCGGGAAAAGGTCATGGCGACCCAGGAACCAGGCCCGCCGCCGGATCCCGCAGCCCAACATCGGGATGTCCAGCAGGCTCGCATGGTTGGCGGCGATCAGGACTCCGCCCCGGGCGGGGACATGCTCCCGGCCGACGATGCGGTACCGAAAGCAGAGCCGCCCCAGCCCGTTGAAGAACACCCAGAGCAGGCCATAGACCAACCCACTCACAGCTTGGTGGCGATCACCGCCATCATGCGCTCGATCACCGCGTCCACGTCCAGCGCCGAGGTGTCGATCACGCAGGCGTCGTCGGCCGGCCGCAGCGGAGCCACCTCGCGGGAGCGGTCCCGGGTATCGCGGGCGTCCAAGTGGGCGCGGGCGTCGTCCACCCCCGACGCGTGCCCCGCGCGGGCCAGCTCCAAGTGTCGCCGCGTCGCCCGGACGTCGAGGTGCGCGTCCAGGAAGAACTTGACGTCCGCCGCGGGGAAGATCCGCGTCCCCAAATCCCGGCCCTCCGCCACGATCCCTCCCTCGGCTCCGATGCGCCGCTGCACCGGAACCAGCCAGTCCCGGACGGCGGGCACGGCCGCGATCACGGACGCCGCCTGGCTGACCTCCGGCGTCCTGATCAGACCGGTCACGTCCCGTCCATCCACCAACACGCGCGGAACCGTCGGGTCGAATTCCAACGAAACTTCGGTCCGGTCGAGCATCGCTTCCAACGCCGCCCTATCGGACAGGGCGACCCGGGTCGCGAGCGCCTTCCAGGCGAGGGCGCGATAGAGGGCGCCCGTATCCAGATAGAGGTAGCCCAGCCTCAGCGCCAGCCGGCGGGCCACCGTGCTCTTGCCCGCCCCGGCCGGGCCGTCAATGGTCACCACCAGGCGGCGAGCCGCCCCCGCCCCTCGCCGAGGGGAATCACCATCGTCTGAAGAGCGGGCGCTTATTATAGACCTCGCGAAGATTCTGTCAATAATTCCAAGACCTTGTCCTGGAATCCCGGAAACGAGGTGTCGATGCACTCCGCGTCCGCGATCATGACGGGCCCAGTCGCCGCCAGGGCCGCGATGGCCAGCGACATGGCCACCCGGTGGTCGCCGTGGCTCCCACAGGAGGCCTCGGCAAACCGGCGCCCCTTCACGCCGGAGATCAGGAGCCCGTCCGGACGTTCCTGGATCGCAACCCCCAGTTTCCGCAGCTCGGAGGCCATGGTCGCGATCCGGTCGCTTTCCTTGACGCGCAGCTCCTCGGCACCCGTGATGACGGTGTCGCCCTCGGCCAGCGCCGCCGCCACGCAGAGGATCGGCACTTCGTCGATCATGCCGGGGATGCGGTCGCCGGCGATCGTGATGCCCCGCAGCGGGGAGGACCGCACCCGGAGGTCGCCGATCGGCTCGCCCGCCTCCTCACGCCGGTTCAGCACCTGGATGTCCGCGCCCATCTCCAGCAGGGCGTCCAGGAGGCCGATCCTGGTCGGATTCAGTCCCACGTTCAGCAGCGTCACATCGGAACCCGGCACGATCGTCGCGCCGACGAGGAAGAAGGCCGCTGCGGAGAAGTCCCCCGGCACGCGGAGGGCAGGCGCGCCGGCCCAACCGGCAGACGGCCGTCCTCGGAGCGACAGACTGGTCCCCTCCCGGACCAGGGGAATCCCGAAGTACCCGAACATCCGCTCCGTGTGGTCCCGCGACAGCCGGGGCTCGGTGACGCGCGTCGTCCCCTCGGCGTAGAGTGCCGCGAGCAGGAGGCAGGACTTCACCTGCGCGCTCGCGACGGGCGACTCGTAGACGATGCCGCGTAGCCGGCTTCCCGTCACCGCGAGGGGCGCCAGCTCGCCGCCCTTCCGCCCGTTGATCGTCGCGCCCATCGCCCGCAGCGGCTTCACCACGCGCCCCATCGGCCGTCGCCGGATGGACGCATCTCCCGTGAGCACGGTGAAGAAGTCCTGGCCGGCCAGGAGGCCCGCGAGCAATCGTATGCCCGTCCCCGAATTGCCGCAATCGATCGGCGCCTCGGGTTCGGCCAGGCCCCAGAGCCCCTTGCCGAACACCTGCAGCCGGTCCGGCTGTTCCTCGATTCGGATGCCCATCGCGCGCAGGGCGCGCATCGTGTTCAGGCAGTCCTCGCCCCGGCCGTACCCGCAGATGGTGCTCTCCCCCTCGGCCAGGGCCGACAGGATAATCGCCCGGTGGGTGACGGACTTGTCCCCGGGAAGGGTGACCGTTCCCTTGAGCGAACCGGCGGGTTGGACGGTGAGCAGGGCCATCGGGTCACCGCACCTCCAGCCTGGCTTGCCTGGCGCGCTCCAACTCCTTTTCGATCCCCCCGCCGTCCCCCTCCCGGATGAGCTGCTTGAGCCGCCGGAGGTGGACCTCGTAGACCTCGATCAGGTGCAGGAGATTGTCCCGGTTCCAGAGGAAAATGTCCCGCCACATCTCCGGGGAGCTGGCCGCGATCCTGGTCGTGTCGCGGAGCCCGCCGCCCGCGTAGCTCAACAGGTCGACCTCCGGGGCGAGGCCGGCCCGGACCTCGTCCAGCGCCGTCATCAGGGCGAAGGCCGCGACGTGGGGCAGGTGGCTGACCGCCCCCAGCACGCGGTCATGGACCATCGGGTCCATCGTCAGCACGATCGAGCCTGCCGCCTCCCACAGCTCGCGGACGGCCTGCAGGGCCTGGGGGTCCGTCCGCCGGGTCGGCGTGAGGACGCACCGGGCGCCGTGGAACAGCTCGGGCGAGCCGGCGGCGACGCCGGTCTTCTCCCGGCCCGCGATGGGATGCCCGCCCACGAAACGCACGCCCTCGGGCACCAGCTCCTCCGCCCTCGCCACCAGCGGCCCCTTGACGCTGCCCACGTCGGTGACGATCGCGCCGCGCGCCAGGCTGCCGCCCCAGTCGCGGAGCTGCCGCTCGTAGGTGTCCACCGGCGTCGCGAGCACCACTAGGTCGGCGTCCCGCACGCCGTCGTGGGCGTCGGAGACGTACCGGTCGATCGCGCCGAGCTCGACCGCCGCCTTGAGGTTCTCGACGCGGCGGCCCACGCCGACCACGGAGTCGGCCAGGCCCCGGCCCTTCAGCACCATGCCCAGCGAGCCGCCGATGAGCCCGGCTCCGATGATCGCCACCTGCCTGAAATGGACGGTCATGCGAGGGGTATCCGCGCGGGAGAGGCGGGGGTCGGCGCACCGGCGACGCCGCCTCGGGCGGCGGTCAGATCGTGCGTCCCACGGCCTCCGCGATTTTCCGGAGGTCCTGCATCAGTTCCTTGAACTTGGTCGGCTTGATCGATTCCTCCCCGTCGCAGAGCGCCTGTTCCGGGTTGGAATGGACCTCGATGAGCAGCCCGTCCGCGCCCGCCGCGATCGCCGCCTTGGCCATGGGGGCCACCAGGTTCCACCTGCCCGTCGCGTGACTGGGGTCGACGATCACCGGCAGGTGGGACATCTCCTTCAACGCGGGGACGGCCGACAGGTCGAGGGTATTGCGGTACTGGGTCTCGAACGTGCGGATCCCGCGCTCGCAGAGCATGACGTTGCCGTTGCCGCGGGACATGATGTACTCCGCCGACAGGAGGAACTCCTTGATCGTCGCGGAGAGGCCCCGCTTCAGAAGCACGGGTTTATCGTAGGCGCCGACCTCCTTGAGCAGCTCGAAGTTCTGCATGTTCCGCGCGCCGATCTGGATGACGTCGGCCTTTTCCAGGAAGAGGTCGATGTCGCGCGGGTCCAGGATCTCGCTCACGACGGGCAGGCCGGTCTGCTTCTTCGCCTCCAGCAGGAAGTCCAGCCCCTCCCGCCCCAAGCCCTGGAACGAGTAAGGCGAGGTGCGCGGCTTGTAGGCCCCGCCGCGCAGGATGCTGCCGCCGGCGGCCTTCACTTCGTGGGCGATGCCCACGGTCAGCTCCAGTTTCTCGACCGCGCAGGGGCCGGCCATGATGGCCAGTTTCTTCCCCCCGACCTTCACCCCGTGCACGTCGATGACCGAGTTCTCCTTCTTAAACTCGCGGCTCACGAGCTTCCAGGGCGCCAGGATCGGCGTGACGCTCTCGACCCCGGGGAAGACGGTCAGGGGCTGGTTCTGGAGGATGCGGTCGTCCCCGATCACGCCGATGATCGTCCGCTCCTCACCCTTCGAGATGTGCGGCTTGAGCCCGAGCTCGCGCAACCGGTCTAAGACGTGCTCGATCTCCCGCTCCGTGGCCTCCGGTTTCAACACGATGATCATGATGGCCTCGTTGGCTGCGGCTGATGGTTCAGAATGGCGCGCAACGCCGACAGGAAACGCCGGTTCTCCTCGGGGAGCCCGACGGTGACGCGCAGCATGCGCCCTTCGATGTGCCGGATGATAACGCCCTCCCGCAGGAGGGCCTCGAAGACGGCCCGTCCGTCCCGGCCCGAGTCGAAGTACAGGAAGTTCGTCTCGCTGGGGAGCGGGGAGAAGCCCAGGGCCTCGAGCTCCCGGCGCAGCGTTTCCCGCTCCTTGACGTTCAAGGCCCGGCTCCGGGCCACGTGGTCCTCGTCGTCCAGCGCCGCGAGCGCGGCCCGCTGGGCCAGGCTGTTGGCGTTGAAGGGCGGGCGGATCCGGTTCAGATAGCCGGCGATCTCCGGCGTGGTGAGGCCGTAGCCGATCCGAAGGCCGGCGAGTCCGTAGACTTTGGAGAAGGTCCGCAGCACGATCGCAGGCCGGCCCCGCTGCACGTACCCCAGACTGTCGGGAAAGTCCCGGCTGGTCACGTATTCGTAATAGGCCTCGTCGAAGACGACGACGACGTCCTCCGGCACGCGGGCCATGAGGGCCTCCACCTCCGCCGCGCCGACCATCGTGCCGGTCGGGTTGTTCGGGTTGCAGACGAACAGCAGTCGGGTCCGGGGCGTCACGGCGCCCGCCATGGCCGCGAGGTCGTGGCGCCCCTGCTTGAGCGGCACGAGGACCGGCCTGGCGTGCGCCGCGGTGACCTCCATCCGGTAGATGACGAAGGTCTGGTCCGCCATGACCGCTTCGTCCCCCGGCGAAAGGAAGGTGCGGGCGAGCAGCCCGAGGAGCTCGTCGGACCCGTTGCCGAGGATGACCTGCTCGGGCGAGACCTTCCAGCGCTCGGCGAGGGCGCCCCGCAGCCGGAAGGCGCCGCCGTCCGGGTAGCGATGAAGCGTCGCGGCCGCCTCCGCCAGCACGGCCAACGCCTTGGGCGAGGGGCCCAGCGGATTCTCGTTGGAGGCCAGCTTGACGACGGACTGGAGCCCCAACTCCCGTTTTAGCTCCTCGATGGGCTTGCCCGGGCTATAGGGCGTGAGCGAGGCGATATCCTGGTGGACGCGCAGCGGCATGGTGTCAACTGTGGGCGGGGTACGACCCCAGCACCTTGAAGAACAGGCAGCGGCCCTTGACCTCCTCGAGGGCCTTCTTTACGCGCTCCTCCTCGGCGTAGCCCTCGAGGTCCACGAAGAAGATGTACTCCCAGGCCTTGCGTCGGGAGGGCCGGGACTCGATCTTGGTGAGATTCAGCCCGTGCGACGCGAAGGGCCGGATCAGGTCGTAGAGGGCGCCGACGCGATCCTTGACCGACAGCATCACGGAGGTTTTGTCCTTGCCCGTCCGCTCCGGGGCCTTCTTGGAGAGGATGAGGAAACGGGTCACGTTGTTGATGTTGTCCTCGATGCGCGCCTTCACCACCTTCAGGCCGTAGAGCTCGGCCGCCAACTCCGAGGCGATCGCCGCGGCCGACGGCTCGCTCCCACAGAGCTCGGCGGCCCGGGCCGTGCTCGGCACCTCCGCGAGCGGCACCTGGGGCAAGTTGCTCTCCAGCCAGTGGCGGCACTGGGCGATCGCGTGAGGATGGGAGTAAATTTTCTTCACGTCCTCGATCCGCCCGGAGCGGGACAGCAGGTGGTGCGAGACTTCCTGCAGCACCTCGCCGTAGATCAGGAGGTTGGAGTCGATGAACATGTCCAGGGTGTGGTTCACCACCCCCTCGGTCGAGTTCTCGATCGGCACCACCCCGAAGTTGGCTCGCCCGCGCTCGACTTCATCGAAGACGTCCTTGATCCCGTTCACCGGGAGGTACTGGGCAGACGATCCGAATTTCTGGATGGCGGCCAGATGCGTGAAGGTCGCCGGGGGGCCCAGGTAGGCGACCTTCTGCATGCCCTCCAGCGAGAGGGAGGCCGACATGATCTCCCGGTACACCGGCCGGATGGCCTCGTTCGGGAAGGGCCCGGGATTCCGGCTCGTCAACCGCTCGACGATCTCCGCCTCTCGCGCCGGGGTATGGAGGTGGGCGTCGGCCCCCGCCTGCTTCTTCAGCTTGCCGATCTCGATCACTTGCTTCGAGCGTTCGTTGAGGAGGCGTAGGATCTCGTCGTCGAGCCGGTCGATCTCGGCGCGAAAGGCCTGAATGTCCTTCTGTCCACTCACGGACGCTCCTCCAGGGAAAGACGACGGACGGCCAGAAGAAAGAAGGGAATTTTACTCGACAAACCAGGTCTTTGCAAGGTTTTTCAAGGAGATTTGCAGGATCGGCTGGTGGGAGCCCCCGCCGGAGGGGCGAAGCGGTTGGGGAGTGCCCTGTGGGCCCGATCGGCGGGAGAGTTTGCGCTTATCCCAATAAATCCCTTGTCTTTCCAAAGTGTTCATAGCAGAGCCTGGTCGCCTGGCGCCCCCTGGCCGTCCGCTCCAGATAGCCCGATTGGATCAGGAACGGCTCGTAGACATCCTCCAGCGTGGCCCGCTCTTCGTTGACGGCTGCGGCAAGGGAGTCGATCCCCACGGGCCCTCCGCGGAACTTTTCCAGGATCGCCGACAGGATCTTTCGGTCCATCTCGTCGAACCCGGCGCCGTCGACCCCCAGCCAGTCGAGGGCTTGACAGGCCACGTCGAGCGTGACCCGACCCGCCGCCTTGATCTCGGCGAAGTCCCGGACGCGCTTGACCAAGCGGTTGGCGATGCGGGGCGTGCCCCTGGCCCGCCGTGCGATCTCCGCCGCGCCCTCCGCCTCCATCGGGACGCCGAGCAGGCCGGCCGACCGCGTGACGATGGCCTGCAGCTCGGCCGGCTGGTAGAAGTCCAGCCGGTGGACCAGCCCGAACCGCTCGCGGAGCGGGGAGGTCAGGGCGCCGGCCCTGGTCGTCGCCCCGACCAGGGTGAAGCGGGGGAGGTCCAGCTTGATCGTCCTGGTGGACGGCCCCTGGCCGATCACCAAGTCAAGCTGCCCGTCCTCCATCGCCGGATAGAGGGCCTCTTCGACCGCCGCGGGCAGGCGGTGGATCTCGTCGATGAAGAGGACGTCGCGGTCCTGGAGGTTCGTGAGGATGGCCGCAAGGTCGCCGGCGTGGGCCAGGACGAGGCCGGAGGTGGACCGGATGGCCACGCCCATCTCCCGGGCGATCACATGGGCGATGGTCGTCTTGCCCAGGCCGGGCGGACCGTAGAAGATCGCATGGTCGAGCGCCTCGCCGCGCCGCCGGGCCGCCTCGATACAGACCCGGAGCGACTCCTTCATCCGGGCCTGGCCGACGTACTCGTCCAGCGTCTGGGGCCGGAGCGTCGCTTCGACCCCGCGCTCATCGTCCGTCATCTGGTTCGTCACAATCCGATCGGCCACGGGCTCCTGCTCCCGCTGGGAAGGCGCGGGACGCCTACCTCTCCGGCTGGCTCGGCGCGGGTCTATACTTACGCCCAGGCTCCATGGCCCCCTGCCCGGGGGTGGGGAGGGTGCCGGCGCAGTCGGGCGGACAGCGCACCCCGCCCTGCGTCGGGTCCGGCAGTCCTCCTTCCAGGGCCGGCAACTGGCATTGGCTCAGCCGGCCGCCATCCAGGCCCCCGCATCGGGCGGGGACCAGGGAGGAACCGACCTCCCGATAGCCCTCGGGACAGGCCCCGCAGACGGCCAGGAGGTTGGCGCCGAGGGGGACGCAGTGAACCAACGTCGGGTCGTCCCCCCGGCAGATGTTGGGGTCGGCCGTCACGCCGGTGGTCGCATAGCCGGACGGACAGGACCCGCAGACGAACCCCGGCCCCTGCCGCCCCGCTTGCCCCCCCGGTCCCGACGAGGCGGGACCGACCGGCAGCCCTGCGGCCAGCAACGCCGCCAGAACGACCCGTCCGCCACCCCGTCGCCACCAGAGGCACCGGCCGGGAAGGCGTCGCGCGCGCTGTCTCATGCTCACCCCTTGGCCAACGCCCGGAGCACTGCGCGGATCAGGTCCTTGAGCGCCGGCGGGGCCGCGCTCCTCTCCAGCACCAGCTTGATCGCCGCCGTGACCTCGCTCGCCCTGTACCCCAGGTTCACCAGCGCGGACAGGGCGTCGTCGTGGAGTCGCCCCGCCTGGGCCTGCTGCGGCTCGATCGGCCTCGTCGCGGTGGGATGGAGCCGCTCCAGCTTGTCCTTGAGCTCCAGCGCGATCCGCCCCGCCGATTTCTTGCCGATACCCGGCACCGTGGCCAGCTTGTCGAGATCCCCGGCCTGGACCGCCGAGATCAGGTCCGGCACCGAGAGGGCGGACAGGACGCTCAAGGCCAGCTTGGGGCCGATGCCGGAGACGCCGGTCAGGAGCAGGAAGGCGCCCTTCTCCTCCGTCGAGCCGAACCCGTAGAGCTGGATGGCATCCTCCCGGAGGTGGGTGTGGATGTGCAGGGACGCGACCTCGTCGGGGTCGGGGAGGGCGTAGTAGGTGCTCAGGGGAATATGGACTTCGTACCCGACGCCCTGGACATCGAGCGTGACGAGCGAGGGGGCCTTGCAGGCGAGCCGGCCGGTCAGCGCGGCAATCATGAAGCCGTGAGTCTTGGGTGAATGGTCGTGCGTGTCCCCGACCCGCAACTTCGCACTGGCGACCGCACACTCGCCGCTCGCGTCAGCCGGCGGCCGCCGCGACCTTCTCCATGATCTCGTCCGGAATGTCGAAGTTGGCGTGGACCTTCTGGACGTCGTCGTGGTCGTCGAGGACCTCCATGAGCTTGAGCATCTGCTCGGCCGCCTTCTCCTCGAGCCGGATCGTGTTCTGCGGGACGAAGGTCACCTCCGCGAGGCTCGTCGGGATGCCCGCGTCGGCGAGGGCCTTTTTGACCGCCTCGAAGTCCTGGGGAGACGTGAGCACCTCATAGGCCTTCTCGCCCGCCTTCACGTCCTCCGCACCGGCCTCCAAGGCCAGGCTGATCAACCGATCTTCGTCGACCTTGGCGCGCTCGACGACCAGGAGTCCCTTCTTGTGGAATTGCCAGGACACCGCGCCGGCCTCGGCCATGTTGCCGTTGTTCTTGGTGAGGAGGCTGCGGATCTCGGCGACGGTCCGGTTCCGATTGTCGGTCGTAATTTCCAGCAGGAGCGCCGTCCCGCCGGGACCGTAGCCTTCGAGCGAGAATTCCTCGTAGGTCACGCCCGGCAGCTCGCCCGTCCCGCGCTGGATCGCCTTTTTCAGGGTGTCGCCCGGCATGTTGGCGTCCTTGGCCTTGGCGATCGCGAGGCGGAGGCGCGGATTGTGGTCCGGGTCTCCACCGCCCTGACGGGCGGCGATGGTCAACTCCCGGATGATCCTCGTGAAGATCTTGCCGCGCTTGGCGTCCTGCGCGGCCTTGTGGCGTTTGGTGGTGGCCCAGTGGCTATGGCCGCCCATGGTGGCTCCCTCCCGATCCGGCCGACGACCCGCCGAAATCGGCGCAAATCGGCGGACTCTCGATGCTTTTTACCTTGTCTGGTGCAGCTTCTAACACAGACCCCGAAGGGGTGTCAACGGAGCCGGCGGCCCGCAGGACCGCGCGGCGCGGCGTCACTGACGCCCGGCCCGAGCCCTGGCGGTCCGTACCGCGTCGGTCACGCTCCAGATCGCGACCACGAGCACGAGCAGGCTGCCGAGCAGGAAGCGGGAGAGGTCCGCCGGCGGGGCGCCCGCAAGTGCGTCGAGGAGGGTCGGGGTCACGCCGAAGCCCGCATCCACGAGCAGCACGCCGAGCAGAAACCCCGTCCCCCGGCCCCATCGGCGATTGTAGAACTGCCCCAGCCCCGGCAGCAGGCCCGACAGGAGGCCGGCGATAGCCGGACGTGGACGGCGTCCGACGCCCATGGAGCCTCACTCCGAGTACAGCAGCAGGTCCACGCCGATCAGGCAGATCAGAGCGGCCCAGGCCAGGTCCCAGCGCGAACCCACCGAGGAGGGCCCGCCCGGTGCAGGCCGCCCGCCGCCCCAGCCGGGAATCAACTTGCAGGCGCCGGCCGAAATGGCCATGGTGCCCATGATGGCGTGGTGCACGGCGATCTTGTGGGCGGCCGGATGCGCGCCGTGGCTGTGCAGGAAGAGCAGCAGCCCGCCGACGATCGCGAAGACGGGGAGGGGGGCCCGCCAGAGTCCGTGCCGGACCCGCCCCAGATGCCGGAGCAACTCGATCGTGCCGACCGTGAGCAGGAGCACGGCGTAGAGCTTGTGCTGCAGGATCTCCGTGTCGCCGGAGGTCAGGGTCTGCACGAGACTCATGGAGCCGATCGGCCACGCCTCGTGGTCGCTCCAAATCAGCAGAAACCCGCCGGCGGCGAGCATCGCCGCCGGGAGGAGAAACCGGCTCCAGGCGAGGACGGGCAGGGCGAGGGCGCTGCGGACTTCGGTCAGCCCGATCAGGACGACGAGGGCACCGGCGAGGTGGTGGTTGAACTCGGAATAGGCCTTCCCCTCGGCGGAGCCCTCCCATCCCCCGGCGGCGACGCCATGGGCATGGTGATGGGCCTCCGCCGACGCCGCGGCACCCGGCGCGCCGCCGCTCATCTCAGCCCCGGGTTCCGGGGTTGCGCCGCTCAACCACAGGGCCAGCAGCGACAGGCCGGCCACGGTCGTCACCAGGCTGTGCGCCGTTCTCAGTCGCGTCCGCATATCGGTCACGTCCTCTCCCGTCTCCGGCCCCCACACAACAAGGCCCATCCGGCTGTCCGGATGGGCCTGCTCGTCCCGTACCTCGCGCTTCGCCCCGCGCCAACTCACATGAACTTCATGAACTTCTCTTTGGCCTCGTCCATGACCTGGGCCGTGATCGTGGCGGCGCCCCGCTCCTTCGCCAGCCGCTCGATCTCCCTGCGCGCCATCGGCCGGATGAAATCGGGGATGTTCTCCAGGCGCTTCTCGGCCTCGGGTGTCCATGTGACGCCGTTCGAGTCGTTCTTGGAATCGTCCATCACCTGCAACGTGATCGTCGTGTACCCCTGCTTGCGCGCATAGGCCTCGACGCTGCCCTGGACCATCGGCCGGACGAAGGCGGGCAGCCGCTCCAGCTTCTCCCGCGCGTCCGGCGTCCAGGTGAACTCGGCGGGGGCGGCTCCCGCCGGGGTACCGGAAGAGGTCAGGCCCATCTGGGCCACCATGGCGGAGAAGGGACAGCCGCCGGGTTTCTCGCCCTCGACCTTGGCCGCGGGCGCAACGGCCGCCGCCGGCTTGCCGGCCCCGATCTTCTCGTTGAGATAGTCGGCCATCTGGCCGGGACCCGGCTGCGCTTCGCGCTTGAGCGTCCCCCTGGTCATCTCGAAGGGCTCCGCGGCGGCGCTCCGGCCGCCGAGCTGGACGCCCAAGGAGCTCACCATCTGCGTCTCGCCCGGGTTCGTCACCATCGAGAACTTCGCCCCGCAGGAGGGACAGCCGAAGAACACCCCGAGCGAGCCCTCGGCGGGTTTTTCGACCTTCTCGAAAGACATGTAGGTTTCGCAGTTCAGGCAGACGAATTTCATGGTGGACTCCTTACAGCTTCTCCGCCAGCACCCGCTTGTACTGGAGCAACGCCTGAAGCCGCTCGGCGATCTCCTGGTAACGCCGGACCGTGGGGTAGGCGTCGTCGAGCAACGGCTGCCCCCGATCGAAGGTGCGGGCCAGCGTCCGGTCGAAGGGAATGCGCCCGAGCAGCGGGACGTCGAGCACGTCGCACATCGCCTGGGTATCGCCCTCGAACAGCTCGTGCTCGGCCCCGCAGGTCGGGCAGCGGTAAACGCTCATGTTCTCGACCATGCCCAGGACCTTGATTCCCATGTCGCGCGCGTAGGTCACCGACTTCTGGACGACCTCCGAGGCGACTTCCGACGGCGTCGTCACCACGACCGCGCCGGCCAGGTCGGGGATGAAGCTCGCCATCACCGGCGGCTTGTCCGCGGCGGCGCCGGGCGGGAGGTCCGTCAGCAGGTAGTCCAGTTCGCCCCAGACGACGTCGGCGAGGAACTCCCGGATGACGTTCATCTCCATCAAGCCGAGCCAGACCGGGCTCAGGTCCATCGGCCCTTTCCAGCGGACGGGCGAGCCGGCGCCGAGGAAGAAGTCCATGGAGGCGACCTTCACGCCCAACGGCCCGGCCGGGGGCAGGGCGCCCTCCGCGGTGATCGTCATGGCCCGGCCGGCCATCCCGAGCATGCGCGGGACGCAGGGCCCGTTCAGGTCCACGTCCAGAAGCCCGACCCGGTTGCCCAGGCGGGCGAGGGCCAGCGCGAGGTTGACGGTGGTCATGCTCTTGCCGACCCCGCCCTTCCCGCTCATGACGACGAGCTTGTTGCGGATGCCGGCCATGCGGCCCTGCACCTGCCGCATCTGCTCGGTGATCTGCTGGATCACCTTGGCGTCGTCGGCGTACTGGAGCTTGCCCAGGATCGCTTTGAGGTCCTTGTCAGCCATGCGGGTGCCTCTCGGGCGAGGGGTGCATGCGCCGCCCCCCTCTTATGACGTGCGACCGTGGAGGGTAACCGTAGCACAGCGGTTTCCGGCCCGTCAAACCGGCCGGCCGGCCGCCCGCCTCCGTGCCCCATGCTCGGCGGTGAGCGGTTAAATGGAATACTGAAACACCGGCTTCGCGCCGATGGCATGGGCGAGCACGCCCCGACGCTTCAGCTCGTCGAGGATCCGCCGGGCCGCCTCGTCGAAGTTCTGGGGCCCGACGAAGTGCAGATCCGTGTCGGGCGGCGGCTCTTCCTGCGCCTTGCTCATGTGGATGGCCACGACCGGCGTGGGATGGACCAGCGTCCGGATCGTCTGGGCCGCCAGGCGATAGGCGTTGGCGAAGGTCTTGGTGGTGGTGACGACGATCAGGCCCGTGTCGGTCAGCAGTCGGGCGACCTCTCCATAGCGCCGCATCGTCTCCATCGTGGCGGCCCGGTCCGCCGCCGCCAGGTCCGCGTCCAGGCCGCGCTGGAGGTTTTCACCCTCCAGGAGGTAGGCATGCCGCCCTTCCGCCACCAAGAGCGACTCCAGCTTGCGCGCCAGGAACGACTTGCCCGTGTGCGGCGCGCCGGTGAACAGAACGACCGCGGCCCGGTGACCGTAGTGCCGGGCCCGGTCCTCGGGACGCACCTCCCCCTTGACCCAGGCGAAGTCGCGCCGCCGCGCCTCGTCCCGCAGGGACTCCTGCTCGTCGTGCACCAGTTCGGTGATGATGCCCCCGCCGGCGATGTCGTATTCGTCCACCAGGACGAACCGGCCCGTCGCCTCGAACGCGCTCGCCGGGTCGAACGCGATCGGGGCCTTGGTCCGGATCGTCAACTCGGCGACCTGGTTCCGGCCGACCGCGTTCCCGCCCTGCTGCTGGGCCAGGTCGGTCGCATCCACGATGCGGTGGATGATCGCGACCCGACACTCGACCTCGCGGGTCGCGAGCCGGAGGACGTACCGACGCTCCGGCTCCAACGGCCGGCGGCCCAGCCAGAAGAGGTTCGCGCGGAAGACGGTGGACACGAAGGGCAGGGCGTCCTGGTGGGAGGCCAGCTCGCCGCGCTCGACGAAGATCTGCTCGTCCAGGGTCACGCCGACGGACTGCCCGGCCTGCGCCTCGGTCGGCGGCGGCTCGATGTTGAAGGCCTCGATCGACTTGACGTTGGCCGTCTTGTTCGAGGGGGAGAAGACGAGCCGGTCGCCGACGCGCAGGCGGCCGGCCGTGATCCGGCCGGCGATGATCCGCCGCGCGTCGAACTTGTAGACGTCCTGGACCGGAAAGCGGAGCGGCAGCTCGGCGCGGGCGGCCTCCTTGCGGAAGCCCCCGAGCGTCTGGAGCACCGTCGGCCCGCGGTACCAGGGCATCCGCTCGCTGCGCGACACGATGTTGTCGCCCTGCTTCGCGCTGACGGGGACCATCTGCTCGGGCACCACCTTGAGCTGGCCGAGGAAGTCCCGGTATTCCTTCTCGATGGCCTGGAAGACATCCTCGCGGTACCCGACGAGGTCCATCTTGTTGACCACGACAGCCACCTGCCGGATCCCGAGCATCGAGAGCAGGTAGCCGTGCTTCTTCGACTGCTCCCGCACGCCCTCCAGCGCGTCGATCAGCAGCAACGCCGCCTCGGCGCGCGCGGCGCCGGAGATCATGTTCTTGAGGAACTCCTTATGGCCGGGGGCGTCGATGATGATGTACTGCCGGCCCTGCCAAACGAAGAAGGTCCGGGCCGTGTCGATCGTGATGCCCTGCTCCTGCTCCTCCAGGAAGGCGTCGAAGAGGAAGGCGTACTCGAACTCCTTGCCCTGCTGGCGGCAGATGGCCTGGACCTTCTCCAGCTTGCCGTCGGGGAGCGAGCCGGTGTCGGCGTAGAGCCGGCCGAGCAGCGTGGACTTCCCGTGGTCCACGTGGCCGACGATGACGATGTTCAGGTGCTCGCTGGGCCCGGGTTGGGCGGTGGCGCTCATCACATGTAGCCTTCCTTGCGCAGCAGCTCCATGCCGCGCCCCTCGTCCTGGGCGCGGCCCGCGCGCTCCGCGACCGTCGTCGTGCGGAGCTCCGCGATGATGTCGTCCACGGTCGCGGCGGTGGACTTGATGGGGAACGTGCAGGGGGCGCAGCCGAGGCTCCGGTAGCGGGTGCCGTCGCCGCGGTCCAGGTAGAGATCTATGAAGGGGATGCTTTCCAGCTTGATGTATTCCCAGATGTTGATCTCCGTCCAGTCCAGGAGCGGATGGATCCGGATGTGGGTCCCGGGCGGGAAGGTGGTCTTGTACTGGTCCCACAGCTCCGGCGGCTGGTCCCGGAAGTCCCACTCGTTGTTCTTGTCCCGGGGCGAGAAGTACCGCTCCTTGGCCCGCGTGCCCTCCTCGTCCGCCCGGACACCGAGGATGATGCCCGTGTAGCCGCCCTCCTCGATGAGCTGCTTCAAGCCCTCGGTCTTGAGCGCCGTGCAGCAGACGACCCGGCCCTTCGTGTGGTTCATCCCCTCGGCGAGCGCCTTGCGGTTCATGCCGACCTTGAGGTTGAGCCGCCACTCGCGGGCGAGTCGGTCCCGGTACTGGATCATCTCGGGGATCTTGTAGCTCGTGTCCACGTGCAGCAACGGAAAAGGGACATGGCCGAAGAAGGCCTTGCGCGCGAGCCACAGCAGCACGGTCGAGTCCTTCCCCATGGACCAGAGCATGGCGAGGTTGTCGAAGTGCTTGTAGGCCTCCCGCAGGATGTAGACGCTCTGGTCTTCCAGCTCGCGCAGGTGTTTCATGGTTTCACGCGGGGTTGACGGGTGAGGGGTGATGCCGGCTGGCCGCCTCCACCAGCTTGCGGGCGGCGTCCCCGGACTCCAGCGCCCGCGTGACCAGGGGCACCGCCGCGGAAATGGAAGGGGCCCGGCCGGAGGCGTAGAGGAGCAGGGCGGCGTTCAGCAACACCCAGTCCCGCGCCCCGCCCCGCACTTGATCGGCCAGCAGGCGCCGGAGCCACGCGCCCTCCTGATCCCGCTTGGCCATGTCCTGAGAATGGCCGCCGGGCATCCCGACGTCCTTGGGCTGGAGGGCGAGGGGAATCGTCCGTTCTCCGGAGAGTTCCAGGACCCTGGTCACGCCGGAGATGGACAGCTCCGGCGCGCCTTCGACGCCGCGCAGGATGAGCGCCCGCCGGCAGCCCAACATACCGAGGGCCTCGGCCACCTTCTCCAGGTAGGCTTGGTGGGAGAAGCCGAGGACCTGGGCTCCGGCCCTGGCCGGGTTCAACATCGCGGCGATCGGCTCGACGATGCTCCCGACTCCGAGTTCCCGACGCAGCTCCAGGAACCGGGCCAGCGGCGGATGGTAGAGCGCAAGGTCCAGGTAGGCAAAGCCGCTGCCCGCCAGCGCCTCCCCGGCCTGGTCGGGGGTCAGGTCCGTGGCGAGACCCAGCTCGGACAGGACCCGGGAAGGGCCCGGTCGCTCCGGCAGCGTGTCCGCGCCGTGCATCAGGACCGCCGCCCCGGCCGCGACGGCCACGAGCGCCGCCCCGACGGAGGCGTGGAAGGTGTCCTCCTTCCCGGCATAGACCGGCAGGTCCACCAGGGCCAGCGCGGCCGGCCGGCGCAGCGGCGCGACATACTCGCGGGCCGCGGCCGTGCAGGCGGCCAGCTCCGTCACCGACTCCACCTTGAGCCGCAGGGCGAGCAGGAACGCTCCGGTCTGCGCGGGCGTGGCCCGCCCCTCGATGAGGAGCCGCATCGCCTGCTTGGACTCCTCCCACGTCAGGTCCTTGGACTCCCTGGGACCTTTGCCGATCTTGGCGATGAAGGCCTGCATGCTCATGCGAGGGCGACGTTCCTTCTCCGCCTCAAAACGTCAGGACCCGGTCCGCCGGCGTCACTTCTTCCTTCCAGAAGGCCTCGGCCCGCTGGACCTCGTCCAGCTCCGGAATGAGCTGGCGCACGTCGATGTCGAACCGCTCCAGCGACTCGCGGCAGACGGAGAACTTCGCGTCCCCCTTCTCCTTGATCCGACGCAGAAGGGCCGGCAGGTCGTGCTGGCCCGCCTGGCGGAGCAGCTCGCGGACGCGGGACTCCCGGCCCTTGTAGGCTTCCGACAGGGTGAGGTCCTTGACCTTGTCCTGGGTCAGCCTGGCCGCCGCCTCGTCGCGGAACAGCAGGCTCACTTGCGCGCCGGCCTCCGCGGCGATCCGCGCCAGCTCGCAGGCCTGGAGCACGTTGTTGTACGCCCCTCGGGTCACGATCACGGCCAGCTTTTTCATGCCTCCTCTCCAACCTCACGAAGCGCTCAGCCCGCGGCGTGGCTCGAGGCTGATTGGCGAAGATTACTTATGCAGCCCGCACTCGGTTTTTCCCAGGTTCTTCCAGCGGCCCGAACGGGGATCCTCCCCCGGCAGGACCGGCGCGGTGCAGTGGGTGCACCCGATGCTGGGATAGTGTCGGTCGTGCAGCGGGTTGTAGGGCACCTCGTGGACCCGGATGTAGGTCCAGACGTCGGTCCACGTCCAGCGGGCGAGCGGGTTGAACTTGACCAGATGGAACTTCCGGTCCCATTCCACCAGGCCGGCATTGGCCCTCGTCGGCGCCTGATCGCGCCGGATGCCGGTGATCCACGCGGAAAAGGCCGAGAGCGCGCGGCCGAGCGGCTCCACCTTCCGCAGCGCGCAGCAGCGGTCGGGATCGCGCGCCCAGAGGGCCTCGCCGTACTCCGCCGCCTGCTGCGCCGGCGTCAGCCGCGAGGTCACCCGCAGGATCTGCTCCGGTCGAAGCCGGTACCGTTCCACGATCCGGTCGCGCAGCGCGTAGGTTTCCGGGAACAGGAAATCCGTGTCGAGGTAGAGCAGCGGCGTCGCCGGCCTGATCCGCTGGATCATGTCCAGCAGCACCACGTCCTCCGCCCCGAAGCTGCAGGCGAGGACGATTCGGGAAGCGTACCGCTCCAGCGCGTGGGCGAGCACCGCCTCCGGACCTGCCGACTCGAAGGAGTCGCTCAACGCCCGCAGGTCCTCGTCGGACGGCCGGCCCACCGCGGTCCTGTCCCCGTCGGCGCCCATGCCCTAGCCCTCCACCTTCTCGACGAGCACCTTGAAGTGGGCCGCCTCCGGCTCCAGGGGCTCCTCCGCCAGGACCCTGTGGCCGTCGTTCCTCAGGCTCATCGGCACGTTCTTGATCGGATCGCCCGCGTCCAGCCAGACCTCGAGGCGCTCGCCCGCGTCCATGAGCTCCAGCTTGAGTTTGGTCTTGACGTAATTGAGCGGGCACATCACGCCGCGCAGGTCGAGCACCGGCACGGCCTCGGCCGGCGTCTGGGGCATCTCTTCCGGCTGAGGCGCCGGAGCCGTCGGCACGGCCTCGGCCTTGACCTCGGCCAGCTTCAGGTCCTTGCCCATCGCCTCCGTGGCCCGCCGGCAGACCTCCACGAACCCGCGGGCGAACGTGATCTTGGCCTGCACCCACTCCGTCGTGACCTCCTTCGGGCCGAGGTCGCCGAGCTGGTCGCCCAGCCGCCGGTACTCGGGGGGGATGGCGCCCTTCCCCGCGAAGCAGCGCTCGAACTCGGCAAAAGTCTCCGCGTCGGTGGCGGGATCGATGCCCTCCGTGACCAGGAGGGCCTTGGCCGCGGCCAGCACCGCGCGGTAGGCCTTGTTGACGGCGAAGGCATGCTGGTGCTTCTCCGCCTGCAGCCGGGCCTGGTACAGCTCTTGGTCCGCCTCCAGGATGCGGTTGTCGATCATCTCCAGCGCGCCGCCGGCGCACTCGCCGGGGCCCAGGTCCTCCAGGACGAATTCCTCCTCCCCCTCCCAATCGTAGTAGTAGCTCGGGTCCTCCGCGAAGGAGGGCACGATCGTGAAGGGGATCAGCTCCTCCTTGAGCGCGGCCTTGCCGACGCGCTTGATGAAGGCGAGCAGCGATTCGCCCGGCCGCCGGTCGCGGCGATAGACCTCGACGAGGTGCCCGACCGCGGCGGGGACGTTCTTCGCCGGCAGCTTGACCGTCATCTGGCCGATGGTCGCCGTGCCGTTGACGCCTCCGCCGAGGTGCAGCTCGTAATGGGGCGCGACATGGTCGCCGATGCGCTTGCCGACCCCGTGCAGCCCGATCGTCGCGATGTGGTGCTGCGCGCAGGAGTTGTGGCACCCGCTGATCTTCACCGTCACGTCCTTGAGGTCTTCCGGCACCCGGCCGGGCGGGAACACCTCCGCCATGGCGCGGGCCAGCCCCTTGGACGACGTGATGCCGAGCCCGCAGGTGTCGGTCCCCGGGCAGGCGGTGATGTCCTCGACGAGTTCGGCGCCGGGATCGCCCAGACCGGCGGCGGCCAGCTCCTCGTAGAGCGATTCCAGGGCCGATTCGGGCACCCACCGGATGATGAGGTTCTGGTTGATCGTCGTCCGCAGGTTGCCGTTGGCGTAGCGTTCGGCCAGGTCCGCGACGAGGTTCATCTGCGCGGCGGTGATGTCGCCCATCTGCAGCTTGACGATCGCGGCCGCGTAGCCCGCCTGCTTCTGCCGGACGACGTTCGTCCGCTCCCACATCTGGAAGGGCGTCTCCTCCCCGGAGCGGCCGTGGCCGTTGCCCCCATCCCGGGCCTTGGCGCTCGCCGAGGTCGGCATGATGAGCGGCGGCCGGTCGTCGTGGCTGAGCCACGTCGTCGGCCCGCGGTCGGGCCGCGCGTGGCCCATCGCGACATAGGCCTCCTCCCAGCGGCGCGCGAACTCCTCGAAGCCGAGCTTGTCGATGACGAACTTCATGCGCGCCTTGTGGCGGTTCTTGCGGTTGCCGAGCGAGTCGAAGACCTTGATCACCGCCTCGATCGAGGGGATCAGCTCCTCCAGGGGCACGAAGTCCCGCAGGACCTGGGCGATCCGCGGCGTCGAGCCCAGCCCGCCGCCGACGGCCATGCGGAAGCCCAGCGCACCGTCCTCGCGCCGGACCGCGAGCAGGCCGATGTCGTGGATCGGCGTGAGCGCACAGTCGTGCCGGCAGCCGGAGAAAGCGATCTTGAACTTGCGCGGCAGGCTCTGGTTCAGGGGATTTCGCAGCAGGTGCAGCGCCACGGTCTTCGCGTAGGGTGTCACGTCGAAGACCTCGCCCTGGCAGACGCCGGCCAGGTGGCAGGCCGTCACGTTGCGGACGGTGTTCGCGCAGGCCTCCCTCGTGGTCAAGCCGACTTCCGCGAGCAGCCGCATCATCGTGCCGACGTTGTCCAGGTCCACGAAGTGAAGCTGGATATCCTGGCGCGTGGTGACGTGGCCGACGCCGGTCGCGTAGGCGTCGGCGAGCTGCGCGACGCGGCGCACCTGGTTGGCGGTGAGGCCGCCGAACGGAATCTTGATCCGGAACATCTGGACGCCGGGCTGCCGCTGTCCGTAGATGCCGTGCTGGAGACGGAAGGGCTTGAAGATGTCCATCGAGACATCCCCGGCCCGCAGACGCGCCACCTCGGCCTCGAAGGCCTCGATCTCCTCGAGGATCGCGGGGGGGACGGGCGTCGTCTGGATCTCGACCGGATGGGTGGTCTGGGGAGTCATGGGACTGTCTCCGTTGAAGATGAAGATGGAGGGAGTGACGATTTCACCGACCGGCACGCCTTCAACCGGTCATTCCTCGATCCGTCGATCACCCGATCGTCCATGCCTTCAGATGTGATACATCAAGGCCTGGGTCTGTTGGAGTTCCCGGTGGCGGTCCACCAGGTCTTTCAACGTCACGCGGCTCAGGACGTCCAGTTCCGCCTGGCGCACCCGCTCCCAGACCGGACCCAGGAGCCGGTCGGGCTTTACCTTCTCCCGCCCCCGACGGACCGTCCCGCCGCGTTGGGTCGGCCCCAGCGGCCCGTCCAGCGTTTCCAACATCTGTGTCAGCGACAGTTCCTCCGGACGTTTGCTCAGCAGATAGCCGCCCTGTGCACCCCTGAGACTCTCGACCACGCCCGCCTGCTTGAGGGCGTGGAGGACCTGTTCCAAAAATCGAAAGGGGATCCCCTGTCTTTTGGCGATGGCCCTGGCCTGGACCGGAGCACTCTCCTCGTGGAGCGCCAAATCCACGCAGGCGAGGATCCCGTAGGTCGCTTTAAGAGAAACCCTCATCCGGCACGGAGATCCATGATATTTGAGTTTTCCGATAGGATTAGCAATTCGATGCCCACTGTATAGCCCGGCCGTTGCCGACCTGTCAAGTCCCCCGTGACTGAGCCTGGCAGGTGGATGCCTCCTCCTCTTCCGCATTGGCCTTCTGGGCGAGGTCGCCGTGCCGTTCCCGAAGTCCCGGCGGCCGGAGCGGATCGCTCCCGATTTTTTCCTGGAAGGACGGGAACAATTTTCCGAGCTACGTTCCGTCGCTCGCCCGCCGTTTACGCCATGTCACGACATGGACTGGTGGCGCGAGAGGCTGTTTCCCAACCTGAGACGGCGGCCGTCCACAACGTGTGGCGGTGGGTCCATGCGCCGCCACGCAAGCGAGGCGGATGGCATCCTCGTTGCACACGCGGCGCCGCGATGGGCGATGGTTTTTCCCGTTGACAGGCGTCGATCTTGGCGTGATAATCCCGCCCTCTTCTTCCGAGGTGCCTTCATGGCAAGTCGGCCATCCGCGCTGAACGTGCTCCTCCTGAGCACGGATCCCGACCTTCAAGCCCAGCTCAAGCAAGACCTCAAAGAGGCCAGCGTGACCGTCGCGAAGGATTGGTCCGCCGGCACTCGCACCCCCGGCAAACATCCCTTCGACATCGTGATCCTGGAGACGAAACGGAATGTGTCCAGCGAGGTCGGCGACGTACAGCGCGCGATCGACCCCCTGCGGACGGTCATCTTGGCCGGCCCGCGTTCGGTCCTCCGCCACGTCTCCGGGGCCGTGCAGGCCGTGGCCCGTCGCAACGGCCGCCTCGGGTCGGCGGCGGCCCACGGGGGGCCCAACCTGGAGGACTTCATCGAGGCCAAATTCGGCGAGTTCGTCAAGGGGATGAAGAGCAGCTCGGCCCGCAACCTCCACCCGATGTTGATCAAGGCCGTGGAAAAACCCCTGATCACCCTGGCGCTCAAGGAGACGAACGGCAACCAAATCCAGGCCGCTCAGCTCCTGGGGATGAACCGCAACACGCTCCGCAAGAAGATCGCCGACCTGCGCATTCCCGTCACCCGCAGCCGGACCCAGCGAGCGGCGCGGGCCTGACCGGGACGGCGCGACTCCGACCCCGTCCCGGCACGGGCGGATCAACCTTGACAGGCTTGAAGAGACTGGATTAGCATGGCCGCGGACGTTTAGGCGCGTAGCTCAGGGGGAGAGCGCTACCTTGACACGGTAGAGGTCGACGGTTCAAGACCGTCCGCGCCTACCACCTCCGCCGAGGGCTTCAGCCCAGCCACGAACCCGTCGGACTTTTCCCTCGCGGCAACAGACGCGGCCTGACGTGCTGCCGGAGCAACGGGACCCGCGGGCGAGCGGGTCAGGGCCTCGGCGCGGGCGGCATGATCGGCCGGCCCTGGTCCGCGCGCGACGCAACGCGGGCCGGCGCGTAACCGTTCCGCCCTCCACGGGGATGCTCCGCGACGGGGGGACGACTGTCATTAGATGTAGGATGGTTCGTCGGATACCATGGCGACCGCGGTGACTCAGATTTCGGTGACGCTCCCGGACGGAGCCCGTCGCACCGTGCCCGTCGGCGCGACGGCGGCGTCGGTGATTGAGGCGGCACTCGGCGCCGACGCGGCGGAGGTCGTGGCCGTGAAGGTCAACGGCGTCCTCCGGGACCTCGATGTCGCCTTGACCGAGGATGCGGCGCTGGAGCCCGTCACCTTCGACGAGCCGGACGGCCGGGAAGTCTACCGGCACAGCAGCACCCACATCATGGCCCAGGCCGTCAAGGAGGTCTTCCCCTCCGCCCAACTCGCCATCGGGCCGGCCATCGAGGAGGGCTTCTACTACGACTTCGCCTTCGAGCGGCCCTTCACGCCGGAGGACCTGCAGAAGATCGAGGCGAAGGTGCAGGACATCCTCAAGGCGAACCACCCCTTCAGGCGCCGGGAGATGCCGCGCGAGGAGGCGATCCGGTTCTTCCGCGAGCGCGGCGAGCTGTACAAGGTGGACATCCTGGAGTCCATCGAAGAGCCGACCGTGTCTCTCTACAGCCAGGGCGAGTTCGTGGACCTCTGCCGCGGGCCGCACGTCCCCTCGACCGGCCGGGTTCGGGCGCTGAAGCTGCTCACCACCGCCGGCGCCTACTGGCGCGGCGACGAGCGGAATCCCATGCTGCAGCGGATCTACGGCACGTCGTTCCCGACCCAGGCCGCGCTCGACGCCCACCTGGCCAAGCTGGAGGAGATCAAGCGGCGCGACCACCGCAAGCTGGGCAAGGAACTCGACCTGATCACGATCCAGGACGAGATCGGCCCGGGGCTCGTGCTGTGGCATCCCAAGGGCGCGCTCGTCCGGCTGCTGATCGAGAACTTCTGGCGGGAGCACCATCTCAAGCAGGGCTACCAACTGGTCTACTCCCCCCACGTCGCCCGGCTGGACCTGTGGCGGACCAGCGGCCACGTGGACTACTACCGGGAGAACATGTTCGCCCCGATGCAGGTCGAGGCGAGCGAGTACCAGCTCAAGCCCATGAACTGCCCCTTCCACATCATGATTTACAAGTCCCACCTCCGCAGCTACCGGGACCTCCCGATCCGCTACGGCGAGCTGGGCACGGTGTACCGGTACGAGCGCACGGGCGTGCTGCACGGGCTGCTGCGGGTCCGCGGGTTCACCCAGGACGACGCGCATCTGTTCTGCCGTCCCGACCAGATCGAGGAAGAGGTCAGCCGGGTCCTGGACTTCACCTTCTTCGTGCTCCGCACCTTCGGCTTCTCCGAGTTCGAGGTCTACCTCTCCACCAGGCCGGAGAAGGCGGTCGGCTCGCCGGAGCACTGGGCCCAGGCCACCGGAGCCTTGGAGGCCGCGCTCAAGGGGCGGGGAATCGCCTACGCGGTGGACCCGGGCGAGGGGGTGTTCTACGGCCCGAAGATCGACATCAAGATCAAGGACGTGCTCGGCCGCGCCTGGCAGTGCTCCACGGTCCAGGTGGACTTCAACAACCCCGAGCGGTTCGACCTGGCCTACACCGGCGAGGACGGCAAGTCGCACCGGCCGATCATGATCCACCGGGCCCTCATGGGTTCGATCGAGCGGTTCTTCGGTATCCTGGTCGAGCACTACGCCGGCGCCTTCCCCACCTGGCTGGCCCCGGTGCAGGCGCTCGTCCTGCCGATCAGCGAGCACCAGCACGCCTACGCCCTGCGGGTCACGGAGCGGCTGCGGGCGGCCGGGCTGCGCGCGGAGGCCGACCTGCGGAACGAGAAGGCGGGCTACAAGATCCGCGAGGCCGAGAAGGCCAAGATCCCCTACATGCTGGTGGTCGGCGCCCGCGAGCAGCAGGCGGAATCCGTGTCCGTGCGCAAGCGGGGCGGCGAGGACCGGGGCGCCACGCCGGTCGCGGACGCCATCGAGATGATTCGGGCCGAGGCCGCGGGCGTCGGTCAGGTGCGGTAACCCCTTTACAGGCGAGGTGCGGTATCGTTCCCAAGCTGCGCGTGAATCGTGAGATCAGGGTCCGGGAAGTGCGGGTGATCGGCCCGGAGGGGGAGCAGCTCGGCATCCTGCCCACGCCGGATGCGTTCCGGAAGGCTCAGGAGCTGGGCTACGACCTGGTGGAAGTGGCGCCCACCAGCCAACCGCCCGTCTGCCGGATCATGGACTATGGCAAGTACAAGTATGAGCTGAGCAAGAAGGAGCACCAGAGTCGTCGGCACCAGAAATCCACCCAGGTCAAGGAGATCAAGCTCCGGCCGAAGATCGACAAGCACGACCTGGAGATCAAGGTGCGGCAGATCAAGGGCTTCCTGGCGGAGGGCAACAAGACCAAGGTCACGGTGAACTTCCGCGGCCGCGAGATGGCCAACCAGGAGCAGGGGCGGACGATGATCGCCAGCGTGATCGAGCAACTCTCCGAAGCCGGCACGGTCGAGATCCCCCCGCGGATGGAGGGCCGGAGCCTCATCATGATCGTCGCGCCGAAGGCCTGACGCACGGCGAGAAAGGACTCTCAGCATGGCGGGCAAGAAGTTGAAGACGCACAGCGGAGTGAGCAAGCGGTTCCGGCGCACCGGCAGCGGCAAGATCGTCAGGCGCAAGGCCGGGCGACGCCACCTGCTGACCGGCAAGCCGCGGGACCGCAAGCGCCGGCTCTCCGGCAGCGTGCCCGTGGACGCCACCATGGCCGCGTCGGTCGGAAAGCTGATGCCGTACAACCAGTAACGGACGCTCTCAGCAGAGCGAAGGAGTAGGAACGATGCCCCGCGTAAAAGGCGGTCCGAAGACCAGGCAGCGTCGCAAGAAGCGGTTGAAGCTCGCGAAGGGCCAGTACGGCGCGAAGAGCCGGCTCTTCCGCACCGCCACGGAATCCGTGGACAAAGGACAGACCTACGCCTACGTCTCGCGGCGCAAGCGCAAGCGGGACTTCCGGCGGCTCTGGGTGGCCCGCATCAACGCCGCGGTGCGCGCCCACGGCCTCACGTACAGCCGGTTCATCAGCGCGCTAAAGAAGGCCAACGTCCTCCTCGACCGGAAGGTCCTGTCCGACATGGCCATCAAGGACGAGGCGGGGTTCGCGCGGCTGACCGACTTGGCCAAGCAGCAACTGGCCGCAAGCTGACGACTCCCGCCACCGACCATCCTTCACCGCTTTCCCGCCAGCCGGTCCACCTGGAGCTCGAACGCGACGGTCGGCATGCCGATCTGCCAGCGTTCGAGCACGTCCGGGTGCAGCTCCCCGATCAGCCCCACCGCCGCGCCGTCCACGACGATCCGCCCCGCCCGTCCCTCGAGGAATGAGGGGTGCGGCACCGCCTCCAGACTGTAGGGCTGGTCCAGGTAGTACATCAGCAGGTCCAGGCAGGAGTGCGCTTCGGAGAAATTGGCCGACGCATGGGCGATGAGCACTCCCAGCATCATGAGTGTCCGCGAGCCCAACTCCTCCTCCGGCGAAGGCACCGCGACCTCGCCGACCTCGAAGATCCGGTGCGGGTAGAAGGCCCGCGGGGAGGCGGCCTCGACGCGCAGGAGCGAGGGCAGCGTCCACTGCCGCAGGCAGCCGTAGCTCTGCGACATGACGTTGTCCACCTCCACCACGCGGTCCCACTCGGTGCCGGCCAGGCGCATCCGCTCGACGAGGTCCTGGCGCGAGGCGAGGATGTTCGAGATGATCTCCTCGCCCCCCATCCCGATCAGGAGCTGGCGGACCCGGTCGGCCCACTGCTCGACCCGCGACAGCCCCCCGACCGTGAAGGCGGAGGGCATCACCGGCGCGAAGCTCCCGTAGCCGCGACTGATCGCCACGTCCTCCACCACGTCCACGGCGTGCATCAGGTCGTTGCGGTAGGGCGGGAGCTTGACCGTCACCTTGTCCCGCGAGGCCTGGACCTCGCAGCCGTACTCCTCCAGTGCCTGGCGGATGTCGGCCGCGCTGAGCGTCTCGCCGAGCGCCGCCTGGATGGTCTTGACCGGCACGGCGCGCGGCTTCCCGAAGTCCGTCGGCGTCCGGAGGACCTTCCCCAGCTTCGTCGCGGTCGGGTAGACGACCTCGACCGGCTCGATGACGGCGCCGCGGTCCGCCAGGTTCACCGCCAAAATGTTCAGCGTGAGCAGGACCATCGGGAGGTCGGTCCCCGTGACCTCCACGAACAGCTCCGTGTCGCCCACCCGCACCTCGCCGATCTCCCGGCTGTTGATGACGGGGGGCAGCGACAGGACCTGGCCCTCCTCGTCCCGCAGGAGCGGCACCCGGTCGTGGCCGGCCAGGATCGGACCGTACTCGATCCCCTTCGGGTGCACGCTCAGGATCTCCCGCAGCGTGAGTTTTTCCTCCAGGCCCAGGGGCGTGAATTTGGCCTCGTCCGGCTTGACCAGGCCATAGGTCACGGGGAAGACGATCGGCGGCAGACGGTAGAGGCCGATCGACACCGTCCGCCGCTTGCGGCCGTAGACGTCGGCCAGTTTCTCCTGCGTCTGGATGAGCTGGGCCAGTCCCTCCGCCGTGACGGCATAGCCCCGGGCGGCGCAGGCCGCCACGTAGGGGCGGACCGTTTCGAGCCCCGGCGAGACGACCAGCCGGCGCAGGGAGGAGGCCGCCGCCCCGGAGAAGAAGGGGTAGGCCTTGGGCGCGCGCGCCAGCTTGAACCGGACCTGGCGGGCGATGCCCTCGCAGCACCAGAGGTCGGGCCGGTTGCTGTCCTGCAGCTCGACCCGCAGCTCGCCGCTATCCTGGTCCCGGTCCTTGACTTCGCCCTTGACGAGGGGGAGCCAGGCCTCGAGCTGCTCCGGCGTCACGGGGCCACGGCCCAGGAGCTGCTCGAAATCCTTCAGGTTGATCGAAATCGTCGGCATGGCGGCGTCCGAGGGGCGCGATCAATACCTTCCCCGCATCGTCCGGATCAGCTCCAGGTCGCCGGAGAAAAGGTCGCGGATGTCGTGGATGCCCAGGGCGACCATGGCCATGCGGTCGAGCCCGAGGCCCCAGGCGATGACCGGCACCTCCACCCCGAGGGGGAGCGTGACCTCCGGCCGGAACAGGCCGGCTCCCCCCAGTTCCATCCAGCCCAGGCGCGGATGCCGCACGTGCAGCTCCACCGACGGCTCGGTGAACGGAAAGTAGGCCGGCAGGAACCGGATCTCCTTCGCCTGCGCCACCTCGCGGGCGAAGAGATCGAGCAGGCCCAGGAGCGTGCGGAAGGTGATGTCCCGACCCAGGACGATGCCCTCGACCTGGAAGAAGTCGGTCGCGTGGGTCGCGTCCACCTGGTCGTAGCGGAAACAGCGGGCGATGGCGAAATACTTGCCGGGGATCTTCGGACCCGCCGCGAGCGTGCGCGCGGAGACGGCCGTGCCCTGACTGCGGAGGATCAGGCGGGCGGCCCGCTCGCGGTCGTAGGCGTACCCCCAGCCGGACGACTGGGCCTTGCCGCCGCGCTCGTGGGCCGCCGCCACCTCGGACAGGAAGGGCTCCGGCATGGCCTTGGCGCGGCTCGGCTCCTTGACGAAATAGACGTCGTGGATGGCCCTGGCCGGATGGAACTGGGGCATGAACAGCGCGTCCATGTTCCAGAACTCGGTCTCGACGAGGCCAGCGCGCATCTCCTCGAAGCCCATGCCGACCAGCTGGTGCTTCACCTGATCGAGAAATTCCCGGTAGGGGTGCCGCCGCCCGACGGCCAGACGCGGCGGGCGGAGGCTGATCGTATACTTGCGGAACCGCTTGCTGCGCCAGGAGCCGTCCTTCAACAACTCCGGGGTGAGCTGCGAGACCTCTTCGCCCGGCGCCTGCCGCGCCAGAAGCTGGGCGACCTCCTGCCCCGCCGGCGTGAGCGCGTACCGGCGCTCAACCCGCTCGTCGATGCGGAAGGGCTCCTTGGGGTTGCCGCGGCGGACCGCATGGCTTTCGATCACCCGCCGCATGGGATCGGGAAAGGACTGGAATTCCTTGGCTCCGGCATGGAGCTGCTTGAGCAGCCAGCGGAGAGCCTCGGCCGTCTGGCTCGGGCTGCCCGTCGCCTCCACGACCCCGCCCTGGACGATTCGGATCACGCCCTCCTTCTTGAGCGTCCCCACGGCGGTGCTGACCTCGGCCGGCTCCAGCCCCTCCTTGACCTGCAGGTCCTGGACGGTCAGGCGCTTGCCGGTCTGACCGGCCTGGCGGACGGCCGAGAGGATGCGCTCGATGGGCGAATACTTCTCGAAGTACCGTTCGCCCACGGGCGTGAGCGACACGATGGGCGTGACGTGCTCGGCCTGCACCAGCACGAGCGCCTTCGTCAGCAGCCACTCGACCGCCATGGTCACCTGCGAGCGGTCGAGCGCGGCGGCCTGGGCGAGCTGCTCCTCCCGTAGGGCGGGGGCATCCTTGGCCTGGGCCGCGGCGGCCAAGGCCCGCAGCACCCTGATCTCGAGGGGGTGCAGGCGCTCAATGAGCCCGGCGGGGTCGGCCATCGTCACGTCGTCCCCTTGCCGGCCGACCCGCCGGCGCTTCGCAGCGCCGCGACGGCGCGACCGTAATCTCCCGCGCGGAAGATCGCCGAGCCGGCCACGAGGATGTCGGCGCCCGCCTGGACGATGCGCGCGGCGTTCTCCGCCTTCACGCCCCCGTCCACCTCCAGGAGGGCCGGGCTCCCGGTTCGGTCGATGAGCTGTCGGGCGCGGGCGATCTTGTCCAGCACGGCGGGGATGAACTGCTGCCCGCCGAAGCCGGGGTTCACGGACATGATCAGCAGGAGATCGGCCTCCCCGATGATCTCCTCGACCGTGGCCAGGCTGGTGGCCGGGTTGAGTGTGACCCCGGCTTTGACGCCCCGCTCCTTGATGGCCTGGACCGTCCGATGCAGGTGGGGACAGGCCTCGACGTGGACGGTCAGGTAGTCGGCGCCGGCCTCGGCGAACTCGGGGATAAAGGGGTCGGGCGTCGTCATCATCAGGTGGACGTCGAGGGGCAGCTTGGTGACCTTGCGGAGGGCCTCGACGATCGGCGGCCCCACGGTCAGGTTCGGGACGAAATGGCCGTCCATCACGTCCACGTGGAGCAGGTCCGCGCCGGCCGACTCGACGGCCGCCACCTCGTCCGCGAGTCGCGCGAAGTCGGCGGACAAGATCGAGGGAGCGATCCGGAGGGCCGGGCGGGTCATGCGGGGGCGACCTTTCGGAGCCGAGCGGCGAAAAAGGCGTCCATGGCGGCGTCGGGGGAGAATTGGGTCGAGAGGTCGCCGCGGACGGTCACGAGCCCGGACCCGCCCGGGGGGAGCCAGGGCTCGACGGATTCGCGCTGAAACTCGGGGTGCCGGTCGCAGAACTCGTCGATCACCTGCTCGTTTTCTTCGGGCTCGGGCGAGCAGGTACTATAGACCAAGACCCCGCCGGGTCGCAAGCGTCGCGCGGCCCCATCGAGGAGCCGCGCCTGCGCGGCGTGGTGCGCGGCGAGGTCCGCCTCGCCCTTGCGCCACTTCCCCTCCGGATGCCGGCGCAGCACGCCCAGGCCGCTGCAGGGCGCGTCCACCAGCACGCGGTCGAAGGCGCAGGCGAGCGCCGGGTGGTCATGGCGCTCCGCCGCCGCGTCGGCGGCCAGGGGCCTGACGATGTGGATCCCCAGCCGTCGGCAATTCTCCCGGAGCCGCGCGAGCCGGGCGTCGCTCCGGTCGAGGGCCACGATCTCGCCCCGGTCCCGCATCATCGCCGCCAGGTGCGTCGCCTTGCCGCCGGGCGCCGCGCAGGCATCCAGCACCAGCTCGCCCGGCCGGGGATCGAGCAGCCGTGCGACGAGCTGCGCCGCCTCATCCTCGACGTAAAAGAGCCCCTGCTCGAACTGGGGCAGGTCCGTGACTGCCCCCCGTTTCTCGACCAGCAAGCCGTCGGGGCTGTAGGCGGTGGGCCGCACGACGCAGCCCTCGGCGGTCAGGGCCTCGGCCAGCGCCTCGCGGGTCGTCTTGAGGCGGTTCGCACGGATCGTCAGGGGCGGCGCCACCGTCGTCGCGCGACAGGCGGCCTCGGCCTTCGCCGGACCGTACCGCGCCAACCACCGCGCCGCCAGCCAGGAGGGGCAGGAATACCGAAGGGACAGGGAGCGGAGCGGGTCCGTCTCGAGCGACGGCCAGGGCGGCGCCGGCTCGCGCGCCAGCCGACGGAGCACCGCGTTGACGAACCCGGCCCAATGGCCGCCCGGCAGCCGCTTCACGAGGTCCACGGATTCATCCACCGCCGCCGACGCCGGCACCCGGTCCAGATGGAGAAGCTGATAGGCGCCGAGCCAGAGGGCGCCGCGCACGACGAGGGGCAGCCGCTCGACGGGGCGGTCGGCGACCAGGCCCAGCCGCCAGTCGAGACTCGCCCGGTGGCGGAGCACCCCGTAGACCAGCTCATGCGCGAGCGCACGGTCCCGCTGATCCAACCCGGCGCGCGCGAGGCCGGCGTCGAGCCGCTCGTCCGCCGGGACATCCTGCCGATGGACCCCGACCAAGACATCGAGCGCGACGGCCCGGGCTCCGGTCCGGTGGCCCGCGCCCCGCGCGGCGATCGCTCCGCCGACGGGCTTCACCTCGCCTCCTCGCCGGGAGGCGGTCCGTTGCCCAGCCGGAGTCCCGGCGGCACGGGATGGCCGGCCAGGTACTGGGCGACCGCCATCCGCCGGCCGTTGGCCGGCTGCAACTCTGCGATCGCCAGGACCCCCTCGCCGGTCGCCACGAGCAGGGCGTCCTTTCTCGCCTCGACCACGGTTCCGGGCGGGGCGCCGGCCGGTCGGCCGTCGGCGGCGACCCGCCAGATGGTCCACCGCTCCGGGCCGGCATAGGTATAGGCTCCCGGCCAGGGCGAGAGCCCGCGCACGCGGTCGGCGATCCGTTGCGCCGGCAGGGTCCAGTCGATCAGCCCGTCCTCCTTTTTGAGCAGGGGGGCGAGCGTGGCCCGCGCGTGGTCCTGCGGGCGCGGCGTGAGGGTCCCTTCTTTGAGCCGGCGGATCGTCTCGATCAGCAAGGCGGCCCCGACCTTGGCAAGGCGGGCGGAGAGGGTACCCGCCGTGTCGTCCGGCTGGATCGGCACGGGTTGCTGGAGCAGCACCGCGCCCGTGTCCATTCCCTCGTCCATCAACATGGTCGTGATGCCGGTCTCCCCCTCCCCGTTGATGATGGCCCACTGGATCGGGCCGGCGCCCCTGTAGCGCGGCAGGAGCGAAGCGTGCACGTTGATGCAGCCCAACGGCGGCAGGTCCAGGATCACCTTGGGCAGGATGCGCCCGAAGGCGGCGACCGCGATCAGGTCGGGCCGCCAGGCCGTGAGCGCCTCCAGGAAGGCCGGATCCTTCATCTTCACCGGCTGAAGGAAGGGCACCCCCTCCTTCAGGCAGAGCTGTTTGACCGGGGAAGGGACAAGGGGTCGGCCGCGCCCCTTCGGCCGGTCCGGCTGGGTCACGACCCCGACGAGGGTTTCCCCCGATCGGATGAGGGCTTCCAGCGACGGAACCGAAAAGTCCGGCGTCCCCATGAACACGATGCGCATGGGGCTGCTTTAGCATGGGCCCTGAGGGAAATCAACGGCGGGCGTCCCCCACCTTGACGGTCCACCCCTTCTGGGTTAGGCTTCGCGCTGTAGAAGGGCTTGCTCACCCTGACCGTGGGGCTGTTGTGTCCCGTCGGCTGGATCGAGACCCGGGCGTGGCACCGACATCGGCGACCGTTCCCTCGGTCCCAGCCCCTTGTCACCCGTCGAGGTCCCGCGGCCCCTGCCGCACCGCGATCGCTCCCGGACAGACGTCCGACCCAGGTTGTTCGCGTTCGGAATGGGCCGGCGCCTTGAGCGCAGCCGCGGTCCACCGGGGTGGGGTCTCGGAGACCGCGTCCTCCCCCTCGGCTGCCGGGTAGCCTGGGACACGCGACGATGAGCGGCGAGATCTTCTCCTCCGCCAGTTACGGCTCGGTCGCCTACGCCGTCCCACCCCTGATGACGGCGGTGGCCATCCTGCTGCTGGGGCTGCTCGTCCTGCTCCACGAGAAGGCCTCCCGCGTCAGCGCGACCTTCTTCTCCGTCACCCTGACGATCTTCATCTGGCTGGCCTGTTTCGGCTTGATGTACGCCTCCGAGTCCGCCGAGTCGGCCAGGCGATGGGCCGTCCTGGCCTACCTGGGGGTGCCCTTCATTCCCACCGCGTTCTACCACTTTTCGATCACGGCCCTGAGGGGCGAGCAGGCGAGGGATCGGCTCGTCCCCGTCGCCTGGGGCGTGTCCGGGCTCTTCGCGCTGGCCGCCGTGGCCAGCGATGCCCTGATCACCGGCCTCTATCGCTATTGGTGGGGCTTCTATCCGAAGTACGGCTGGCTGGGCGCCCTGTTCCTGCTGTTTTTCGCCCTGCTCATGGGCGCCAGTCTCCGCAATTACTGGACGGAGTTCCGCTCGGCCCAAGGCGCGGTGCGCCGCCCGCGGGTCCGGCTGTTCATGATCGCCTTCATCTTCGCCTTCCTCGGCTGCGTGGACTTCGCCCCGAAGTACGGCCTCGCCCTCTACCCCTTCGGCTACCTGCCCGTGCTGGGCTTCACCGCGGTCATGGCGCTGGCGATCTGGCGGTACCGGCTGGTGGACATCACGCCCGCCTTCGCGGCGGAGCAGATCCTCTCCACGATGGCGGACGCGCTGCTGGTGCTCGACCAAGAGGGGCTGGTGCGCGTCGCGAACCACCAGGCCAGCCGGTTGTTCGGGCTGCCGGAGGACGCCCTCATCGGCAAGCCCGTGCCCGCCCTGGGCAACGGCCTCCTCGACAAGGAAGGGCTCGAGGGGTTGTTCCGCTCCGGCACCCTCCAGAAATTCGAGACGGCCTACCGCCCGGCGGAGGGCCCGGCCACCGACCTGGAAGTATCCATTTCCGCCATCCGGGACCAGGACGGCCGGGCCGTCGCCTTCGTCTGCCTGGCCCGAGACATCACCGCCCGCAAGCGGGCGGAGGGGGAGCTGCGGGAGAGCGAGGAGCGCTTCCGGCAACTGGCGGAGACCATCCGCCAGGTGATCTGGATGACCACCCCCGACAAAAACCGGATGATCTACATCAGCCCCGCCTACGAGGAGATCTGGGGCCGGTCCCGCGAGAGCCTCTACGCCTCGCCCCGCTCCTGGCTGGAGGCCATCCACCCCGCCGATCGAGACCGGGTGCTGGAAGCCGCCCTCACCAAGCAGGCCGCCGGCGCCTACGACGAGGAGTACCGGATCGTGCGCCCGGACGGCACGATCCGCTGGATTCAGGATCGGGCCTTCCCCATCCGCGACCGCCACGGGACCATCTACCGGATCGCGGGCATCGCCGAGGACATCTCCGATCGCAAGCGCGCCGAGGAGGCGATCCGGACGGCCCACGACGAGCTCGAACGCCGCGTCCGCGAGCGGACGGTCGAGCTCTCCCAGGCCGTCACGCTGCTCCAGTGGGAGATCGCCGAGCGCAAGCGCACCGAGGAGCAGCTCCAGCAGAGCCAGGTCCAACTGGCCGAGGCCCAGCGGCTCGCCCACCTGGGGAGCTGGAGCTGGGAGATGACGACGAACACGATCACCTGGTCCGACGAGCTCTACCGCATCTTCGGGCTCACCCCCTTCGAGTTCGACGCGACCTACGAAGCCTACCTGGCCTGCATCCACCCGGAGGACCGAGAGGCCGTCCACGCGACGATCCAGCGGGCGGTGCGGGACCACGAGGCCTTCGATTTCCACCACCGGATCGTCCGCGCCGACGGGACGATCCGCATGCTGCATTGTCTGGGCAAGGTCGTGGTGGACCAGGAGGGACGCCCCGTCCGGATGGTCGGCTCCGCCCAGGACGTAACCGACCTCAAGGGCGTGGAGGAGGCGCTCCGGGAGAGCGAGGAGCGGTACCGGACCGTGGCGGAAACGGCGGCGGAGGGCATCATCACGATCGACCAGCAGGGCACGATCGTGTTCGTAAACCGCGCCACGGAGCAGATCTTCGGCTACAGCGCGGAAGAGATGCTGGGCCGGCCCCTGACCATGCTGATGCCGGAATCCATGCGGGACGCCCACCGGCGCTCGATGGCCCAGTACCTGGGCGAGGGCCAGAAGCACCGCTCGTGGGACGTCGTGCACCTGCCGGGACGCCACAAGACCGGCCGCGAGATCCCCCTGGAATTCTCCTTCTGGGAGTTCTCGCAGCACGGCACCCGCTACTTCAGCAGCATCGTCCGGGACATCACCGAGCGGGTGCAGGCCGCCGAGGTCCGCAGCCGGCTGCTCGAGCAGGTGATCTCGGCCCAGGAGGAGGAGCGGCGCCGGATCGCCCGCGAGCTGCACGACGAGACCGGCCAGTCCCTCATGTCGCTCCTCGTCGGGCTCCACGCCATCGAGGCGGCGGGCTCCGCGCGCGAGGCCCACACGCTCGCGCGCAAGTACCGCGAGATCGCCGCGCTGGCCCTGGAGGAGGTGCGGCGGATGGCCATGGGCCTGCGCCCCAGCGTCCTCGACGACCTGGGCCTGGCCGCGGCGGTCGAGCGGTACGCCGAGCAGTACGCCAAGTCCTACGGCATCGGCGTGGACGTGCACTGCCAGGGGCTGGAGGACCACCGGCTCCCGTCGTCGGTGGAGACGGCCGTCTACCGGATCATCCAGGAGGCCCTCACCAACATCGCCAAGCACGCGCAGGCCACGGTGGCCAGCATCGTCATCGAGCGGCAGCCTGCCTTCCTGCAGACCATCGTCGAGGACAACGGCTGCGGCTTCGACGTCCAACAGACGCTGCACTCATCGGGGCGGACCGCCCACTTCGGCCTGCACGGCATGCGCGAGCGCGCCGGCCTGATCAACGGCACCATCGAGATCGAATCCACCGTCGGTCGCGGCACCACGATCTATGTCCAGGTCCCCCTCGCGGAGCAGTCCTCCGGCGCCGCGGCGAGCTGGTCCTCCCATCGGGGCTGACGACCGCGCCGGGGACCCGGCCCCCTCGCCCGATTGACAGCCCTCTATTCGGTCCCTATAATCCAGCCCTTTGGATCGAAGGATGAGAGGAGCCGGCCCATGTCGTTCACGTTCAGGCAACCCTCGAAATTGAAGCGGAAGCGCGAACACGGCTTCCGCAAGCGGATGAGCACGAAGGGCGGCAGGAAGGTCCTGGCCCGTCGTCGGGCCAAGGGGCGCGCGCGCCTCACGGTGTGACCGGCGGTCATGGGCCCGCCTGGCGGGGAACGGACGTTCTTTCTCCGACGGAGCGTCGAGATCGAGCTGGTCAAGCGCCAGGGCCGCCGCGTGCAGACTCCGCTGTTCAACCTGCAGGCCCGGCGGGCGGGCGGGTCCCCGGCACGGGTCGGCATCGTGGCGGGCAAGCGGCTGGGCGGGGCGGTCGCCCGCAATCGCGTCAAGCGGCGGTTTCGGGAGTTGGCGAGGACGGTGCGTCCCCGCCTGGTCCGAGGCTACGAGATGCTGGTCTTCCCGCGGCGCGAGGCCGTCACGGTGCGTCCCGCGGCCCTGCGGGAGCTCTGGCTGTCGGTGCTCGGGCGGGAGGGCCTGTTGGTGTCCGAATCGGATCGTCCATGCGGCAGCTCTGCCTGACCCTGATCGCGCTCTACCGGCACTGGATCTCGCCGGCGCTCCCGCCCGCCTGTCGGTTTGAACCCACCTGCTCCGCCTATGCCTACGAAGCGATCCGGCGGCACGGGCTGCTCCGGGGGTCGGGCCGGGCCGCCCGTCGGCTCCTGAAATGCCATCCCCTCCATCCCGGCGGGGTGGACCCCGTCCGCTAGGCCGGCCCGCTCCGCCCGACCAGCGATCCCGGTCCTGATCGTCGCAACGAGGTCTTCCGTCTCCATGGAAAAGCGGGTCGTCGTCTTCCTGGTTCTTTCGCTTGCGATCATCCTCGGGTACGACTACCTGCTCAAGCAGCTCGGACTCGCCCCGGCTCCGCCGGAGCGGTCGGCGGTTCAGTCGCCGACGGGCGACGAGGCGGATCAGCCCGCCAAGGGGCCGGGCGAGGGGACGCAGGCCCCGGCGCCGTCCGCCGGCGCCGCGCCGGCGTCTCCGGCCGGCGACCTCGCGGCCTCCGCATCGAGCGAGCAGCAGGTCGTCGTCGAGACCGACCTCTACCGGGCGACCCTCTCCAACCGCGGCGCCGTCGTCTCCCGCTGGGAGCTGAAGCGCTACAAGCGGACCGGGGCCGCCGACTCGCCGCCGGTCCAGCTCGTCTATACCGAGGGTAAGTTCGCGGGGCCCTTGTCGGTCCTGACGCCGGATGCCTCCGTCACGGCCCGCCTGGCCGACGCCCTCTACGAGATCGAGCGGGACTTCACGGTCTTGGACGCCGCCCACCCCGTCGGCCACCTGATCTTCCGCCATCGCTCGCCCGACGGCGCCCTCCTCCTGGAAAAGCGCCTCGCCTTTCACCATGACAGCTACCTCGTGGACGTCTCCGTGACGGCCGCGGGCCTCGAGGGGCCGCCGACGCTGGGGCTGGGCACCAATTTCGGGATCGTCGAGTGGGGCGAGGGCTTCATCGGCCTGATCGGGCCCGCCTCGCTGGTGGACGGCGTGATCGAGAAAGAGACGCCCGAGACCGAGGCCGAGCGCAAGGGGTCGGTCCGCTGGGTGGCGCTACAGGATAAGTACTTCATCAGCGTCCTGCTTCCCACGGACGGGACGGCCGCCGTGGCGAGGAAGGAAGGCGACAAGCTGGCCTCGGCCGCAGTCCGCTTCGCCGGCCAGGCCGGCGCGCCGATGACGGCCCGGCTTTACGCCGGCCCCAAGGAGTACGACACGCTCAAGGCCCTCGGGGTCGGGGTCGAGGAGACGATCGACTTCGGGTGGTTCATCTACGGGAGCTGGGGCCTCGTCAAGGCGGTCGCCTGGCCGCTGTTCGCGGTCCTGCGCTTCGTCTACGGCTTCACCCACAACTACGGCCTCGCCATCATCCTCCTGACGGTCGCGATCAAGCTGCTCTTCGTCCCCCTGCAGTACAAGAGCTACAAGTCCATGAAGGACATGCAGGTCATCCAGCCGCAGGTGGCGGCGCTCCAGGCCAAGTACAAGGACGATCGCGAGCGGCTGAACCGTGAGCTGATCAAGCTGTACCGCGACCACAAGGTCAACCCGGTCGGCGGCTGCTTGCCCATGCTGCTGCAGATGCCGGTGTTCGTCGCCCTGTTCAATATCCTCTACATGACGATCGACCTCCGGCAGGCGCCCTTCATCCTCTGGGTGACCGACCTCTCCGTCCAGGACCCCTACTACGTCCTACCGATCCTCATGGGCATCTCCATGGTCGTGCAGCAGAAAATCATGCCGACGACCATGGACCCGACCCAGGCCAAGATCATGCTCGTCTTCCCCGCCTTCCTCACGCTCCTCTTCGTGACGTTCCCCTCGGGGCTCGTCCTCTACTGGCTGACGAACAACGTGCTGACCATCGCCCAGCAGTTCATCACCGACCGGTACGTCTACAAGAAGAAGGCCGCCCCGGTCGCTGGCGACGAGGCGGAGGCCGGCACCCCGCGGGCGGGCAAGGGCAAGAGGGGCAAGGCGGCGGCCGAGGCCGACGGCCAGGCCGAAGCCTGAGGCGGATTCGCCATGGGCGGACAGGTCGACGACACGATCTGCGCCATCGCCACGCCGGTGGGGGAGGGCGGCATCGGGATCGTGCGCCTGAGCGGCCGCCGGGCCGTGGAGGTGGCTTCCGGCCTCGTGCGGCTGCGCTCCGGCGTCGCCCTGGCATCGGCCAAGTGCCGCCGGCTCTACCACGCGGACCTGCTGGATGCGGTGGAGGCCGCCACCCCGTCTCCCGGTTGCCACCCTCCGCCGCTCGACGAAGCCCTCGTCGTCGTGATGCGCGCCCCGCGTTCCTTCACCGGCGAAGATGTCGTCGAGCTGCACTGCCACGGCGGCCCCTTCCTTCTCCAGCGCCTCTGCGAGGGGCTCATCCGGCACGGCGCGCGCCCCGCCGAGCCGGGGGAGTTCACCAAGCGGGCCTTCCTGAACGGCAGACTGGACCTGACCCAGGCCGAGGCCGTGCTCGACACCATCAGGGCGCGGACGGCCGAAAGCCTGCGCCTGGCCCAGGATCAGCTCCGCGGTCGCCTGTCCGCCGAAGTGACCCGGTTCCGCGAAGAGTTGATCGGGCTGCTGGCCCACGTCGAGGCGGCGATCGACTTCGCGGAGGAGGATTTGGCCTTCATCGAGCCGGCGACGCTCCTCGACCGGCTCCGGCGGACGAAGGAGGCCGTCGCACGGCTGGCGGGCAGCGGGGAGGATGGACGCATCCTGCGCGAGGGCATCTCGGCGGTGCTCCTCGGCCGGCCGAACGTGGGCAAGTCCAGCCTCATGAACGCGCTCCTGCGCGCCGACCGCGCGATCGTCACCCCGCGGCCCGGCACGACGCGGGACCTGCTGGAAGAATCCCTCACGATCCGCGGCCTGACGGTCCGCCTGGTGGACACCGCCGGAGTCCGGGAGACGGAGGACCCCGCCGAGCAGGAGGGGGTCCGTCGCAGCTGGGCCGCCATGGAGGCGGCGGATCTCCTCTTAGTCGTGCTCGACGGCTCCCGGCCGCTGGAGGAGGAGGACCGCGCGTTTCTCGGCGAGCTGGAGGGCCGGCGGCGACTCGTCCTCGTCAACAAGCGCGACCTGCCGACCCGCCTCTCGGCACAGGACCTCGCGGCCTGCGAGCAGGCCGACCCGCCGAGTCACGTCCTCCACGTGTCCGCCAGGACGGGCGAGGGGCTGGAGGAGGTGCGCGACCGACTGCGGGCCCTGGTGCTGCGGTCCGATTTTGAGGCGGGGGAATCCGCGGTCGCCACGCGGCTCCGGCACCAGGCCTCGCTGCTCGCGGCCCGTGACGCATTGGAGCGGGCCGAGACGAGCGTCGCCGCGCGCCTGTCCGGCGAGTTCGTGGCCGTGGACCTGCGGGCCGCGGTCGAGGCCCTCGGCGAGATCACCGGCGCCACGGCGACGGAGGACGTCCTGGACCGGATCTTCCGGGAGTTCTGCATCGGCAAGTAGGCGAGGGGCGGTCATGGAATTCGACATCGTCGTCGTCGGCGGGGGCCACGCGGGCTGCGAGGCGGCGCTGGCCGCGGCGCGCATGGGCGCGCGCGTCCTGCTGCTGACCATGGACGAGGACAAGATCGCCCAGATGTCCTGCAACCCAGCGATCGGCGGCATCGCCAAGGGTCATCTCGTCCGGGAGATCGACGCGCTGGGCGGCGAGATGGGCCGCAACACGGACCGGGCCGGCATCCAGTTCCGCCTGCTCAACACCAGCAAGGGCCCGGCCGTCCGCGCCCTGCGCGTCCAGTGCGACAAGCGGCGGTACCGGGAGGCCATGCAGGAGACCCTGCGGGCGCAGCCGGGCCTGGCGATCGCGCGCGGGACGGCGGAGCGCCTGCTCACGAAGGGCGGGGCGGTCTGCGGCCTCGTCACCGGCCGGCACGAGGCGATCGCCGCGAAGGCCGTCATCCTGACATCGGGTACATTTCTTAAGGGATTAATCCACATCGGCCTCAACCGGTTCCCCGCCGGCCGGGCCGGGGAGGCGTCGGCCGAACGGCTGTCGGACTGCATGCGCGACCTCGGCTTCGAGGTCGGACGCCTGAAGACCGGCACGCCGCCGCGTCTCGACCGCGACACGATCGACTTCGCCGCCATGACGGTGCAACCGGGCGACGACCCGCCCACGCCCTTTTCCCGCCGTACGGAGCGGATCCCCCTGCCGCAGGTCTGTTGCCACCTGACCCACACGGGGGAGGACACGCACCGGATCATCCGGGAGAACCTGGACCGCTCGCCCCTGTACAACGGGCTCATCGAGTCGGTCGGCCCGCGCTACTGTCCCTCGATCGAGGACAAGGTCGTCCGCTTCGCGGACAAGCCCCGGCACCAGGTCTTTGTCGAGCCGGAGGGGTTGGATACGCAGGAGTTCTACCCGAACGGCATTTCGACCAGCTTGCCGGTGGACGTCCAGGCGGCCATGCTCAAGACGATCCCCGGCCTCACGCAGGCCCGCATGCTCAAGCCCGGCTATGCGGTTGAATACGACTACTTTCCACCGCGGCAGCTCCACCCAAGCCTGGAAACCAAGCCGGTGGCCGGCCTCTACCATGCCGGTCAGATCAACGGCACCTCCGGCTACGAGGAGGCCGCGGCGCAGGGCATCATGGCCGGCATCAACGCGGCCCTGGCGGTGCGGGGCGAGTCTCCGGTGATCCTGGACCGCTCCCAGGCCTACATCGGCGTCCTGATCGACGACCTCATCACGAAGGATGCGCGCGAGCCCTATCGGATGTTCACCTCGCGGGCCGAGCACCGGCTCCTGCTCCGGCACGACAATGCGGACCTTCGCCTCACGGAGATCGGGTACAGGATCGGCCTCGTGTCACAACCCCTCTATGACCGCCTGCGGCGTAAGCAGGAGGCGATCGAGCGGGAGGTTGGCCGCCTCAGGAGGACCAGGACGAGATTCACGGAGAAGATCGGGGCGACCGCGGAAGATCAGGAGCTCGAAGGCCTACACCCCTGCCACACCCTGGCCCTGCTCCTCAAGCGACCGGACATGTCTTATGAGCGACTCCTGGGCCTGACCGGTGACGATGGTCCCTCCGACCCCGAGGTGCGGGCAGAGGTCGAAGTGATGATCAAGTACGAAGGCTACATCCTCCGAGAACTCCGCCGAGTCGAGGCCTTCAAGAAATTGGAGCGACGCCGAATCCCCCCGGACTTCGATTACGACCAAGTCCCTGGGTTTTCAAATGAAGTTCGAGAAATCCTCAAGCGGGTCAGGCCGGCCTCACTCGGTCAAGCCTCTCGCATTTCCGGTGTGACGCCCGCCGCCATCTCGCTCCTCCTGGTCGCTCTCGCCAGACATCGAGGGCTGGCACAGTGATCTTCTCTCTTCTTCGCCGCCGAGCCATGAAACGGAGATTTGACTTGACGCCGCCTTCCGTTTTTCGTAGATGTTCCACGTGGAACAGGCCGAATTGTTCGCCAAGACGCTGGCTGAGGGGGCTGGACAACTCGGCGTGAGATTAACAGCCAATCATCTCGCACAATTCACTGTTTACTTTGAAGAACTCGTCAGATGGAACCGGAAGGTCAACTTGACGGCCATCAAGGAGACAGAGGAGATCGCCATCAAGCACTTCGTTGATTCCTTGGCCGTCACCAAGGTCTTGTCACGCGAATCTATGTGCTCTCTCCTCGACATCGGAACAGGGGCCGGCTTCCCAGGAGTGCCCCTGAAAATCTTCGACCCAACGATCGAGCTTACCTTGCTCGAGCCAAGCCTGAAAAAAACCGCGTTCCTACGCCACGTGGTCGGCTCGCTCAACCTATCCAAGGTGACGGTCCTACCCAACCGGATCGAGCAGCTTGTGACAGATTCCGGATGGCTCAGTCGCTTCTCCACCGCCGTCACCAGAGCGCTCCGGGTCGAGCCGTTCCTGGCCGATATCCGTTCCCTGCTTAACCTTGACGGACGGCTCATTCTCTGCCGGACAACGCCAATCGGCAACCCGCCCGCAGGGTTCGGCATCGAGCGGGAGGTGGCCTACGAGCTACCCCACGGTTCAGGCCATCGAGTCCTGACCGTCTTAAAACCGGCTGACGAGGGACGGGCATGATCCGATATTGCCCTGATGTTCCACGTGGAACAGTCCCCTGCCAGGGTCCTCAATGGCTGACCGATTGCCTTGGCAAAACGGCACATCATGACTAGGGTGATCGCTGTTGCCAATCAGAAGGGTGGAGTTGGAAAAACAACGACTTCCGTTAACGTCGCAGCGGCGATCGCGATCGCGGGCCATCCGGTGCTCTTGGTGGATATGGACCCCCAGGGCAATGCCACGAGCGGGCTCGGGGTTGACCCCCGGCAATGCAGGGCGACCGTCTATACCTGCCTCATCGGAGAAGAGGCGGGGCAAGCCGTCGTCCCGACCTCGGTCCCGAAACTCGACCTCCTTCCGGCCAATGCCGACCTGGCCGGGGCGGAGATCGAGCTGGTCGCGCTCCCAAACCGTGAATCGCTCCTCAAGCAACGACTCGTCCAGCTTCTCCCGCGCTATGACTCTGTGATCGTTGACTGCCCGCCGGCCCTGGGGCTCCTCACCCTCAATGCCCTGACCGCCGCGACCAGCCTGCTGATTCCCGTCCAGTGCGAGTACTATGCGATGGAGGGGCTCGGCCGGTTGATGGCGACGGTCCAGCGCGTGCAGCAGTCGCTGAACCCCGGCCTGGCGTTGGAGGGGATCGTCCTGACCATGTACGATTCGCGCAATACGCTGGCGCGCCAAGTGGCGGAGGAGATTCGCACCCACTTCGGCGCGAAGGTCTACCACACCGTCATTCCCCGAAACGTCACGCTGGCCGAGGCGCCCAGCTACGGCAAGCCGGCCATGCTCTACAATGCCGCAGCTTCAGGGAGCCAAGCCTATCTCGAGCTGGCCAAGGAGATCCTGAACCATGGAAAAGAAGGCGCTCGGTAGAGGACTCGATGCCCTGCTTCCGGACCACGGCGGTCGCCCAGCCCCCGGCGAAGAGGCGGTCCAGGTGCCGATCCACGACATCCTGCCCAATCCCTACCAACCCAGGATGGACTTCGCCGAGGAGGATCTCGCCGAGTTGGCGGACTCGCTCAGGCGGGACGGTCTGCTCCAGCCGCCCGTCGTCCGGCGCAAGGGCGACGGGCGGTACGAATTGATCGCCGGGGAGCGCCGGCTGCGGGCCGCGCGGCTGGCCGGCTTCCAGGCCGTTCCCGTGGTCGTGCGCAACTGCACGGACCAGCAGGCCATGGTCCTTGCGCTGGTCGAGAACCTCCAGCGGAAGGACCTCAACCCGATCGAAACGGCCCAGGCCTACCACCGGCTTCTCAAGGAGTTCGGCCTCACCCAGGAGGCCCTCGCCGAGCGGGTGGGGAAGGACCGCTCGTCGGTGGCGAACATAATGAGACTGGTACACTTACCTACTGATATTCAGCAGGATATCGCCGCCGGCCGACTGACGACCGGCCACGCCAAGGTCCTGCTCGGGCTCGCCGATCAGGAGGAACAGCTCCGCCTCGCCCGCCGGATCGTCGCCGAATCCCTGTCCGTGCGGCAGGCCGAGCAGGCGGCGGCCCGCGCCGCGCGGGCCGCCAAGCGCCGGCGGAAGGCGGGGCGCGCCGCGGCCTATCCCGACCTGGAAGAGCGCCTGCGCCGCCGGCTCGGGACCCGTGTCACGATCACCGCCGGGAGGCGGGGAGGCGTCGTCGCCCTGCACTACTACTCGCCCGCCGAGCTCGACCGGCTCGTCGAGCACCTCCTCGCCTCGCCCTGAGCCGGTCCCGCGAGGGCTCCCCGAGACCGAGGAATCGCCCTGTCAAGCCATCTGAAAATCTTACCCACGGGGGGATCGTTGCGTCATTTCTCAATCTTACCGAGCGACTCCTTCCCGGAGCCCGGTTTTGCGGGTCTTCGGGTTGCCTGCCGGAGAAACGGCCTCCGCATGTGCCTCATACGGGGCGATCGCCGGGTGGGCCAAGCTGGAGTATCCCCCCTCAGGTCGTTGGGACCCGGCCCTCCCCCGCTTCTGGTGTTGGACCCGTGGACTGAACGTCCCCCGCGCCACGGGGGGGTCGCTCGCGGCTGCGGCGGCCGGGGGGTCGTCTCGCGTGGCGTGCGCGTCGCCCGCGTGGCGAGCGCCCCCAACCGCTCCAGGGAGCGGTCAATCCGCTGCGAGAGCACGAACGGATCGGTGGTCGCCATGATGTGCTCCAGCGCCGCCACCTTCTGCGGATCCGCCTCCGCACACGCCTTCACCCGCTCGAACGGCGTCTGCGGGCGGTCATAGCGCCGGATCAGCCGCGAGCCCACCCGCACTTTGCGCACCAGTTTCATGGAGGGCTGAAACAGATTCTGAAAGAGCCGTAGGTCTGCGTACAGCGCATTGAGCGCCTGCCAGGCCGCCGGGCTGTCATACCGCTCCCAGCCCACCAGCTGGCGCACATGCGTCCAGTTCTTCTGCGCCACATGCGCGTTGTCATCCTTCTTATAGGGGCGCGAGCGGGTGAACTGCACCTGCTGGCCGGCGGGCCGCGCCTGACACCACGCCAGCAGATGATCGTTGATGAACTCGCTCCCGTTGTCGGAATCGACACCCCGGAGGGGGAACGGCAATTGTTCCTCGATCGCGGTCATGGCCTGCACGACCCCGTGGCGGCTCTTGCCCAGGACCGCCTGGCGCTCCACCCAGGTCGTCTGAATGTCCACGCAGTCCAGCGTGTGCAGGAACTCCCCGGCGGCGGAGGCGCCGGAGTGCGATACCAGGTCAATTTCCACATAGCCAGGCTTGGTGACGTCCCACTGGTCCGTCTTGATCGGAATGAGGTGCTTGAGCAGCGAGCCCGGGCGCGTCGTCCCATAGAGGCGTCGCGTGATCCGCTGCTTGCGCTCCCGCAGGCGCCGGTCGAGCTGCCGAGCACTGATGCGCTGAAGCTGCTGCTCCAGAGTCGGGGTGAGGCGCACCCGGCGGCGCAGCCAGGGCAGCCAGTGCGGGAGGGCGGCCTTGAGCCGTTGGCCACACAGATAGCCCGAGGCCGCCCAGATCTGGGCCACGAGCCGAATCACCTCCTCCGAATAGGTCGGCCGCCGCCGGGCCACCCGGCGCACCGGCGGCCGGGGTGGGGCCGCCCGGCTCAGCAGCCCAATCGCGTACTTGCGATGATAGCCACACATTCGCGTCACTTCGTCCAACAACGCCGAGCGCGTCACCCGGTTGGCCCGTTGATACCGCTGCCACATGACTCGCAGATACTCGTACTTCGACCGTCGCGCCATCCCTCCTGCCTCCATCCTCCCCCTCCTTCCGACCCGCACCGGGCGGACCTGGAGGGTAAGAATTACAAATGACGCAACGATCTGTCTCTCGGTAAGATTTTAGATGACTCAATACGATCGCTTGCCTTCCGTCGGGGAAGCTCGTATCCTGAGGCCTTCCGGGACAGGTCCTGGGCCCCTTCCGGCTTCCGTCCTCGATCGCGCGATGCGCCGGGAGCAGCCGACCCTGTCGGCCGCCGCGGGGATCCCCAGTCGGCTCGTCCAGCAACCGAGGAAGGAGGGATCCATGTGGCAGAGAGCCAAAGAGCGGACCGAACTGAAATCGGACGCCGGCGACGGCGGCGGTGAACCGACGGCGCCCGCGAACGGCGGCCCGGAGGATGGCCAGGACGTCATCGCCTTCGTCGGCAAGGGCGTCGAGTTCAAGGGCACGATCACGTACAACGGGACCGTGCGCATCGACGGCTTCCTCGACGGGGAAATCCACACGGAGGGGATCCTGCTCGTCGGCGAGGAGGCGGTCATCACCGCCAAGATCAGCGCGGGCACCGTCGTCAGCAAGGGCAAGATCACCGGCGATGTGATCGCCAAGGAGAAGGTCAAGCTCATGGCGCCCGCGATCCTGAACGGGTCGGTCAAGGCGCCCGTGCTCTCCATGGAGGAGGGCGTGCTGTTCAACGGGAGCTGCGAGATGGCCCGCGCGGATGTCCACGAGCTTCCGAGAGACCCGGGGCTCAGGACCGTCCCCCAGGCGGCGACCGGGATGAAGCGGGCGTGAGCCCCCTCCAGGGGCTGATCCCCGCTTCGACGGCCTGAGGCTGGCGAGGAAGGGTCCGTCGGGCTGAGCGATCGCCGCGCTCCCTTCCCGCCGACCGTGGTCGCAGGAGGATGCCATGTGGGAGTTCAACGGGAAAAAGAAACTCACCCAGGACAATGATGAGAACTTCACCTTCCTGGGGCGGGGCGTCGACTTCAAGGGTGTGGTCAACTTCGACGGGACCGTCCGCATCGACGGGCGGCTGGAGGGGGAGATCCACACCAAGGGCACGCTCATCGTGGGAGAGCACGCCGTCATCAAGGGCATCGTGACCGTGGGCACGCTCATCACCGGCGGCAAGATCCGCGGCAACGTCACCGCGACTCAGAAGGTCCAGCTCCTCAAGCCCGCGCTCCTGGTGGGGGACATCAGCACGCCCGCCATCTCCATCGAGGACGGAGCGCACTTTCACGGCGCCTGCGACATGGGCGCGGAGAAGTGGGAGGAGGAAGAGGATCGCGGCGACCTCGAGAACGTCCACAACCTCTCCGCCCACCGAGGCAAGGTCAGAGCCCAAGACTACCAGCCATGACGAGGCCGACGGTCCTTCTCGGCATGAGCGGCGGGGTGGACAGCGCCGTCGCCGCCATGCTGCTCGTCGAGCAGGGCTATGCAGTGCGGGGCGTCACCCTCCAGGTCTGGGAGCCGGAGGACCCCACGGCGGCCGTCTCCAAGCGCTGGCAGGAGCGGGGCTGCTGCAAGGTCGGCCTTGCCCGCCACGTCGCCAAGCGGCTCGGCATCCCCCATGAGGTGGTCGAGGCCCGCGAGACCTTCCGCACCGCCGTCATTGAGGATTTCCTCACCGGTTACCAGGCCGGTCTGACCCCCAATCCCTGTGTCCGATGCAACGAGCGGGTGAAGATCCGCACCCTCGTTCGGCTGGCCGAGGCGCGTGGGCTCGATGCGGTCGCCACCGGCCACTATGCCCGCCTCGACGATGAGCCGCCGGCGCTGCTCCGCGCCGCGGATGCCCGCAAGGACCAGACGTATTTTCTCTATCGCCTGCCCGCCGCCTGGCTCCCCCGGCTGCGGTTTCCCGTCGGCGCCATGAAGAAGGCCGAGGTCTGGGAACGGGCCGAGGCGCTCGGCCTCCCCGCGGACGAGCTCAAGGAGAGCCAGGAAATCTGCTTCGTGTCTCAGGGCGACTATCGGACCTTCATCGAGCGGGAAGCGCCGCAGGCCAAGCGTCCCGGCCCCTTCGTGGACCGCGGGGGCCGTGTCCTGGGCCGGCATGAGGGGATCGCCTTCTACACGCCGGGCCAGCGTCGCGGGCTGGGCGTCGCCGTCGGCGAGCGCCTCTACGTCCAGCGGGTGATCGCCGAGACCGGGACCGTCGTGCTCGGGCCGGATCGGGACCTCTACCGGAGCGACTGTCTGATCGCCGACCTCAACCTTTTCGATCCGACCCTCGCCCGGGGACCGGTCCGCGTCCAGGTGAAGGTCCGGTACGCCACGCCGGCCACGCCGGCCACCGTCGCTCCCGCCGGCGACGGTACGCTCCGGATCCGATTCGACGAGCCCCAGCGCGCCTTGAGCCCCGGGCAGTCCGCCGTCCTCTACGAGGGAGACCGGGTCCTCGGCGGCGGGATCATCCAGTAGGCCTCTGGCCGCTGTCGCTCCGCCCGCGCCGTAGCCGCATGTCCGACCCCCGCGCCCGGCATCAGGCCCAGCCGCCCAATCCCGCGCCGTCCGCCGATCAGGTCCCGAGCCCGCTCTTGGCCGACGTGCTGGTGCCGCGCCGCCTGAGCGGGCCCTTTACCTACGCCGTGCCGGAGCCCCTCCGGACCGCACTCCGCCCCGGCAGCCTCGTCCTCGTACCCTTCGGCCCGGCCTCGGCCCCCGCCGTCGTCGTTGAGGTCGGCGTCGCCCCATCGGCTGAGGCCGGCACCAAGACCCTGAGGACGATCCGCGCCCTGCTCGACGAGTCTCCGGACCGACCCGCCCTGCCGGAAGAGCTGCTGGCCCTCACCGGCGAGCTGGCCCGCATCTACCTGGCGCCCAGAGGCCAATGCGTGCGGCTCGTCCTGCCGGCCGACCCTGGACGGCGACGGCCCGCGCGGGCCAAGGCGGCCGCACCGGGTCGGCCGGACGGCGGGTCCGGTCCGGCCGCTCCGCCGATCGTGCTGGAACGTCCGGCCCCTCCCTCGGGCTGGTGGCGGGAGCTTGAGCGTCGGCTCGACGCCCGCCGCCACGACACCCTCCTGTGCGTCGGTCGGGCCGCCGCCCGCTGGGCCATCCTCCTGGAAGCGGTCGGCGCGACCCTCAACCGGGACCGGCCGGCGCTGATCATCGTCCCGGAGCAGGCGGCGGCCGTCGCCCTGGCCGACCTGGCGCGCACACGCTGGGGCGACGCGGTCGCGCTCTGGCACGGGCGCCTGCCCCCCGCGGCGCGCGCCGCCCTCTGGTGGAGGATCAGGCGCGGCGCCGTGCGGGTCGTCATCGGCACCCGCTCGGCGGTCTTCACCCCCCTCGCGTCCATCGGCCTCATCGGCCTGGACGACGAGGGCGACCCCTCGCTCAAGGAGGAGCAGGCCCCGCGTTACCACGCGAGGGAGGTCGCTCGACTCCGCGCGAGCCGACATCAGGCCCTGCTCCTCGTGACCTCCGCCCACCCCTCCCTTGAAACGAGCCGGGCGGTCCCGCCCGCCGCCACGGCCGACCTGTCGGCCGGCGCCCCGCGACCGACGGTCGAGGTCGTGGATTTACGGACGCTGCCGCCCGGCACCCTCCTTTCGCCCGCGATGGTCGAGGGCTTGAGGGCCGCTGTGGACGCGGGCACCGGGGCCCTGCTGTTCCTCAACCGCAAGGGCTTCGCGCCGGCCCTCCTCTGCCGGGACTGCGGGGAGGCGCCGCTCTGCCCCCGCTGCAGCGTGAGCCTGACCTTCTACCGAAGGGCCGGCCGACTCGGCTGCCGCTACTGCGGTGCCTCCCTCGCCTTGCCGGACGCCTGCCCGAGCTGTCTGGCCCCCAAGCTCGAGCCGGTCGGTTTCGGCACCGAACGGATCGAGGCGGAGCTGCGCCGGGAATTCCCCCGCGCCCGCATCCTCCGCCTCGACCGGGAGTCCGCGCGGACTCCGGCGCAGGCCGAGGCCCTGCGACGTCAGGCCGCCGCCCGCGAGGTGGAGATCCTCGTGGGCACGCAGATGGTCTTCCAGGGCCCGCCGCTTCCGCCCCTGGGCTTCGTCGGCCTGCCCCTGGCGGACGCGGGCCTCCACCTCCCGGATTTCCGCGCGGCCGAGCGGCTCTACCACCTGCTGCTCGACGCAGTCAGCCTGGCCCGGCCCGCCGCGGAGGGGGGGCGGGTGCTGCTGCAGACGCTCCTGCCCCAGCACCAGGCGATCGCCGCGGTCATCCACGACGACCCGGCGCGGTTCATCGAGCCGGAGCTGGCCTTCCGCCGTGCCCTCGGCTATCCGCCCTTCGCCGCGCTGATCGCGCTCCATGTCGCCGGCCGGGACGAGCGGAAGGTCCAGACGGCGGCGGAGCGGTGGGCCGCGCTGCTCGCCGCGTCGGGCTCGCCCGCGCTGCACCTGCTGGGTCCGATCCCCGCCGCCGTCGCGGTGGCGCGGGGCATGCACCGGCGGCAGCTCCTGGTCAAGTCCGAGGACAGGGAGGCGGCGCGGGCGGCCGTCGAGGCGTCCCTCGACCGGCTCCGGCGGGAGTCGGGACGGGGGCTGCGGCTGGAGGTGGACGTCGATCCGGTCGAAATGGCGTGAGCGGCTACCGCCCTCGACGCTTGCGCCGAGACGGCGGGGGCTCCGGGGTCCCCGCCGCGGCCGGCGTCCCGCCTTCCGGCCGGCCGATCCGCCGGAAAATTCCGTAAGCGAAGCTCATCCAGAAGATCGCGGCGAAGCCGCCGAACAGGAAGGAGGTCAGGATCTGCCCCATCTGCTCGTCGGTCGGCGCGGCCGTGGCCCGGTGGATCCGGACCATGGTGGTGATCGGCCAGGCCAGGCTCTCCAGGCCGAGGAGCAGCGTGGCCCAGGCCCAGACGGCCCCCACCGTCGTCCCTCGCCAGGCCAGGAACCCGGCCGAGCCCAGGGCGATGGCCGCGGCCACCGGCACGGACAGCTCGCCCGTCATCAGCCAGAAGCCGACCGTCAGCACCAGGCTGCCGAGCACCGCGTTGAGCGTGGGGGTCCAGACCATCGTGGCTCGCGAATGGAAGCCGCAGTGTGCAGGCTTCCCGGGCCCCTGTCAATCCCGCCCGGCGCGGTTGCGCAGCCGGTCCCCCTCCGCTAGAGTCTGTCCATGACGGGCTCGACCGATCCCACCCCCCTTCCGCGGGCCAAGCCCCGCCTCCTCGTCCTGACGGACCTCGACGGGACCCTGCTCGACGCGGATACCTACGCCTTCGACGGCGCCAAGGAGGCGCTCGACGCGCTCCGCGCCCGCGCCATCCCCCTGATCCTCGCGTCGAGCAAGACCAGGGCCGAGATGGAGCCGATCCGCCAGCGGCTCGGCCTGGCCGATCCCTTCATCGTCGAGAACGGCGGGGCGGTCTTTCTTCCCAAGGGCTATTTCCCCTTTCCCGTCCCCTGGGCCGCCGTGCGCGGCTCGTTCCAGGTGATCGAGCTGGGCATCCCCTGTGCGCGGCTCCGCGCCGCGCTCAAGGAAATCGGGCAGGCCCTCGGCTGCCGGCTCATCGGCTTCGGGGACATGTCGCTGGACGAGGTCAGGGCCCTGACGGGTCTGGCGCCCCAGGAGGCGCTCCTCGCCAAGCAACGGGAATATGACGAGCCCTTCGTCATCGAGGACCGACCGGAGCTGGCCGACGAGGTTCACCGGTTGGCCGAGGCGCGGGGGCTGCGCTGCACCAGGGGGGGGCGCTTTTTCCATCTGACCGGCGACAGCGACAAGGGGAAGGCCTGCCAGACCCTGATCGAATGTTACCGGCAGGTCGCCAGCCGCCAGGGCCAGCCCCTCCTGACCATCGCCATCGGCGACGACCTCAACGACCTCCCCATGCTGGCCCTCGCCGACCGGCCGGTCCTCGTGCGCAAACCGGACGGCTCCCACGTCGAGGCGATCCGACTCCCCGGCCTGATTCGCACCACGGGCATCGGCCCGGCGGGCTGGAACCAAGCGATCCTGGGTCTCCTCGCTTCCGTGTGACCGGCTCCCGCCCGCCCCTGGACCGTCAGAAGAACCGCAGCCACAGGTACGCCGCGCTGATGGCCACCGAGCCGAGCATCACCGGAAAACCCAGGGCGAAGAAACGCCAGAACGTGATCGTGTGCCCGGCGCGGCGGGCGAGGTCCACGATGACGACGTTGGCCGTCGCCCCGATGAGCGTGCCGTTGCCGCCCAGGCAGGCCCCGAGCGCCAGCGCCCACCAGAGCGGCTGGATGTCCGGCTGGCGCACGAGCGCCGCGTAGTCGGTCACCTCGGGATGGAGCGACCGGGCCAGGTCCACGATGAGCGGGTTCATGGCGGCGACATAGGGAATGTTGTCCACGACGGCCGACAGGATCGCCGAGCCCAACAGGACGCTGAACGTCGTGCCGGCGGTGTTCCCCCGCGTGAACAGGACCAGCTCGTCCGCCAGGTACCCCATCGCCCCGACCTTGACCAGCCCGCCGACCAGGATGAAGAGCCCGATGAAAAAGAAGATCGTCTTCCACTCGACCTCGGTCAGGTAGTCCAGCTCCTCTCCGTGCTCGCCCCCGCCGTGGCCGTGCCCGACGAGCATGAACAGGCTCGCCCCCAGCAGCGCGACCGTGGCGGGCTCCAGGCGCAGGAGGCCGTGGAAACAGAAGCCGATCGTGGTCAGGACCAGCAGCCAGACGCACTGGATCAGGAGCCGGCGGTCGCGGATCGCGTCCCGCTCGCGGAGGGCCAGCACCGCCTCGCGGAGACGGGGCGCGACCGTCATCGAGCGGCCGGCGACGAGCCAGAGGGCGCCGAGGAACGCCGCCATGATGACCAGCACGACGGGCCCCAACATCGCGACGAACTCCACGTAGCTCAGCTCGGCCTTGCTCGCGATCATGATGTTGGGGGGGTCGCCGACCAGGGTGGCCGTCCCCCCGATGTTGGAGGCCAAGGCCTCGCTGACGAGGAAGGAGACCGGGTTCAGCTCCAATCGCCGGCAGATCTCCAGGGTCACCGGCGCCATGAGCAGCACGGTCGTCACGTTGTCCAGCAGGGCCGAGAGCCCCGCGGTGATGACGGCCAGCAGGACGAGCATCCGGAAGGGCCTGGCCTTCGCCCGCTTGGCGGCCCAGATGGCGAGCACCTCGAAGAGCCCCGTTTTTCGCGTGACGTTGACGATCACCATCATCCCGATCAGCAGGAAGATGACGTTGTAGTCCACCCCGAGCTCCGGCGAGTAGAAGGCCTCCTCCTGTGTGACCACGCCGAGGCTGATCATCAGCGCCGCGCCGAAGAGGGCGACGATGGTCTTGTGGATGCGTTCGGTGACGATCGCCAGGTAGGCGGCGCCGAAGATCAGCAGGGCGATGGCCAGGTCGGTCATACAGACTCCCGTCGAGCCGCGCCGCCCGCGTCCTGTCGCGCGGTCGGGCGGCGCACCGCTCCACGCATCGCACAGCCGGCCGGCTTGCGCAACCGATTTCGGAGCTCCGCGCAACGCCTCAGGACGGGGCCGTGGAGTCCGCGTCGGAGGCCGACGTCGGGCCGGCGAACCCGGCGAAGACCCGCGCGTAGACCCCGGCCAGCGCGGTCCGCTCGAGGAGGAACACGAGCACTGCGGTGAGCACGATGCTGAACAGGACCACGGCGTAGGTGACGTCCCGGATCAGCTCCCCCCCGGGGATGCCCGCCTGCAGCGGCATCGCGGAGAGGACGACCGCCGCCAGGCCCTTGGGCGCCATGACGGCCATCAGCGAGGCGTCGCCGACGGGCGTGGTCCGGCGGACCGTGAGCCGGACGACGGGGACCCGCATCAGGTAGATCGCCAGCGTCAGCGCCCCGGCGACCGATACGACGCCGACGTCCGTCAGGTGGACGGAGAGTCCCACGTACACGAAGAAGAAGGTCTTGAGCAGGAAGGCGACCTCGGCGAAGAAGACCCGCTCCGTGTCGTTGAAGGTGAGCGGGACCAGGGGCGTGAGCTGCTTGAGCCGCGGCAGCTCCACCGCCTCGATGTTCCCCAGCGTGACGCCGAAGGCCAGGGCCGCGATGTAGCCGCTGAAGCCGAGCAGCTCCGTCACGCCGAAGACGACGAAGAGGAACGCCGGGGTCGTGAAGACCGCGTGCTTGAGGTTTCTGACCTTGTCCAGCAGCATGGACCACAGGAAGCCGCTGCCGATGCCGAGCAGCGAGGCGAGGACGAAGGACGAGAGGATCTCCCCGACCATGAGGCCCACACGCAGCTCCCCCAGCCGGTGCAGCTCCACGAGCGCGATCGCGACGACGATGCTCAGGACGTCGCTGGCCGCCGACTCGAGGAACAGGATCGTGCGGCTCTCCTCGCCCATCCGGAGCTGCTTGACCAACGGGATGACGACCGCCGGGGAGGTGGAGCCGACGATCGCGCCCAGCATCAGGGCCGCGACGGGGTCCAGGTCGGTCAGCGCGAGGGCGCAGGCGCCGACCGCCCCCGCGGTCGCCGCGAAGCCGGTCAGCGTCAGCCCGAGCGTGCCGCGCGCCGCCTGCCGGAGCACGGTGAGGCTCAGGCCCACACCCTCCTCGAAGAGAAGGATGATCAGCGTGATGGTCGTCACGACCCCTCCCACCGCCCCGAAGTCCTCCGGCTCGACGAAGCCGAGCAGGGGGCCCAGGAGCAGGCCGATCAGGATCAACCAGAGCACGTCGGGCAGCCGCGTCTGCTCGAACACCGCCGTGAACAGGTGGGCCAGGAAGACCAGGAGGCCGATCGCGGCGATTGCGAGGGCGATGTCCATGCGGGCTCAGGGCTCCCGTCGGCCCGGGGCGTCGGCGCGCGCCTCCGCGCGCAGGGCGGGGTCCGGCCCCTCCACGTGGGTCACAGGGTGGGCCGGTGGCTCGTCGCCCTCCGTCACGTCCTCGGCGGGGATCGTCGTCCGGTTGCCGTCCCGGAGCTGCGCAGCGTGGGGGGACATGATCTCCACTCCGGCCTCGTTGAACTTGTCCTGGCTGTGCCGATGCCGCTCGGAGGAGACCTCGGCCATCCGGGTGGGCTGACCGGTGTCGGCGTTGAGCTCGTCGCTGACGTAGAAGTCGTTCGGCGCGGTCTGGAGAACGAAGGGCTCCGGCTTGGCCTTCAGGTGCTCGGTGGCCCGGGCGGCCGCGATCAGCGGCTCGTGGACCTTCCGCCGGGGGACGTCGTAACCAATCGTGACGCTCGTATGGAGGGTCAGCCCGCGTTCCCCGGCCGACGTGCTGTCGTTGGCGAGGTGGCTCCCGAGGACCATCGAGTGGGGGATCGTGACCCCGACGTCGATCTCGTACCGGGTGACCGCGATGTTGACGACCACCACGACCAGGTCCGGGAGGGAGGAGAGGATCGCCTCGACACCGGCCCTGATCACCGATAAGGGGTAGCCGAACAGCAGGCCCGCGAGGCCGCGGGTCCTGGGGAAGAAGCTGAACTCCGCGGAGCGCCTTGACGGCTCCCAGGGGGATGGCCGTGACCCGCTCGGCCGACGGCCACGCCAGGCGCCGGATCCGTGGGGGAGCGGATGCGCGTGCCGTGCCGGGACTCGACTGCGGTGAGCCGCTTCCGGAACCCACGGCGGAAGGCGAGGGGCCAGATCAGGGCCAGCGCGGCCGTCGCGACGACCGTGGCGACCAGCCCCACCTGCAGGTCCTCGGAAGTGCCGGGCCGGGCGTACCAGGATGTCGACAACGTCCGCCGGCGGCACGCTCGCGTCGCTCGGAAGCTCAACGGACGGCAGAGAGTACGCCTCGCCTCTTCGCTCGCCGCACGCCTGCCGCCAGGCAGGCGGCCTTGCTGGACGGCCTGTTTGACCATCTGCGAGCGATTCTGGTTCCGTCTGGAACCCTGTGCCGCGGTGTCTGAGCAAGGCCGAAAAGAGTTTTTTCAACAGCCTGTTACCGCTCGCCGGCCGCCGTCGAGACCAAGCGGCGGCCCGAGACCTCGGTCTCGGCGAGGAAGTGGTCGACCGACTGCCGGATGGCTTCGTTCAGCAGCTCGTTGATCTCGCCGGGCTCGAAGTCTCCGATCCAACGGGAGACCCGCCCGGCCAGCTCGATGCGCAGGCGGCCGCCGCCCTCCGTGTTGAGCACGTCCACCGCCAGGTCCACCTCGACCTCGACGGTCGTGCCGAAGAACCCCGTGTCGGCGCTGGCGACGCACTTCCGCAGGAGGCCGGACATCCGGACATCCGGCCCTCCGTCGAGGGGCAGCACGCCCGCCTTGTCCAGCCACGTCCGCCATCCCAGTCGCCGCTTCAGGTCGTCGACGAAGACCTCGGCCACGTCCTGTCCCACATCCTCCCCCTTGACGATGAGGCGGATGCGGTCGCCCACCAGTGGAGCGAGCGACCCGGCCAGGACGCTGTCCGGCTGCTCCACCCGGAAGGGCGCGATCGCCACCTTCAACCCGTCTGGGCGCGAGATCGCCGGCCGTGATCCGGGCGCGACCGTCCGGACGTCCACCACGATCCCGTGCTCGGGGCCGGTGCAGCCGGCGAGCGGGAGAAGCCACAGCAGGACCGCCGCCCACGCCGGCCCGGGAGCCGCCCGGCTCCTGCCGGTCATCCGGCACCTCTCACCTCGTGGCAAGCAGGTCCCTCACTTCCGGTTCCATCAAGTCGTTCCGGTTCGCGCTGAAGATCAGCAGGAACGTGTACTCGTTGTTGTAGGTCGTGCCTTCGTACCAGGGGCTCGTGGTGATGTACTGGCCCGTCTGGATCCGGTGCACGTCCAGGGACAGGCGGACGACGGCCCGCTGGCGGACGTTCTTGTACAGGGCCAGCTCCGGCAGCGAGAAGGGCAGCAGGACGCTCTGGACCGGCGGCATGCCGAAGAACGTGGTGCCCTGCTCGGTCCCGAAGGCCTGGACGACGACGCGCACGCGATAGATCGCGTCCTCGGGCTTCTCCGGGAGCCGATAGCCCAGCCGGGCCAGGCGGTCCTCGATCAGCTTCTTGACGAGGTCCTCGTCGCCGCCGGTCAGGGAGGCGGCGTCCACCTTGACCGGCGCCCCGTCGGGCAGGGGCAACGACAGGGTGACCAGGCTGCGCTCGAGCGCTTGGGTGAGCAGGAGCTGCTCGATCCCGGTCCTCGCCGTCTTGCTCACGTCCCTGGTCAGCGAGCAGGCCGTCGCCTGCGCGAGCAACCCGCAGGCGACGACGAGCGCCGGCCATCCGCGAACGCCGCCCCGCCGATCGCCGAACATGGTGTCCCTCCCTTGTCGTGTCCCGTCCCGTCGGGCGCCGGGCCTCCCGGGCAGGGTCTCCCCCCGGCCCGCTGGGCCGGCCAGAGCATCGGCGGGAAGCTTGGGCAACCACCCGGAGGGGAGCCCAGGGATCACCGGCCGACGTGCTTGAGGAAGACGGCGCCGAGCGGCGGGAGGGTGAGGCTCAGCGAGTGGGACCGGCCGTGCATGGGGACGGGGACCGCCTCGACGCCGCCCAGGTTGCCCATCCCGCTCCCGCCGTACTCAGTCGCGTCGCTGTTGAGGAGCTCCCGCCAGAGGCCGGCGCGCGGCGCGCCGACTCGGTAGCCCAGGCGCGGCACGGGCGTGAAGTTACAGGCCACGAGGAGCAGCTCCTCGGCGCGTCGGCCCTTCCGCAGCAGCACGACCACGCTCGCCTCCGCGTCGGAGCAGTCGATCCACTCGAAGCCGGCCGGCTCGCAGTCCAGCTCGTGCAGCGCCGGCTCGCTCCGGTAGAGGCGGTTGAGGTCGGCGACCCACCGCCGCACGCCCGCGTGCGGGGCGTGCGCGAGCAGGTGCCATTCCAGGCTGCCGTCGTGGGCCCATTCCCCCCACTGGCCGAACTCGCCGCCCATGAAGAGCAGCTTCTTGGCCGGCTGCGCGAACATGTAGGCGAACAGCAGCCGCAGGTTCGCGAACTTCTGCCAGTCGTCGCCGGGCATCCGGCCGAGCAGGGAGCCCTTGCCGTAGACCACCTCGTCGTGCGAGAGGGGCAGCACGAAGTTCTCGTGGAAGGCGTAGAGCATCCGGAAGGTCAGGTCGTTCTGGTGGTACTTGCGGAAGACGGGGTCGAGCGCCATGTAGTCGAGCGTGTCGTGCATCCAGCCCATGTCCCACTTGAGGCCGAAGCCCAGCCCGCCCAGATAGGTCGGCCGCGACACCATCGGCCAAGCCGTGGACTCCTCGGCGAAGGTCTGGACGTCCGGGTAGTGCCGGTACACCTCCTCGTTGAGGCGGCGCAGGAACCCGATCGCCGGCAGGTTCTCCCGCCCGCCGTATTCGTTGGGAATCCACTCGCCCTCCTTGCGCGAGTAGTCCAGGTAGAGCATCGAGGCGACCGCGTCCACCCGCAACCCGTCCGCATGGTAGCGGTCGAGCCAGAACAGCGCGCTGCTCAGGAGGAAGCTCCGCACCTCGTTGCGCCCGTAGTTGAAGACGTAGGTCCCCCAGTCCGGGTGAAACCCCTGGCGCGGGTCCGCGTGCTCGTAGAGGTGGGTGCCGTCGAAGTAGGCCAGCCCGTGCTCGTCGGTGGGGAAGTGCGAGGGCACCCAGTCCAGGATCACCCCGATCCCCCGCCGGTGCAGGGTGTCGATCAGGAACATCAGGTCCTCCGGCGCGCCGAAGCAGCCGGAGGGCGCGAAGTAGCCGGTGGTCTGGTAGCCCCAGGAGCCGAAGAAGGGGTGGTCCATGACCGGCAGCAGCTCGACGTGGGTGAAGCCGGCCTCGGCGACGTAGTCGGCCAGCGTGGGGCCCAGCTCCCGGTAGCTCAACGACCGGTTGCCCTCCTCCGGGACCCGCCGCCAGGAGCCGAGGTGCACCTCGTAGATGGAGATCGGCGCATGAAGTCCCTGCCGGCGCTTCCGCGCGGCCATCCAGTCGGCGTCCCCCCACTCGTAGGCCGGCTCCCAGACGATGGAAGCGGTCTTCGGCGGCACTTCGTTGAAGCGGGAGAAGGGGTCGGTCTTGTCCACGCGGTAGCCGTGGAACCGGGACCGGACATGGTACTTGTACAGGGCGCCCCGGCCCACGCCGGGCACGAATCCCTCCCAGATGCCGGAGGAGCCGCGCGGCTGCAGCGGATGGCGGTCCCGCTCCCAGTCGTTGAAGGAGCCGATGACGCTCACCGCCTCCGCGTCCGGCGCCCAGACCGCGAAGTAAGTGCCCTCCGCACCGGGCAGGGACACCGGATGCGCGCCCAGCTTCTCGTAGAGCCGGACGTGGGTGCCCTCGTTGAACAGGTGCAGGTCGTCGCTCGTCAGCAGCGTGACCGCCGGGGACGTCGTCCCCCGCTCGATGCTCGCCATCCTCTCTCTCCTTCCCGCCTCAGAGATGCCGGAGGTCGTCCGCCGCGCGCTCGCGCGGGCTTCCGCCGAGCCGGCGCTCCAGGAACTCCCTCGCCAGGTCCCGCGCCCCCAGCCCGAACGCGATCGCCGCGGCGAGGACGACGCCGCCCAGCACCACGCCGAAGCCGACCACGACGATCGTCTCGGCGATGCCGAGCTGCTCCAGCGCCATCGCCGTGGCCGCGAGCTGCACGCCCCACCGCGCGCAGAGGGCCACCAGCCGCGCCGGCGGCAGTCCCGCGTTCACCGCGGCGATCAGGACCGCCTGCGAGACGAAGTTCGACAGCAGGTATCCCGCGACCAGGATCAGGAGCGCGGTGAACAGGCGCGGGATGTACGCCAGGAACGACTGGGCGAGCTGGTTGACCGGCTGCAGGTTCAGCGCGCTGATCCCCGCCACGGCCGCGAACAGCACGACGAGCCAGTAGGCCGCCTGGCCGACGAGCCGGGAGGGGTCGGACTTCACGCCGCCCCGGGCGAGGGCGTCGCTGACCCCGAGTCGCATGCTCAGGTGGTCGAGGCCGATCACGCGCAGCAGCCGCTCGATCACGTAGCGGGCGCCCCAGGCCGCCGCCAGGCCCGCGATCAGGATGATGGCCATCGCCAGCAGGTTCGGCAGGAACACGAGCACCTGCCCGCCCAGCGTCTCCAACGGGCCGAGCAGCGCGGTTTCCCAGAATCGTTCCATGGCCTGATCCTCCTTCCGGCGCCCCGCGTCAGGACGCCGACTGGCCGTACCACCGCTCGATCAGGTACGGCTTCCGGCGCTCGAACGTCTCGCAGAGCGCCTCGATGCGTCCCTCCGCCTCCGTCGTCGTCAGGCCCTGGGTCTGGAGCACGAAGGTCGCGGTCCGCCCCAGGTAGAGCGGGGTGAAGGCCTTGAGCAGGTGCTCGCGGGGCATCACGCGGCCGTGGTACGCCACCGCCGCGTCGCACACCACGCGCGCCCAGAGGTCGTCGGAGAGCGTGAAGGCCTGCAGGGGGCCGTCCGCGAGGACCCCCAGGCCTTCGAAGGTCTCCGGCGCCAGCATCTGCCGCCAGAGCGGCGCCAGGTCCGCGAGCCCCTGGCGGAAGGTCGCCACCATCCGCTCCACGTTCACGTTCACCGGCTCGACCCCGACCTCGTACCGGAACCCGAACAGGGGCACCGGCCTGGTCTCCTGGACGGCGGACCAGATGCTCTGGTGCTCTTCCATCAGCGCGAACACCGCGCCGAGCACCTGGACGAGCATGGCGGAGAGGTCCGCCGCCGGGTCCTTCGGGTTGTGGATCTTCGCACCGAGGAAGCTCTGGCAGACGCGCGCGCCGCTCGCGATGGCCTCGGTGGTCATCCAGATGTCGATGCCGAAGCGGGCGACCTCCGACTCCCAGACGTGCTTGTCCAGGTAGTGCTCCGCCAGCCGGCCGGCGAAGCCGAAGTCGCCCCCGATGGGCTGCCGGATGCGCGGCCCGTAGAGGGCGCGGGTGAGGGGATAGACGATGCCGTTCGTGATCGTCCCGTCGTACTTGTGGCGCAGGTAGTAGGGCGCCACGTACTCGTAGCCCTCCTCCAGGACGGGACGCAGCAGCAGCTCGATCCACTCCGGGGTGATGCTGCGCAGGTCGGAGTCCACGACCGCGCAGGCCTTCGCGCCGAGCCGCCGCGCGATCTCGAAGATCGTCCGAAAGGCGCTCCCCTTGCCCGGGATGCCGTGGTAGGGCGTGATGATCTTCTGCAGCGGGCTCTGGTGCTCGCTGATCAGGACCGCCCCGTGGTCGAGGACCGTGCGGGCGACCACTTCGCGGGTGCCGTCCGTCGAGCCGCCGTCGCTGTTCACCAGGACCGCCCGAGCGCGGGGGAAGTACTTGGCGAGGCCGGCGCTGACGGCCCGGACCACGTGGGCGATCGTCGCCGCGTTGTTGTAGCTGGGAATGCCGACCAGGATGTCGGTCCGCCCGATCTCCCGAACCTTGGCCTCCGCCTCCTCCGTCAGCAGGGTGGTCACGCTCCCCATCACTTCCGCCCCTGCCGCCCCCCGGCTCGGCATCCTCCGGCCGGGCGCCGGCCGAGCCAGATCAGCCCGCCCCCGAGGAGGAGCCCCGCCACGAACAGGAGGCCCAGCGCACGCCCGCTGAAGCCGTCCCGCGCGCGCAGCGCACCGCCCCAACCTCCCGAGCCCCGGTGGACCGGCACGTGGGCTTCGCCCCCCAGCCAGGCGCGGTCATGGATTTCCCCGGGCCGGCCGTGCCGCACCCGCTGCTCTCGCACCAGCGCCTCCTCGTTCCGTCCCGCGTCCCGATCGCCCCCGGCCGTCACGGCTCGGCCACGACGGGACGATCGCCCGCCGAGCGCCCCCGCGGCAGGACCACCAGCCCGGACTTGGTCACCTGGTAGCGCCGCCGGTCCGCGGCCGGATCGCCGCCGATCTCGGTCCCGGCCGGGATGACGTTGAACCGGTCGGCGACGACACGGCGCAGCCGCACCTTGGACCCGATCACGGCGCCGTCCATGATGACGCATTCCTCGATCTGCGCTCCGTGCTCGATGCGCACGTTCCGGCCGATGACCGAGCGCCGGATCTCCGCCTCGATCACCTGACTGCCCTGGCCGACCATCGCGTCGTCGAGGCGCGAGCGCACGAGGCTGGCGATCGGGCCGTCGTAGCTGTCCGTCAAGATCGGCCAGTCGGTGTTCCGCAGGTCGAAGATCGGGGCTTCCCCCAGGATGTCCATGTGCGCCTGCCAGTAGGCGTCGAGCGTCCCGACGTCGCGCCAGTAGCCCCGCTCCTCGTAGGACCGCACGCCGGGCACCTCGTTCGAGAGGAAGTTGTAGGCCATCACCCGGTGCGAGCCGATGAGGTTCGGGATGATGTCCCGGCCGAAGTCGTGGGAGCCGGGCTTGGCCGCATCCTGCTCCAGGGAGTCCAGGAGCACCTGCGTGTTGAACAGATAGTTGCCCATCGACGAATAGGCCTGCTCCGGGTCCTGGGGCATGGGCTTGGGCTGCTTCGGCTTCTCGTCGAACCCGACGATGCGACCCGACCGGTCGGCCTCGATGATGCCGAAGCCCTTGGCCGCGTGCAGCGGCACGGGCAGCGCCGCCACCGTGACGTCGGCCCGCTGCGCGAGATGAGCCTCCACCATCTGGCCGATGTCCATCCGGTAGATGTGGTCCGCCCCGAACACCGCGACCAGGTCCGGCGCGAAGTCCCGGACCAGGTTCAAGTTCTGGTAGACCGCGTCCGCGGTGCCCTCGTACCAGCCGCCGCGCGCCTTCATCTGGGGCGGCACGACCGTGATGAAGTTCCGCTTGATCCGTCCCCCGATCCGCCAGGCCCGGCGCAGGTGCTCGATGAGCGATTGCGAGCGGTACTGGACGAGGACGTACATGGACAGGATCTCGGAGTTCAGCAGGTTGCTGAGCACGAAGTCGATGATGCGGTACTTGCCGGCGAAGGGCACGGCGGGCTTGCTGCGCACCTCGGTCAGGGGCATCAGCCGCTGGCCCTTCCCGCCGGCCATGATCATGGCCAGGATGCGCGGGCGATGTCGTCGTTCCACCATGGGCCCTCCGTTTCCAGACCGGCCGATCGCCGCGGGCCAGGGCGGCCAGGCCGCGCTCACAGAAGCGCCAGGAGGCTGCCCTCGATCCGTCGGCGAAGGTCCTCGCGTCGCGCGACGGGGTCATCCGCCCGGTCGAACAGCAGGGCGTACGTCAGCAGCCCGGACGTGAAGGCGGACAGGGCCAGCGCGAGCCAGCGCGCCCGGCCGTCCTGCTCCGGCCCGGCGGGGACGGCGGGGCGGAGCAACTCGGCCACCTGGCCCAGGTACCGGTCGTACACGTCGCGCAACTCCGACACCGTCTCCGTCTTCAACTGGAGCCAGCCGCGCACCTGATGGAACAGGAGCAGGTATTCCGGATGCACCAGGGAAAAATCCAGCTTGGCGCCGACGAGGGCGCAGACCAGCGACGGGCCGTCCCCGGCCCCGGCGGCCGCCGCGCGCATCCGGCTCAGGGACTCGGCCAACCCCTCCTCGAGGAGAGCCCGGATCAGGCTCTCCTTCGTTTCGAAATACTGATAGAAGGTACCCTTCCCGATGTCCGCCTCCTCGGTAATGTCCTCGATCTTGGTCCAGTAGATCCCCTTCTCGTAGAAGAGGCCGAGGGCGACGCCCATCAGGACCTTGCGCGTCCGTTCCTTCCTGCGCTCGACGCGGGAGGGAAGCGCGTCATTCATGCGTGATCACCACCGGCACGAGTTGGCGATTCCATCGTCGCTTGGGTCTGGGGCGATCGGCCGACACCGGCTCCCCTCCGTCGCGCCGCCCGAGCACGAGGGGGTCCAGTATAGCGCCGCAGTTCAGGCAGCGCCATCCATCGCAGTGGAGCTGGCCCGTGTCGTCCAAGAGATCGACGAGGCGCTCGGGCACCAGGCAGCCTTGGCAGCGCAAACATCGCATAGCGCTCCTCCTTCCCTGGAATGCACGTCACGCGGCGAAGCGGCGCCGGCGATCCGTATGCAGCCATTCCCCGTCGGCTCGGATACTGCGGCGCCCTCCGCCTCGCCGTCCCCCCAATGCAACAGGGCTGCCACCAAGTCGCCAGAACTCCGAAGGCCCACCCCCACCCCGGGAGGATCGCCGCGAGTCCGCCCTACGAACCTTGGGGTTGGGACGAATCATTGTTCTGACCATATAGCCGAACTAGAATACATAGTCAACTCCGAACTTATAGTCATATGCGGTAAACTTTTCCAATGCGATGCAGACTTTTGAGGCTTTAGTATGGATAAGGCCTGTGCCGGCATGGCTTTTTGCTGGTCGGTGCTTCCAGCTCGGAACAGGCCATGGCCGGGGTGACGCCAGCCCATGGGGCGAAGGGACAAGGGGCGAGAGGGGAAGAAATGCGGGCCGGTGCGGGAGGGACGGCTCAGACGGAGGGCGGTGGTCCGGGCTCCTGGCGGAGGTGGACGTCCCGTTGCGGGAAGGGGATCTCGATGCCCTCGGCCCGGAACCGCTTCAGGATTCGTTTCCGCATCTCGTGCTGGACGAGGAACTGTGCCTCATAGTCTTGGACTTGGCAGATGAGCGTGAAATCCAACGACGACTCGCCGAATCCCGGGTTGAACCGGACGGCCGGGGCGGGATCGAGCAGGAGGCCCGGCACCTCGGCGGCCGCCTTGCTCACCTCCTCGATCAGGACGCGCTCGATGTGGTTCGGGTCGGCCGAGTAGGACACGCTGATGGGGATGAGGAGCGCCATCCGTCGCTCGGGCATGAAGTAGTTCGTCACGATGGATTGCGCCAGCTTGCTGTTGGGAATGATGACCATGTTGTTGGGTAGCATCCGGATCTTGGTGCTACGCCAGCCGATGTCCGCGACATAGCCCTCCTGGCCCGACTCCAGCCGCACGAAGTCGCCGACCCGGATCGGCTCCTCGATCAGCAGGTGCAGTCCCGCGAAGAGGTTCGACAGGGTTTCCTGCAGCGCGAGCGCGACGGCCAGACCGCCCACACCCAGCGCGGTCAGGACCGGCGTGACCGAGATGCCCAGCCCACCGAGCAGGACGAGGCCCCCGATGACCCAGATCCCGCCCTTCAGGAAGGTCATCGTGAGCCCGGTCGCGGGCAGCGCGCCCCTCGCCCCCCGGAGCCCGTACCGGACGGCCGTCCCGCCGAGGTGCGCGAGGGTCGCCGTCACCGACAGGACGATCAGGCTGTAGATGAGGTTCAACGCGACGGCGCCGTAGCGCCCCGGCAGGTCCGCCGTTTCCACGGCGACGTAGAGGGCAAGGAGCAGGCACCAAGCGAAGGAGGGCCCCCGAAGGCCGGCCACGATCAGGTCGTCCCGGTGCGTCTCGGTCCGGGACGCCCAACGGTGCAGCGCCCGGAAGGCGAGCGACCGCGCAACCAAGACCACGGCCAGCACGCCGAGGAACACCCCGGCCGCGATCACGACCTGTTGTATCGCGGGCGGGCGGCTCACGGAACGGCCTCCGCAGACCGCGGCCGGACGAGACGGAAGGAGCGGTCGGCGCCCCTCATGTCCTCGCCGGCTCCCCCGCGGCCGTCGGGTCCCAGCGCAGATCCTCCTCGACCGCCTCTAGCAACTGGTCGTAGATATCCGGGACCGCCGCGGCGACGCGGCTCCAGTTGGAGATCATCGGCACCCCCAGCGGGTCCGAGGCGAAGACCTCCGTGCCCAGCTTGATGCCCTTTAAGAAGGCCTCCACCGCCGTGCGCTCCTCGTGCCGGTCGAACTTGAGGCTGTTGATCGCCGCGTCGTCCTCGTAGCGCCGGATCGCCTCCTGCGCCTCCTGCAGGTAGGTCGCCCGCAGGGTCTTGAGCATCTCCTCGGTCAGCACCACCCCCTCGCTGGCGAGGTTGCGGAAGAGGGACTTGGTGATGTCCACGGTCATCTTGAGCAGCCCCTGCTCCGGGTCGTCCGCCGACAGCGCCTGGTGCTTGTGCTCGTAGGCCTCGGCGATGTCCGCCTGGCAGATGCGGCGCAGCGCGCAGTTCCGGTACACCTCGGCGAGCACGCCGACCTCCAGGCCCCAGTCGCCCGGAATGCGGTTGATCCAGGCCAACTCGCGCACCATAGCGAATTCCCCGGCCAAGGGATAGCGAAAACTATCCAGGAAGGTCAACAGGGGCTGCTCGCCCACCAGCCGCGTCAGGCTCCGGATGAGCGGGGTGAGGAACAACCGCGTCACGCGTCCGTGCAGCCGGTCGGTCACCCGGCTGTAGTACCCCTTGCAGAACTCGTAGCCCATGTTCGGGTTGGCGATCGGGTAGCAGAGCCGCGCGAGATAGCCCCGGTCGTAGCTCACGATGTCGCAGTCGTGGAGCGCGATCACCTTGCTCTGCCGCCGGGCCAGCACGTAGCCGAAGGCGATCCAGCAGGACTGGCCCTTGCCCGGCAGGCCGATGTCGATCTCCTGGGCCACCAGGCCCTTGAGGATCTCCTGGATCCGCGGGCCGTCCACCCAGATGAGCCGGACGTCCTGCGGGAGCGCCTTGAAGTATTCCTTCGCCCGCCGGAATTCCAGCGCGGAGGCCCGTCCCAGCGCGATGACGATTTCCCGCAGGTAGGCGACGCCCCTGAGCTGCTCGACGATGCCCGCCAGCGCCGGCCGCTCCAGCTCCGCGTACAGGCAGGGCAGCACCAGGGCGATCGGATTGATCCGGCCGTGCCGCTCCAGCTCACACTCGATCCGCTCGGTGTTCGGCCGTCCCAGCCGGTGGAGGACAGTGACGACACCGTTTTGATGAAAGTCCGACATCCGTGGCGCCTCCTCTGGCAAAGGCCGCAGCCCGCCGCCCCGTGGCCGATCCCGGCCGTTGTCCCCAGCATAGAGGGGGGCCGGCGGCTGCGCAACCCCGCCGCCGGCGGCGACGGGTCCGTTTCTTGCTGCCGCGTCCGTCGAGGTGCCGCTACGCCGGGGCCGGTCCTCCTTCTTGTCGGCCCCGCAGGAGGGGACAACCTGTCCCGTCCCGGACAAGCCGTCCGCGCAACGGGGGCGGAGGGGCGAATTGCGGCCCGCCGCGCGGGGCGCTATGATCTCCGATCATGTCGCTCTCGTGGCGCCGGGCCAGCCTGCAGACCAAGGTTTCCCTCGTCATCCTCATGATCGTGGGAGTCTCGGCCGTTTCCGACGAGTACCTGGACCGGGTGTACGTCGGCCGGCTGGCGAAGCAGAACTTCCAGGACGAAGTGGCCGCCGTGGCCCGGCAGGTCGGCGCGCACATCACGACGGCGGCCGAGTTTCACAACCAGGCCGCGCGCGAGCTCGATCTCTATAAGCTGCTCGCGAGCCGGCCGGACCTCCTGGACATCGCGCTCTACGCCCTGCCGGAGACGCCCGGGGAGCCCCCGCGGCTCTTCGTCAGCGCCGGCAACACCGCCCTGCCTCGGCTGGAGCGGGTGCCGCCGCTCGTCGTCCGGGCCCTCCGCCGGGAGCACGACATCACCGACCTCGAGGGGTGGGAGGAGGAACACCGGCTGAAGATCGCGGCGCCCATCTCGGTCGAGGGCCGGCTGATCGGCGCCGCCTACGCCGAATTCTCGACCGCCCAGTTCGACGAGGTGCTCGACTACCAGCGCAAGCTCTCGCTCAACCGCCGCCTGGTGACCGGCACGTTGATCGTCGTCGCCATCAACCTCTTCTTCTACTGGAGGGTGCACCGTCCGGTGAAGACCCTGCTCGCGGGCGTGGAGGCCGTCTCCCAGGGCATCATGTCCGCCGCGGTGCCCGTTCAGGGCGAGGGGGAGATCGGCCAGCTCGGGGCGCGGTTCAACGCGATGGTGGAACGCATCCGCGACGCGACCGAGGCCAACCGCCGTCTCTATGAGGAACTGCGCCGCGCCCACGACAGCCTGCAGGTGCGGGTCGAGGAGGCGACGGCCGAGCTGCGGAAGAAGCACGAGGAGCTGCTCCGCTCCAACGAACGGCTCTCCACCCTGCAGCACGAGGCGGCGCGGGCCCAACGCCTCTCCGCGATCGGCCAGCTCGCCGCGACCGTCGCCCACCGCATCGGCACGCCGCTGACCGCGCTGTCCGGCCACATCCAGCTCCTCGCCGAGGACCCCACCCTCGGCGCCGAGGCGCAACGGCGCCTGCGGACCGTGGAAGCCCAGATCGAGCGCACCTCGCGGATCATCCAGGAGCTGCTCCTCTACGCGCGCCGGCCGGAGCCGATCCTCGCCCCCGTGGACCTGAACCGCTGCCTGGAGGAACTCGCCTCCCTGCTGCGCCCCGAGGTCGCGCGCCGCCGCATGGTCCTGGCCCTCACCCTGACCCCCGCGCGGCCGAAGGTCCGGGCCGACCGGTCGCAACTCCAGGAAGTCTTCTCCTGCCTGATCGAGAACGCGCTCGACGCGATGACCGAGGGCGGTACGCTGACGATCCGCAGCTACCCCGTGGCTCCGCGCGGTGGCGGGGACGCCCCGCCCCTCGTGGCCGTGGAGGTCGAGGACACGGGCCAGGGCATCGCCCCCGAGCACCTGGACCGGATCTTCGAGCCCTTCTTCACGACCAAGCCGACCGGCCGCGGCACCGGCCTGGGGCTCGTGATCGCCGCCGAGGCGGTCAAGGCCCACGGAGGGCAGATCACCGTGCAGAGCGAGCTCGGCAAGGGCGCCCGCTTCACCGTGACCCTGCCGGCCGAAGGAGGGGGATCGTGATCGCGACGCCGGCGCGCGTGCTGATCGTGGACGACGACGCGGAGACCCTCGAGCTCCTGACCGAGATCCTGCGCAAGGAGGGGTACGCCGTGGCCACGGCCGGCGAGGGGGAGGCCGCGCTCGCGCTCGCGGCGCGCGAGCAGCCCGACGTGGTCATCACCGACCTCAACATGCCCCGCATGGACGGCCTGGCCCTGCTGGCCGAGCTGCGGACGCGCCACCCCGACACGCTCGTCATTCTGCTCACCGCCTACGGCTCGCTCAAGACCGCCGTGGACGGGATCAAGGCCGGCGCGTTCGACTACATCAGCAAGCCCTTCATCGTCGAGGAGATCCGGCTCGTGGCGCGGCGCGCCCTGGAGCACAAGCGCGTGCTCCGGGAGAACGAGGCCCTGCGCGAGCAGCTCCGGGACCGGTACCGCTTCGAGCGGATCGTCGGCAGCAGCCCCGGCATGGTCGCCGTCTACAAGATGATCGCGCGCGTCGCCCAGACCGACAGCACGGTCCTGCTCCAGGGGGAGAGCGGCACGGGCAAGGAGCTCGTCGCCCGGGCCATCCACACCAACAGCGCCAGGAGCGGCGGTCCCTTCGTCGCCGTGGACAGCGGCGCCCTGGCGGAGACCCTGCTCGAGTCCGAGCTGTTCGGCCACGAGCGCGGGGCCTTCACCGGCGCGATCGCCGCCAAGAAGGGCCTCCTGGAGAAGGCCCACCAGGGGACCTGCTTCCTCGACGAGATCGCCGACATCTCGCCCGCCCTCCAGGGCAAGCTCCTGCGCGTGATCCAGGAGCGGGAGATCCGCCGGGTCGGCAGCACCGAGCCGACCAACGTGGACGTGCGGATCATCGCCGCCTCCAACCGGGACTTGAAGCCCCTCGTCGAGTCGGGGAAGTTCCGGGAGGATCTCTATTACCGGCTCAACGTCGTCGCGATCACGATCCCGCCGCTGCGCGAGCGGGCCGAGGACATCCCGCTGCTGGCCCGGTGCTTCGTGCAGAAGTACGGCGCCGGCCGCGAGAAGCCGGTCACCGGCCTCGCTCCCGAGGCGATGGAGCTGCTCCTGCGCTACCACTGGCCGGGCAACGTGCGCGAGCTGGAGCACGTGATCGAACGGGCCGTGGTGCTCACGCCCCATTCCCTCATCATGCCGGACGACCTCCCGGACGTCCTGCGCGCGGCGGGAACCAGGCCGGCCGCGACGCGCGGCTGGGTCACGCTCGACGAGCTGGAGCAGGAGTACATCCTGCGCGCCTTCGAGGCCCACCGACAGGACCTCGGGCGCACCGCGGAGGTGCTCGGCATCCACCGCAAGACCCTCCTGCGCAAGCTGCGCACCTACGGCGCGATCGCCGTCCCCGCCGACGAGGGGATCGAGGCCGATCCGGCCTGACCGCTGCGACCGGACAGCCTGTCTTCCCCGGGGCAGAAAGTCCAGGCCGGGGGACGGTTGCCGGCCGGCCTCCGGCCCCCCCTCGACCCGACACCATCCCGCAGCGCCCAACAGACACAGGGACTTACGAGGCCGACGGCGTTCCCCCGGCCGGTGGACCGCCGCGATGGCCCGTCGCTTGCTCCACCAGCCTCGGGGGACGGTTTGCGCCCCCATCATTCGAGGGAGCGTCCATGCGCATCGCACAACTCGCTCCGCTGTGGGAAAGCGTGCCGCCGCGGCTGTACGGCGGCACCGAACGGATCGTCTCCTACCTGACGGAGGAGCTGGTCCGGCTGGGCCATGCCGTGACCCTCTTCGCCAGCGGTGACTCCCGCACCGCGGCGCGGCTCGAGGCGGTCTGTTCGGAGGCGCTGCGCCTGCGAACGGGCGTCTGCAACCCCGATGCGGTCTTGATCCTCCAGATGGAGCGTGTCTTCGGGTCGGCCGAGCGGTTCGACCTGATCCACTCGCACCTCGACTGCCTGGCCTTCCCCCTGGCGCGCCGCAGCCCCGTGCCGGTCCTCACCACCCTGCACGGCCGCCTCGACCTGCCGGAACTCGTCGCGGTCGGCGAGGAGTTCGCGGAGCTGGCCCTCGTGTCCATCTCCGCCGCGCAACGACGGCCGCTGCCCGGCGCCAACTGGGCCGGCACGGTCCACCACGGGCTCCCGCGCGACCTCTACTCGTTCCACCCCATGCCGGGCAAGTACCTGGCGTACCTCGGCCGGCTCGCGCCCGAGAAGCGCCCGGACCACGCGATCGAGCTGGCGAAGCGCGTCGGCCTGCCCCTGCGGATCGCCGCCAAGGTGGACCCGGCCGACCGGGCCTACTTTCAGGAGGTGATCGAGCCCCTGCTGGCGGACCCCCTGATCGAGTACCTGGGCGAGGTCAGCGACGCCGAGAAGGACGATTTCCTGGGCGAGGCCCTGGCGCTGGTCTGTCCCTATGACTGGCCGGAGCCCTTCGGAATCGTCTTCATCGAGGCCTTGGCCTGCGGGACGCCGGTCCTGGCCTACCGGCGCGGCGCGGCGCCGGAGATCATCGAGGACGGCGTGACGGGCTTCATCTGCAAGGGCGTCGGCGAGATGGCGACCGCGGTCGAGCGCCTCGGCACGATCGACCGGCGGCGGTGCCGCCGCGCCTTCGAGGAGCGGTTCACGGTCGAGCGGATGGCCCGCGACTACGTGGCCCTGTACGAGCGGCTCCTCGCCGCCTCGGTCGCGCCGGCCCGCGTCCGGGGCCGGACGGGCGAAGGGCGTCCGGGGCTCGCGGCCCGATGGGCCTGAGACGGGGAGGACCGATGCCGCCGCAACGGAGCCTGCTGAGGACTCGGGATTTCGGGTTGATCTGGAGCGGCCAGGTCGTCTCCCAGATCGGCGACGGCCTGAACCGGGTCGCCTTGCTCTGGTTCGTCTACGAGCTCACGGGCTCGGCGCTCAAGACCGCCACGATCGGCCTGCTGCAGACCGCGCCGCCGCTCCTCCTCGGCCCCCTGATCGGCGTGTACCTGGACCGCCTGCCGAAGAAGCCGGTCATGATCGGAGTGGACCTGCTCCGCGCGGCGCTGATCGTGCTCATCCCGGCGCTCTACGCGCTGGACGCCCTCACGTTGGAGCGGCTTTACCTGCTGGTCTTCCTGATGGCCGTCGTCTCGACGGTGTTCGGACCGGCCCTGGCGGCGGCCGTGCCCCTGCTGGTCCGTCCGGCCCGCCTCACCGAGGCCAACGCGCTCATCCAGAGCACCGCCAACATCGGCATCCTGCTCGGCCCGCTCGTGAGCGGCCTCGGCATCGCGTGGATCGGCGTCCAGCACGTGCTCTACGTGGACGCGGCGACCTTCCTGATCTCGGCGTTCTGCCTCGCCCCCCTCCACCTGCGCGAGATCCCGCGGTCGGCCCCGACGGGACGCGCCTCCGTAGCCCGGGACCTGCTGGCCGGCTTCCGGTTCGTGTTCGTCCAGCAGCCCAGGGTCCTCCTCCTGATGGTCACCGCGACCTTCTACAGCCCGGCGACGAGCGCCTTCGTCTTCCTGCTGCCCGTCGTCGGCAAGGAGATCCTGCAGCTCGGGCCCGTCACGCTCGGTTGGCTCTGGTCCACGCTGGGCGTCGGCATGTTGCTCGCGTCCCTGTGGCTCGCCCGTCGAGGACGAGGGCAGCGGGAGAACGTGGAGGAGCGGCTGCGGATGTTGGCCCGGGCCCTGGTGATCGGGGGGATGGCGGTCGGCGCCCTGAGCGCGGTCGAGCGGCCGCTGATCGCCGCGGGCCTCGTCGCGGTCATCGGCGCGAGCACCGCGCTCTTCACCCCCGTGGCCTGGGCCATGGTGCAGGAAGTCACGCCGGCCCCCCTGCTGGGCCGTGTCCTCACGACCTTCAGCACGGCCGCCATGGCCTCGGCCATGGCCGGGATGGCGGCGTTCGGCTGGGCCGCCGAGACGCTCGGCCCGGCGCGCACGCTCGGCGCCGTCGCGACCGTGCTGCTCCTGGCCGCCCTGGTCACGGCCAGCTTCAGCCGCCGGGTGCCGTGGCAGCCGGCCCTGGCCTGAACGGGCCATCTTTCGAGGGTGGAGGGGCCATGAGGCCGGCGACCGGCCCCCGTTCTGGACCAGCCTGATCTTGAGCCCGCTGTCCGCGGCGTCCGCAACCGAGCCGACGGCGTCAGCCTGGAGGGCCCCCAGGTCGGCCCGGCCCGGGCGCTGTCGGTGGGAACGCGGCGGACAACTTATCCTGTTCGGGACAGGTTGTCCCCCCCTTCCCCTGGGCAAGGGGGAAATCGCTCCTCTCCACCTTTGAATTAATGTGAATTCATTGCATGTTTTCTCCAGCCCGAGGGATAGGGACGCCTGGCTCGGCTCTTGCTTGGTCAGACACTCTGTCAAATCCCGTTCACTGCCAAACGGGGCAAGCTCCATCTCTCAACCACTCAATTCACATCTTTCAAGGAGGAGACCGTGAAAAAAATCACTGGACTTCTGGCGCTCGCGATGCTACTCACCTTCGGCACCGTGACCTACGTGCAAGCGGGGGATCCGGCTCCGGCCCCGACCGAGGAGAAGGACAAGAAGCCGAGCGGCCCCCACGCCTCCGATGAGAAGAAGGACGAGAAGAAGGACGACAAGGGCGGTAAGTAAGCACGCGGGGGACGCGCCACGCGGTGCGTCCCCCCTTCGTTCCAGGTCAACAGCCACGCCAGCCACAGGGATCCGGCCCAGGGATCGCCCGCGGCCTTGCCGGTTCTCTCCCGCAGGGGCCCGCAAGGGGCTCCAAGCCCGCGAGGAGCCGTTCGGAGGGGAGTAACGAGAGGGCAGTGTTCGGACAACCAGGGCTCGGCCGCAACGGGCGGGCGCAGCACCTGGCGGCAGATCATCAGGAGGAGGAGCGAGAGATGAAGAAGCTTGCTGGCCTATTGGCATTGGCGGTGATGTTGAGCTTTGGGACCGCGACCTTCACCTTCGCCGGTGACCCGGCCCCGGCCCCGGCCCCCACGGACAAGAAGGGCAAGGACACGAAGAAGCCGAAGTTCTTCGGCAGCGGCGAGAAGAAGGACGAGAAGAAGGATACGAAGGGCGGAAAGTAACGGACGGGATCACGCCCGGCCCCTACTCCCGGGGTCGAGCTCCTCGCAACTTGGACGCGGGCCGGCGCTTGCGCGTCGGCCCGTCCCCTCGCCCCCCCTCCCGCGCTCCCTGAGTTCCGACAGCCGACCGCGTAGGACCGTTCCCCCTTTCGGAGCAACGGCCATGCTCCACGACCGTCCTGAGCCATGGGGCCTGCGGCGAAGGAGGCAAATCGGGTAACATGGGCCGGATGCGACCCGAGAGACGCGCCGTGGCTCGCGCCATGAGAGGATTCCTCGTGGTGGCGGCGGCCGGCTTGCTCCTGTCCGGCCTGTGGCCCTCCCCGCCCGGGTGGGGACAATCGGCCGTCGATCCCGCCAAGGGGCGAGGCCCCTATGAGCAGTATTGCGCGGTCTGTCACGGGACGCGAGGCCTGGGGAACGGTCCCATGGCCAAGGCCACCTCGCCCCCGGCCCCGAAGCTCGTGTCGGCGGACGTCCGCCGGCTGACGGACGAAGAACTGCTCCGGATCATCGCCGACGGCAAGGGCTCGACCATGCCGGCCTGGCGAGGCATCCTCAACGACGAGCAGCTCCGCGACGTGGTGGCCTACATCCGTTTCCTGGGAAGCGAGCCGCGATGACGCGTTTCGCCGTGAGATGGGGATTGGCGCCGTTGGCGGCGGGCCTGCTGTTGGCGGGCTGCGTCACCAGGGAGCAATATCAGCAGACCGCCGCCGACCTGGAGGCCGCGCGCAAGATCACGGCGGAGGCCGTCGCGACCCTCGAGGCGGCTCAGAAGGTCGCGCGCGCGCAGATCGAGGCCTTGGAGCGGGAGACGTCGCGCATCGGCAACGAGCTGCTGGCGGCGCAGGCGCAGAACGCCAAGCTCACCAAGGACCTGGAGACCCTCACGGCCTCGCTGGACGCCGAGCGTCAGGGCCGCCAGGAGCTGCAGGGCAAGCTCGACAAGCTGCGCACCGACGCCGAGGAAGGCCAGCGCGTCGGCACGGAGCTCCGGCGGGAGCGCGACCTCTTTAAAAACAAGGCGGAGGACCTCCAGCGCCGCCTGGACACCGCGCAGCAGGAGCTGGCCGGCTCCGCCAAGGCGCTGGCCGACGCCCGCGCCCGCATCACCGCGCTGGAGAAGGAGAAGGAACAGACGGTCACGGCCCTCACCCAGGCCAAGAACCAGGCCCGCGACCTGGAGACCAAGCTGGCGGCGGAACAGGTCAAGCTCGCCACCCTCCGGGAAGAAAAGCAGAAGCTGATGTCGGGCACGACGACGGCCCAGGAGGAGGTCGCCAGGCTGCAGAAGCGGGCCGGCGAGCTGGAAACCGAGGCGGCACGGGCGGCCGACCTGCAGAAGCGGCTCGAGGAGCGCGACCAGGAGATCGCCAAGCTGCGACAGCACCTCGCCGACCGCCAGACGCTGCAGAGCCGGGTCGCGGCGCTCATGGACGACCTGGAGAAGGCCAAGGAGCGCATCGCCGCGCTGACCGCCGAGCTCAAGGGCCTGGGGGAGGATCTCGCGCGAGTCAAGCGGGAACGGGACGAGCTGCTCGCCGGGACGGAGACGCTGCGGACCTCCATCCAGCAACGGGACGAGTTGCTCAAGGCCAGGGAGGCCGACCAGGCGAGGCTGGAGCGCGAGCGCGCCGCCCGCGAGGAGGAGGCGCGACGGCAAGAGGCCGCTTCGGCCGAACTCTCCCGGGCCCTGGCGGCGGAGATCGCCGAGGGCCTGGCTCGCGTCCGGCAGGACCGACATCTCCTGACGATCACGCTCGCCGACCGGCTCCTGTTCGAGCCGGGGCAGGTGGAGATCGCACCGGCCGGCGCGAAGGTCCTCCAACGGATCGGCCACATCCTCCACGCCCTGGGCGGCGGGCGGGTCGTGGTCGAGGGGCACACGGACAACGTCCCCATCGGCAGCCGGCTCCGCCAACGGTACCCGACCAACTGGGAGCTGTCCATGGCCCGGGCCACGAGCGTGCTGCGCCGCCTGGCCGAGCACAGCGGCCTCGACCACGCCCGCCTGGGGGCCGCCGGCTACGCCGACACCAGGCCGATCGCCTCCAATGACACGGAGGAGGGCCGGGCCGCCAACCGCCGCATCGCGATCCTCGTCTATCCGAACGGTTCCGGCGAGCCGCCCGGCGAGGCGAAGCCGTAGTCGGCGCCGCCGCTCCTCCCCTCACCGATTCTCAAGCCGGTTGTAATCGAACAGGCCCGCCTCGATGGGCGCGAGGTCCCGGTAGGCCCGGTGGAGCCGGTCGCTCTGGTCCCAGAAGTCCGGGCTCGTCCGCCGCACCGCCCACCGCGCGGCGAGCGTCCGGTAGTCCGCCTCGCTCGACAACCCGGCGACCGCCGCGACGAAGGCGGGCAGGTCGGGCCGGCTCACCCGATAGACGGCGTTGGGGTAGGCCCCGATGAACCCGCGCACGACGGTCAGGCCGTCTTCGTCCGGCAGGCGGCGAGCCTCCTTGTCGAAAAGCGAGGCGATGTTGCTGTACCCGTCGTCGTGGAGCAGCGTGTAGATCCGCTCGGCCCGCGCCGCCGTCGCGCCGGGCTCCGTGACGGCCAGGAAGGCGACTTCCGGCATCCAAGCCAGCGCCCGGCCCCGCAGGGCGGCCAGCGCCTCGAGCGGCGCCCGGACGGCCGCGTCCGGTTCCCCCGCCAGGTCGTAGTCCCGATTCAGCGCGCCGCCGAGCCGCTCCCGCAGGAGGGCGAACAGCTCGGCCTTGGGGTCGTCCGTGCGGTAGGGCACGGCGCTTTCCGCGTCGTAGTGGATGCGGCTGCCGTACACATAGTCCTTCACCGACTGGTGCGCGCCCCGGTACCAGAAGTCCCGCTCCCTCTCGCGCAGGGCCTTGGGCAGCAGGATCAGGAAGTTGAACTCCCCCTCCATCCGGAGGAAGTCCATGTAGAGCCGCGAGTCGAGCTGGTGGCCCATGTAGCCGAAGACATCGTAGCCGGCGACGAGCAGGTAGTAGATCCGCTCCAGCAACTGATAGGTGAGGATCACCGAGGTCTTCGGATTCGCCCCGACCAGCCCGGGCACGACCGCCGCGTTGTCCTCGTTGCGGAAGACGGTGAGGGCGGCGTGCCGGTTCCGCCCCCCGCCGTCCCAGATGTTCCGCAGATGGGCGACCTCGCCCGGCGCGCGGTGCGTCGCCAGGTAGGCCTGCTTGGCCTTGAGGAACTCGGTCTGCAGCCGGGAGTACCGGAGCCAGGACACGAGCCCCAGCCGGCCGGTCTGTCCTTCGGCGGGCAGCCGGAGATGCCCGCTCTCGCGCGCCAGGAATTCGGCGCTGTCCTCCAGCACGTCGCTGTCCGGGTTGACGAAGAAGATCCAGAACCGGTCGTCGATCACGTCGAGCGCGATCTGCCCGCGGCAGGAGGGCCCCTTGATGAACATCATGACGAAGAGCCCCGCGTCGTCGAGCAGGAACTTGTAGCGCGAGCGGACCGGCAGGTCCTTAAACGCGACGAAGGGGTTCGCGGCGACGTCCGGCTCGTAGGTCGGCAGGGCGCGCACGGCATAGTCGGGGTCCAGGAAGAGCTCCCGGTAGCGCCGGCGGCGCGCCTCGCCGAACGCGTAGGGGACATGGGTCTTCGCCAGGATCGTCGTCCGGACCGGCTCGAGCCGGTAGTAGACCGGCCCCGGGCCGGGGTCGTCGTAGGGCAGGCGCGTGGCGATGCGGGCGATCGGCTCACCCGGCGCGGTGCGGGAGCGGACCAGGCGGAACCAGGGCCCGGCGGGCAGGTCGTCGAAGTAGAGGTCGGCCAGGTACAGGTGCTCGTAGAGGTAGCGGCTCATCAGCCGGTGTTTCGGGCTGCCCTCGTTCAGGAAGCGCTCCCACTCCCGCACCTGCGCCTCGTAAGCGGGCGCCCGAGGCGGCGGCTCCCGGTACGGCGCGCCGTCCGCGAGCCAGGCCGCGAGCGTCGCCTGCTCGTCGTCGCTCAGGCCCGGCAGCCCGTAGGGCATGCCCCAGAGCGGGAAGCGGGCGGCGAAGTCGTCGAACTCGGACTCGGCGGGACACTGCTGTTTGCGGTCGAGGGCGAAGTCGAAGGAGTCCGGCAGCGGCGACGTCGCGGGCAGGGGATGCTGCCGCTTGAGCGCGAGCATGCGCGCCAGCACGCCGGGCCCCGGCGGGGCGCCGGACGTCGTCGGCTCGCTCAGGACGGGGTAGAACCCCTTCCCGCGCCACTGCGCGACCGTCGTCGCATCCTCGAACAGCCGGGTCGGCTCGGCGAGGCGCAACCGGGTCGTGTCGTACACCCGTTTCTTGTGGGCGCCGCGCGCCAGCCCTTCGTAGGCGCTCAGGTTGAGCTGGCAGGGCGCGTCGTAGCAGCCGTGGCAGACGACGCAGCGGCGGTCGAGGATCGGCTTGACGTCCCGCCAGTAGTCCGGCGTGGCGATCCCCGGCGGCCGCACGAGCGCTGGGGGTGCGGGCCCCTTGGCCGGCGGCTCGGCGCAGGCGGCCAGGACCAGCAGGGCCACGGCAGGGAAGCTCCACCATCGTGGGGGTACACGTCCGGATTCGTCGCCACCCTCGCGGCCCCGATCGTGCACCGCCCCGGGTGCCCTCACTGGCTCGCCTCACCCACCGCCGCCCGCATGACCTCGCCCCAACAGTGGGAGCGGGCCTCGGCGAGGTCCGCGTCCTGCACCTCGGGATGGTGCAGCTCGGGCGGGTAGGTCAGGCAGATGAAGGGCAGGCCGACGAGGTTCAAGTGCCGCTCGGTGGCGTCGAGGCCGATCACCGGATGGCCCGTGACCGGCACCCAGAGGAGGTTGACCGGGAGCAACGCCAACTGTTCCACGAGGCCGACGGTGCCCACGACGGTCAGCCAAACCGGCGCGACGGCCGTGAGCCGGACCCAGTAGGCGGCCATGTTCGTGACATCCGCCGCCCGCTCCAGGGCCGTGTAGGTGGAGGCGTCGAGCGCCGGGTCCTCAGAGCGGTCTTCGACCGCGGTCGCGAGATCCGCCGCGAGCGACAGGCCCGTCGAGGGATGGGGCTCCCGCACGTACTCGGAGGCGCAGCCGGCCAGTCCCGTCAGCGCCGCCGCCAACAGCCGCGCGGCAGCCAGGGGGCGCGTCGGCGGTCGGGGCGATCGATCTCTCACGGCCGGCGACTCCTCCCCCCCGGCTTCCTTCTCGTCTCATCCACCTCGGGCCGGGAGCCAGGAGCCTACGCTCCGCGGAGCGAAAAGTAAACGGGACGTGGAGAGGGGAAACCGTCGAGGACGGGCGGAGCGACCTGGGGTCGCGGCCGGGAGAAGCGGAGGGATGGTGCCGAAGGCGGGACTCGAACCCGCATGGGTTTCCCCACACGCCCCTCAAACGTGCGTGTCTACCAGTTCCACCACTTCGGCGACGGCGGCATTATAGGAGGGCCCGGAAATGCTTGTCAATCAAGGGCCTGTCCGGTACAATCGCTCGCTCGCCCGAGGCGGAACGACGGCGCGGCGGACCGGTCCGCACCCTCGCGGCCGGCCCCCTGACGAGGTCCCATGCTCCAGCCCGCGACGACAGGCTCCCGCGCGACCGGCACCAACGTCGGCGCCTTCTTCGACGTGGACAACACGCTGATCCCCGGCCTCGCGATCGAGGTCCGCTTCTTCCGCTTCCTCTGGCGGCGGGGCGTCGTCGGCGCGGGCGAGGGCGCGCGCAGCCTCTGGTTCCTCCTGCGGCAGATGCCGCCGGTGAGCCTGCACCCGCTCCGCGAACGCAAGCTCTACCTCACGGGCAAGCGACCGGACTCGATCGAGACCCTGGCGGCGCCCTTCTTCGACCGTGTCGTCCGCCCCCGCCTCTCGCGGGAGGGGCTGGCCGTGCTCCGGAGCCATCGGGACCGCGGTCACCATGTCGTGCTCGTGACGGGCTCGCTCGATTTTCTCATCGCCCCGCTCGCCGTCCACCTGGACGTCCCGAGCGTCCTCGCGGCGCAGCCGGAGCGAACCGGCGGGGTGTACAGCGGCCGGCTGCGACCGCCCGTCCCCTACGGCGACGGCAAGCGGCACCTGATCGAGGCCTTCGCCGCCGAGCACGGGCTGGACCTCGCGGCGAGCTATGCCTACGGCGACAGTCCCGGCGACGTGGACATCCTCCGTCTGGTCGGCCACCCCCGCGTCGTCAACCCCATCCGGGGCATGGCGCGGATCGCCCGCCGGCAGGGCTGGCCGGTCGCAAAGTGGGCGTGAGCGGGTTGAACGATCGAGAGAGTGTCGATCGCTTCATCGCTGATCTCCCAATGGCTCAATCACCGATTCTGCGTATTACGGAAATCTTCCACAGCATCCAGGGCGAATCCAGCCACGCCGGGCGGCCCTGCGTCTTCGTCCGGCTGACCGGCTGTCCGCTCCGCTGCACCTGGTGCGATACGGCCTACGCCTTCCACGGCGGCGCCGACCTGACGGCGGCGCAGGTCCTTGGCGCGGTGCGCGCCTACGGCTGCCCGCTCGTCGAGGTCACCGGCGGCGAGCCGCTCGCCCAGCCGGAGGCCTTCGGCCTGATCGCGGCCCTCTGCGACGAGGGGTACGAGGTGCTCGTCGAGACCAGCGGGGCCGTTGATATCACGCCGGTGGACCGGCGGGCCCGGGTGATCCTCGACGTCAAGTGCCCCGGCAGCGGGATGGCCGACCGCATGGACTGGGCGAACCTGGAGCGCCTGCGCCCCGGCGACGAGGTGAAGTTCGTCATCAAGGACCGGGCCGACTACGAGTGGGCGGCCGAGACCGTCAGGCGCCTGGGCCTGGACCGCAGGGCCCTCGTCCTGTTCGGGCCGGTCTTCGGCGCGCTCGACCCGCGCCTCCTGGCCGAGTGGATCCTCGCCGACCGGCTGCCGGTGCGGTTCCAGCTCCAACTTCACAAGCACGTCTGGGCGCCGGACATGCGGGGCGTATGAGGGCAGCGGGAAGAATTGCCGATTGAGGACGATGGCGTGAAGACCGACAGGAGAGGAGAAGCGACGGAATGAACGCGGTTGATGTGCGGGTCAAGCAGGGACGGGTGGAGAAGGAGGCGGCCGAGGCGCTGGTGCTCGGCCACTTCGAGGGGGAGACGCCTCTCGGAGACGAAGCGGCCCGGGTGGACCGGGCGCTCGGCGGCGGACTCAAGGATCTGCTCAAGTCCGGTGAATTCACGGGCCAGGCGAACGAGACCGCCCTGGTGCACACGAGGGGCGCCCTGCCCGCCAAGCGCGTCCTGCTCGTCGGGTTGGGCAAGAAAAAGGAGGGGCGGCTCGACACGGTCCGCCAGGCGATGGGGACCGTCGCCAAGCGGGTCACGCAGGCCGGCGCCTGCTCGTTCACGACGGCGGTGATCGGGGATGGGCTCGACGGCGTCACCGCCGCCCAGCTCGCCCAGGCCATGGTGGAGGGGGCGATCTGCGGCGCCTACCGGTTCACCGAATACCGGAGCGAGGACCGCAAGAAGAAGGGACTCGCGGCGATCACGATCGTCGAGCCGCGCGCGGACCGGCGCCGCGCGCTGGAGATCGGCGCGGCGCGCGGGCGGGCGAGCGGCGAGGCGACCGCCTACGTGCGCGACCTCTGCAACCATCCCGCCAACGTGATGACGCCGACGCGGATCGCGCAGGAGGCGCGGGCCGTCGCCCGGGAGCGCGGCGTGCGCCTGCGCATCCTGGAGCGGCGCGACATGGAGCGGCTCGGCATGGGCGCGCTGCTCGGCGTCGCGCGGGGGAGCCACGAGCCGCCCAAGTTCATCGTGCTGGAATACAGGGGCACGGGCGCCCGGAGGGACCGCGGTCCGATCGTCCTCGTCGGCAAGACCATCACCTTCGACACGGGCGGCATCTCGCTCAAGCCCTCCGAGAACATGGAGCAGATGAAGGCCGATATGACCGGCGGCGCGGAGGTGCTGGCCTCGGTGCGGGCCGCCGCGCGGCTTCGGCTGCCGCTGCACCTGGTCGGCATCCTGCCGGCCACCGAGAACATGCCGGGCGGGCGGGCCATCAAGCCGGGCGACATCGTCAGGACGATGGCGGGCAAGACGGTCGAAGTGCAGAACACCGACGCCGAGGGGCGGCTGATCCTCGCGGACGGGCTCGCCTACGCCACCCGCTACAAGCCGTCCGCGTTGATCGACGTGGCCACGCTCACCGGGGCCTGCATGGTCGCGCTCGGCCAGTTCGCGATCGGGATGCTGGGCAACCACGACGCGCTCAAGCGCCGGGTCCAGGACGCCGGCCGGACGGCGGGCGAGCGGGTCTGGGAGATGCCGCTCTGGGAGGAGTACTTCGAGCAGCTCCGAAGCGACGTGGCCGACATGCGCAACATCGGCGGGCGCGGCGGCGGCATGATCACCGCGGCCCTCTTTCTGAGCAAGTTCGTCGGCGACTGCCCCTGGGTGCACCTGGACATCGCGAGCACCGACTGGAGCGAGCGCGAGCGGGCCTACGTCTCGAAGGGGCCGACCGGCATCGGGACCCGGCTGCTCGTCCAGTACCTGCTCAACGAGGCGGAAGGCTGAGCGCCGGTGGCCTCCCTGCGCGAACGGGTCGGCCAGCTCTTCATGCTCGGGTTCACCGGTACGGCGGTGACGCCCGAGGTCGCCGAGCTGCTTGCCACGTGCAAGCCGGGCGGCGTGATCCTCTTCTCCCGGAACCTGGAGTCGGTCGAGCAGATCGTCGCGCTGACCAACGACCTGGAGCGGCGCGCCCCGCGCCCGCCGCTGCTGGTGGCGATCGACCAGGAAGGCGGCCGCGTCTGCCGGCTCCCCGCCGAGTTCACGATCTTCCCCGCCTGCCGCCGCCTGGCCCGCTGCGAGTCCAGCGAGCTGGCCTACGCGGCCGCCGCCGTCACCGCCGCGGAATTGCGGGCGGTCGGCATCACCATGAACATGGCGCCGGTGCTGGACGTAGACACGAACCCCGCCAACCCGATCATCGGCGACCGGTCCTTCGGCGGCGACCCCGAGCTGGTCTGCGAGCTGGGGCTGGCGACGGTCTTCGGCCTGCAGAACGGCCGGGTCGTGGCCTGCGGCAAGCACTTCCCCGGCCACGGCGACACGGCGGCCGACTCGCACCTGGCGCTGCCGGTCGTCGCCGCCCCGCGCGAGCGGCTGGAGGGGGTCGAGCTGCGCCCCTTCCGGGCGGCGGTCGCCCGCGGCCTCGCCGCCGTGATGACCGCCCACGTCCTCTACCCCGCGCTCGATGAGAAGCTCCCCGCCACCCTGTCCCCGGCGATCCTGACCGGCCTGCTGCGCCAGGGCATGACGTTCGACGGCCTGGTGCTCACCGACGACCTGGAGATGCGGGCGATCACGGACCACTACGGCGTCGGCGAGGCGGCGGTGCGGGCGATCCAGGCCGGCGCGGACATTCTCCTCGTCTGCAAGGACCGCGACCGCGCGGTCGCCGCGGTGGAGGCGGTGGAGCGGGCGGTGACCGACGGGGCCGTCCCCGAGGCGCGGATCGAGGATTCGCTCCGGCGGATCGCCCGCGTCAAGGAGCGGTTCCTCCTCCCTTACCGGCCGGCGGACCTCGTGGCCGCCCGCGCCATCGTCGGCAGCCGCACGCATCGGGCGCTGCGGGACCAGGTCCTCCGCGCCTGCGAGCGACGCGCCCCGGACCAGGCGTGACGCGGGAGCCGGCCGGGGCCGCGACGAGGAGGGAGCTCTGGGCCTGGGCGTTCTACGACTTCGCCAACTCCTCCTTCACCACCCTCATCGTCACGGTCGCCTACAGCGTCTACTTCGTCCAGGTCGTCGCCGCGCCACTGGCCGGACCGGGTCGGGAGACCCTGCCGGAGCGGGTCTGGTTCTGGGGCTACGCCCTGTCCATGCTCGTCGCCGCCATCCTCGCGCCGGTGCTCGGTGCGCTCGCGGACGCCCGCGCGTGCAAGCGGCGCTTCCTCCGCTGGTCCACCCTGGTCTGCGTCGGTTGCACGGCGCTGCTCGCGACCGTCGGCCGGGGCGACGTCTGGGCCGGCCTGATCCTGTTCGGCATCGCCAATGTCGCCTTCGACCTCGGCTTCCTCTTCTGCAGCGCCTTCCTCGTCGAGATCACGACGCCCGACCGCCTGGGCCGCCTCTCCGGCTACGGCTGGGCCTTCGGGTACGCGGGCGGCCTCCTGTCCCTGGCCCTGGCCTATCCCTTCATCCGCGGGGGCTTCGCGGAAGACAACCTGGCGTCCTACCGGCTGAGCTTCGCCGTCACGGCCGCGTTCTTCCTGCTCGCCGCGCTCCCCACGCTCCTGTGGCTCACGGAGCGCGCGACGCCGCAGCCCGGCTCGGCGATCGCCCCCTGGCGCGAGGGGTTCGCGCGGCTGGCCGCCACCGCAACCCAGGTGGGCCGGTACCGCGACCTCTTCGCCTACCTGGTCGCCTACCTGATTTATACGGATGCGGTGAACACGGTCATCGTGGCCTCGGCCATCTTCGCGAACAAAGTCCTGGACTTTTCGCCTGGCGATCTGATTATCTATTTCCTCGTCACGCAGGTGACGGCGGGGGTCGGCGCCGCCGGCTTCGGCCTGCTGGCCGACCGACTCGGCCTCACGCGCACGATCTCGGCCACCCTGGTCTGCTGGATCCTGCTCGTCGCCGGGGCGGCGCTGGTCCGCACCCACGCGCAGTTCTACGCGATCGGGCTGGCGGCCGGCGCGGTGCTCGGGGCCAACCAGGCGACGAGCCGCGCGCTGCTGGGCCGCTTCACCCCGGCCGGCCGCCAGGGGGAGTTCTTCGGCTTCTTTTCGGTGACGGGGAAGTTCGCGGCCGTGATCGGCCCCCTCGTGTACGGCGAGGTCACGGTCTGGGCCGGGAGCCAGCGCTGGGCCGTCTTCTCCATGGCCCTGTTCTTCGCGCTCGGGCTCCTGCTCCTGCGCGCGGTGGACGAGCGGCGGGGGATCGAGGCCGCCGCGAGGAATGGTGGATCGCCGGGTTGAACGGTTGATGGTCGAGGGAGCGAGGCATCGGAGAGTGCGCCTCGGACCAATCCTTCGATCAACGATCCCGCAACGAGTCAATCCTCAATCAGCCATGCACCGCTCACGCGGAAACTGACCATGTCCGTCAAGAAGGGCGACATCATCGACGAGCACAAGCGGCATCCGGGCAGTTGCGGGCTCATGGTCAAGGTCATGGGCGGCGGCGAGGGGTTCGAGAAGATCGTCTGCTGCGACCACGAGCTGACCGAGGAGGACGTGGTGACCAAGCCCGGTTCCACGCACGGCCGCAAGCGCGACATGCTCCTGCCGGGCATCGTCCTGGACGAGAAGAAGCGCTTTCCGGACTCCTGCGGCCTGCGCGTCATGATCATGGAGGGGGGCGCCGGGTTCAAGGAGATCCGCTGCTGCGGCCACTCCCTGACGCTGGACTCGATGCGGGACCTGCGGTTCGGGAACCTGCGTGGCGCGGCGGCCGACCAGCTCGGCCAATCGGGCCCCTCGGGGAACGCCTGAATGGCCGAGCCGAGCGACGAGAGGATGAAGCGGTGGGTGTCCTGGATGCGGTGGCTCGACCGCTGGGGCTACGTCACCGCGGGCTTCAGCTTCCTCTTCCTCGGGATGCTGATCTTCGTCTATAGCTGGGGCACCTTCATCCTGGCGGCCCGCGGCACCTTCCTCCCCGCCGCGCTGACCCTCGTCAACGATCTGCTGCTCGTCATCATCCTGCTGGAGCTCTTCCGCACGATCGTGCGCTTCCTCCAGACGGACATCATCACGCTGGAGCCCTTCCTCAACATCGGCATCATCGCCTCGATCCGGCGCATCCTGACGGCCGGCGCGGAGCTCGCGCACCTGACCGGCGTGTCGGACGAGCTGTTCCAGCGCTACCTGATGGACATCGCGCTGAACGTCGGCGTCGTGATGGTCCTGATGGTGGCCGTCTTCATGGTCCGCAAGAGCCCCGCCGACCCGGCCACGTCGGCCGCGAGGCCGTAGGGCCGGCCCCCGATGCCGGCACCCGCCCCCTCGCCCCCCGGGGCGTCCGCCGCGCCGACGGGGGGACGGGCGGGACGGCTCGCCGGCCTGCTGGCCGGCCCCGCCGCGGCCCTGCTGATCTTCCTCGCGCCGCTCCCCTCGCTGTCACCGGAGGCCCATCGGCTCGCCGCGATCCTCGCCTGGGTGGTCTGCTACTGGGTGGCCGAGCCGATCCCGCTCCCCGTCACCGCGCTGCTCGGCACCGCGTTCTGCGTCGTCGCGGGCCTGGGCTCGGTCAAGAGCGTCTTCGCCGGCTACGCCCATCCCATCATTTTCCTGTTCATCGGGAGCTTCTTCCTGGCGGGAGCCATGACGGCCCACGGCCTGGACCGTCGGCTCGCCGTGTCCGTGCTCTCGCTCGCCTGGGTGGGCGCGCGCCCCCCGCGCATCCTGCTCGCGGTGGGCGTGGTCACCGCGCTCGTCTCCATGTGGGTGAGCAACACGGCGACCGCGGCCATGATGCTCCCCGTCGCCCAGGGCCTGCTCGCGACGCTCCAGGCCTCGCAGCCGGCCGGCCTGGAGCGGTACCGCTCCGGCCTCCTCCTGATCCTCACCTACGCCGCGACGGCCGGGGGCGCGGCCACGATCGTCGGCACGCCGCCGAACCTCGTCGGCGCCGGCCTGATCGCGCAGGAAACCGGCGTGGCCATCCCCTTTCAGACCTGGCTCCTCTTCGGCGTCCCTCTCGCCGTCGCGTTGCTGCTGGCCAGTTGGACCCTGCTGGCAGTGCTGCACCCGGCGTCGGAGCCCGTCGTGCCGGGGCTGGACCGGTACCTCGGGGAGCATCGGGCGGCGATGGGTCCATGGACGAGGGGCGAGATCAACGCCGCCGCCGCGTTCGGCGTCGCCCTGCTTCTCTGGATCGGACCCGGCCTGCTGGGGGCCCTCATCGGCCCGGCGAGCGCCCCCGCCGCCTGGCTGGCCCGCCACCTTCCCAACGAGCTCGTCGCGCTCCTGGCGGCGGGGCTGCTCTTCGTGCTCCCCGTGGACCGGAAGGCGGGCATCATGACCCTCTCCTGGCGGGAGGCGGCCGAGATCAACTGGGGAACGATCCTGCTCTTCGGCGGAGGACTGGCCTTCGGCGAGCTGATGACGAAGACGGGGCTGTCCGACGCGGTGGGCCGCGGCGTCGTCGAGTGGTTCGGGGTGTCGTCTCTCTGGAGCCTGACCGCCGCCGCCATCGCCGCCGCGGTCCTCCTCAGCGAGCTGACCTCGAACACCGCCGCGGCGACCATGCTCGTGCCGCTCGTGATCGCTATCGCGCGGTCCGCGGACCTGCCGCCGGTGCCGCCGGCCCTCGGCGCCTGCCTGGGGGCGAGCCTGGGGTTCGCCCTGCCGGTCTCGACCCCGCCCAACGCGATGGTCTATGCGACGGGCCTCGTGCCCCTGCGCCACCTGATCCGCGCCGGCGTGCTCCTCGACGTCGTCGGCGCGGCTCTCATCTGGCTCACGTTGCGCCTCATCTGCCCCCTGCTGGGCCTGACCTGACCCGCGGCGCGGCCCCTTGCCTGGAGTCGCCGGTTGTGGCATCATGGCGCTTCCCAGGCTCCCAGATGGCGACTCTCTTGGAATACGTCGGCAATGTGCACATATTCCTCGGGCCCTACCGGGGAAACCCCATCGCCCTGTACCTGAGGCGCAACGGCGCCACCTGCCAGATCGCGCCGCGCGTCTATCCCTGGAACACCGTCGTCGGGGAGGGTGACTCGCCCAACCGCGCGGCCGCCGACTTCGAGGAGAAGTGGAAGGCCAAGGGGCTGTCGCCGGACATGTTCACCGGCCCCCACTGGGAAGGGGGCATCAAGCCGGAGAAGCCCGCGCCCCCCAAGCCCGCCGCACCGCCGAAACCCGCGGCGACCCCGTCGGCGCCGCCGGGCGAGGGGGCGCAACCCGCCGCCGGCGCCGCCGCGCCGGCTCCCGCCCAGGCCGCCGCCACCGTCGCTCCCGAGCCCCCCGCGCCCTTCGGAAAATCCAGCTAGCGTCCCCCGCCGGCCCCTCGAGCCGTCCGACGCCGGCGCGCGCCCTCCTTGCAATCCACGGGGGGTTGCGGGGATGATGCTCGTCCATGTCCGTCCGGCCGGCGCTCGTCCGAGGTCTCGCCGTCGCCCTCCTGTCGCTCCTCGGCGCACCGGCGCCCTCCGTCGCGCTCGCCTGGGACTGGTTCCCGACCGAGGAGGAGACCGAGAACTTCCGGCGGAGCTGGAATCCCCAGACCCACGGCCCGCTGCTGATCTCCCCCGCCGACACCCAGCGGAAGGGCCAGTGGCTCTTCTGGGCCTTCGCCTACGGTGAGGTGGCCAGCCGCCGCTTCGACGGGACCTACGGCCTGACGGGATCGGGCACCCCCTTCTCCCAGGACGCCGCCATGCCCGGCGCCGTCCTCTACTACGGGCTGACCGACCACGTCTCGCTCGGCGTGAGCGGCGGCGTGATCTCCTACAGGTCCGACCAGCTCAACGGGGGCGCCAAGGCGGGCGCCACCGGTCCCGACGACATCGGGCTCATCATGAAGGCCCGCCACATCGTGCAGGACCCGGACGGCTGGCGGCCGTCCGTCGGGACCTACACCCGCATCTCCCTGCCCGTCAGCCGCTGGGCCGGCGTGCCGGAAATCCCCGGCGGCTTCGTCCCCATCACGCCCCGCCCCGCCACCCGCGCGGGCGCGCTCTCCATCACCGAGGGTCCCCTCGTCCGGAAGAACCTGGAGCCCTTCCGGCTGAGCGGCATGGCCCTCTACACCTACAACACCCCCGGCACCGAGCAGGGACAGACGGTCTACGCCAGCGACCTGCTGGACATGCGGTTGAGCCTGGAGTACGTGGTGCCGGCGTCGAAGGGCTTCGGCCTGATCCTGGATTGGGTGATCCAGCAGGGCCTCCCGTGGCGGCTGGACGGCCACGCGATCACCACCGGCTACAAGACCTTCGCCCTCTACGGCGCGGCGGTGGGTGCGGAGTATCGGTTCACCCAGGACATCGTGGCCTCCTGCGGCGTCCTCTTCACGCTGGCCGGCCAGAACAACGTGGACGCCGTCTACCCGGGGGCCTCGATCAAGTATTACTGGGGTCGGGACTGACCCGCTCGGGGTCGCTCGCGGGGACCGCGCCGCCGACGGTCGGTTGCGCCAGCCGGCTGTGGCGCAGCCCGTAACCGACGTAGACGAGCCCGCCGACGACCGACCAGACGCCGAACCGCAGCCAGGTCAACCCGGGAAGGTAGGCCATGAGCCCCAGACAGGCCGCCATGCCCAGCAGCGGCACCCAGGGCATGAAGGGAATGCGGAAGGGCCGGTGGCGGTCCGGCTGGAGGCGGCGCAGGACGAGGACGGCGGCGCAGACCAGGAAGAAGGCGAAGAGCGTCCCGATGTTGGTCATGTCCGCCGCCTCCCCGATGGGCAGGAAGGCCGCGAGCGCGGCGATGCCGATCCCGGTCAGGACCGTCGCGTGGTGCGGCGTGCCGAAGCGCGGATGCACGGCGCAGAGCCAGGGCCCGAGCAGGCCGTCGCGCGACATGGCGAAGAAGACGCGGATCTGCCCGATCATCATCACGAACAGCACGCTCGTGATCCCGGCCAGCGCGCCGGCGGCGACGAGCGCGGCGCCCCAGCGGAGCCCGAGCCGCTGGAGCGCCCGGGCGACGGGCGCGTGGACGTCGATCTCCGCGAAGGGCACGATCCCGGTCAGCACCGCCGCGACCGCCACGTAGAGCAGGGTGCAGATGCCCAGCGACGCCAGGATGCTGACGGGCAGGTCGCGCTGGGGGTTGCGGGCCTCCTCGGCCGTCGTGGACACGGCGTCGAAGCCGATGTAGGCGAAGAACACGATCGCGGCCGCGGCTCCCACGCCCGCGAAGCCGTAGGGCATGAAGGGGGTCCAGTTGGCCGGCTCGACGGACCCGAATCCCATGGCGAGGAACACGAGCACGACCGCCACCTTGACCACCACGATCACCCCCGTCGTCCGCGCGCTTTCCTTGACGCCGAGGACCAGGACGGCCGTGACGAGCAGGACGATGATCGCGGCCGGCAGGTTCACGACGCCGCCCTCGGGGCCCGGCCCGTGCGCGGCCCAGGCCGGCAGCGCCAGGCCGAGCGACTTGAGGATGTGGGTGAAGTAGTCCGACCAGCCGATCGCCACGACGACGCAGGCCACGCCGTACTCCAGGATGAGGTTCCAGCCCGTGATCCAGGCGAGGAACTCCCCCAGCGTCGCGTAGGAATAGGTGTAGGCGCTTCCCGCGACCGGGAGCATGGCCGAGAACTCCGCGTAGCACAGCGCGCAGAGCGCGCAGGTCACGCCGGCGAGCACGAAGGACAGCACGATGCCGGGCCCCGCGCCGGGCCGGTAGGCGTCCCCGACGGTGGCGGTCCCGATCAGCACGAAGATGCCCGTCCCGATGATCGCGCCGATCCCCAGCGCGGTCAGGTCCCAGAGCGTCAGCGTCTTCTTGAGCCGGTGCTCGGGATGGTTGGAGTCGGCGAGGATCTGCTCGACGGACTTGGTGCGGAACAGGGCCTTGACCACCGAGGACTCCACGATCAGTGAGGGGTGCGCGTGGGACGCCGGCGGGCGGGCCGGGCCACCCGTCAGGCGTCGCACACCCGGCGTTCAGGAACGGGCGGCCGCCAGGAAGGCCCGGAACAGGCGCCGCTGGACCTCGTGGCGCCGGTAGAGGCACTCGGGGTGCCACTGCACGCCCAGCAGGAAGGGATGGCGCGGCGACTCGATCGCCTCGATCACGCCGTCGGGCGCGACGGCGCTCGCCGCCAGCGCCGGCGCCACGGTCCGGACCGACTGGTGATGCGAGCTGTTCACGCGCAGCCGCGCGCCGCGCACGATCCGGCGCAGGAGGCTGTCCGGCGCCACCCGGACCTCGTGCGCGAGGCGGGTGGCGGGGCCCGTCGCCCGGTGCGGGAGCGCCGCGGGAAGCTGGCGCGCGATGTCCTGGAGCAGGGTGCCGCCCAGCGCCACGTTGAGCGACTGCATGCCGCCGCAGATGGCGAGGGTGGGCAGGCCGGCCTCGGCCGCGAGCCGCGCCATGTCCAGCTCGAAGTCGTACCGCGCACGGCTCATGACCGGGAAGGGAAAGCGGCGCCGCTCGCCGTAGAGGGCGGGCGGCAGGTCCGGCCCGCTGCCCGTGAGCAGCAACCCGTCGAGGCCGCGCAGCAGCCGGCGCCGCAGCTCCGGCTCGGCGGCGAGCGGGAGGATCACCGGCACCCCGCCCAACTCCTCGATCGCCCGGACGTAGCGGGCCCGCAGAAAGTACGTCGGCTCGCCGCCGCCGCGCACCCGCCGATCCCCCTCGGTGAAATCCGGCACGACCCCGATGATCGGCTTCATGACGGGCTCCGGGCGCGCTAGCGCGCGGGCTCGGCCGCGGGCGCGGCCGGCTCCGCGCCGCCGGCCGCCTCCGGCGGCACCCCGAAGAACCGGACGGCCTTGTCGCCCGTGAGGTGTTCCGGCGTGATGACGTAGGTCCCGCGCAGGCTCGTGTCCCAGACCGAGCGCGCCGCCTTCTCGTTGCCCGCGCTGAAGGCATAGGTGAGGCCGCCGGAGATCCCGCCCAGCAGGCCGAAGACCACCTTGAGGAGGCCGTAGGGAATCGTCGCGAAGACGCTGGCCGTGCCGAGGCCGAACTCGGCCGCGGCGCCGGACGGCTCTTTCTTCCCCGCGCTCTCCTCCGCGGCCCAGCCGGTCTGGAGCAGACCGAGGTGGCAGACCGCCGCGATCACCGTCACGGCCACGGCTTTTCGGAACGGCGTCGCCGGGCCCCTGTCTCTGTCCGTTCGCCGGGCAATCCCACGAGTTCGCACCGGGTCTCCCTCCTTTGATTGAGGCTCAGGGCCCCGCGGGCCCGCGGGGCCGATGGGTCCTTATAGCAAATCCCCGCCGATGGAGAAAACTCCTATTTGCCGAGGAGACGCCCCGCCGCGCTCTTCACGGCGCGGGCAAGTCGAGCTCCGCCAGCACCTGCGCGGTGATCCGGTCCGGCGTGGCGAGGACGGCGGCCTCCAGCTCGGCGGACCAGCGCGCCGGGGGGAGGGTGCAGTTCTCCTGCGACAGGCCGGCCGCGATCGCCAAGTCCAGCTTCTGCGCGCAGACCGCCTGGACGAAGAGGTCCCGCGCCCGGAACCGGTAGTCCGCCCGCTCCGCCTCGGGACGGCCGATCAGGATGCCGTCGAGCCAGGCGTCGAAGCCGATCGCGCGGCCGAGCCGGTCGAGCTGGGCCTCCTCCACCTCGACCGCGACCTGGATGCCGCCCTTCCAGCTCCGCTTCTTGACGTTGAAGACGCAGCAGAGGCGGGCCGGCGGACCCTCGGCCTGGTCCGGCCCGTAGAAGAGGGTGACGCGGTAGAGCGGCGTGTTCGGGGGCGACGCGAGCGACACGCGGCGCATTGTACGCGGCGGCCTCCTGCCGCACAAGGCCGGCGCGGGACGCGGACGCGGGGCGATTGACGGGCCGGTGGAACGGGCGGTACGATGCCCGCGCCATGCCCGACCGGCCCGACCCGACCGCCAGAGTCGCCGACATCCAGCGCGCCCTGCGCGAGACGCCGGGGCTCGACGGCTGGCTCTTCTACGACTTTCGGGGCAGCGACCCCCTCGCCTATCGGGTTCTCGGGCTGGACCCGACCCGCCACGTCACCCGCCGCTGGTACTACTGGATTCCCGCGCGGGGCGAGCCCGCGAAGCTGGCCCACCGGATCGAGCCCCGGGTCCTCGACGAGCTGCCCGGCGACCTCCGCCTCTACGTCTCCTGGACGGAGCAGCAGGCGGCGCTGGCCGACCTCGTGGCCGGGGCCCGCCGCCTGGCGATGCAGTACTCCCCGATGAACGCGATCCCCTACGTCTCGCGCGTGGACGCCGGCACCGTCGAGCTGGTCCGGAGCCTCGGCGTCGAGGTCGTCACCTCGGCCGACCTCCTGCAGCGGTTCGAGGCGGTCTGGAGCGGAGCGCAGCTCGCCTCCCACCGCGACGCCGCCGAGGCGCTGCGTCGCATCGTGGACGAGGCGTTCGCCCACGTCGCCGCCGAGCGCGCCGCCCGCCGGTCGCTCACCGAATACGGCCTCCAGCAGTTCATCCTCGCACGCATCCGCGCGCACGGGCTCGTGACCGGGAGCGCGCCGATCGTCGCGGTGGACGCCCACAGCGCCGACCCCCATTACGGGCCGGGGGCCGAGGGGTCCGCCGAGGTCCGGGACGGCTGTCTCGTCCTCATCGACCTCTGGGCCAAGCGGCCGGAGCCGGGGAGCGTCTACGCCGACATCACCTGGACCGGCCACGTGGGCCGGACCGTCCCGGGCCGGCAGCGGGAGGTCTTCGACGTCGTCCGCGCGGCGCGCGACGCGGCCGTCGCCTTCGTCCGATCCCGAGCCGCCGCGGACGACCTGCCCTGCGGCTCGGAGGTGGACCGGGTCTGCCGCCAGGTGATCCGCGAGGCGGGATACGGCGACCGGTTCGTGCATCGCACCGGCCATTCCATCGGCGAGGAGGTGCACGGCAACGGCGCCAACCTCGACGACCTGGAGACGCGCGACGGCCGCCGCCTCCTCGCCGGCACCTGCTTCTCCATCGAGCCCGGGATCTATCTCCCCGGCGAGTTCGGCATCCGGAGCGAATTGGACGTCTACCTCGACGGCCGCGACGCCCTCGTCTTCGGCCAGCCGGTGCAGACGGAGATCGTGCCGATCCTCGCCTGACGCCTCCCCTTGCGCCCCACGGCCGATGGGCTTGACCCGCGGCGGGATTTTGTATTACACAATGTACGACATTGCCGGAGGAGGCATCCATGGCTGTCCGGACGGTTCGCCTGGACGACGAGACGGAAGCGGTTCTCAGAAGGCTCATGAAGGACTCCGGCCTGTCCGTCTCCCAGGCCTTGAAGCGTGGGCTGTTCGCGCTGTGGGACGAAACGCGTGGACGGGCGCGCCCGGCCTACGAGATCTATCGCAGGCTCGATCTCGGGCCTGGCGGCTACGCCGTTGCCCCCTCGTCCCGGGCTCGAGCCGGCGCGGCCGCGGCGATCAGGCGGAAGCACGGGCGATGATCCTGATGGACACGGGGCCGTTCGTGGCCCTGTTCGATCCGAGGGACCACCACCATGCCCGTTGCAAAGACCTGCTGAAGTCGCTCCGCGATTCCCTCTGCACGACAGTCCCTGTCCTCACCGAAGCCTTGCACCTCCTCACACCGGCCAGCATCGGCGCCGCCAGGCTTCGCGAGTTCGTCATGGACGGCGGCGCGGCCGTCTGGTGCCTGGACGACGACGGAATCCGGCGGGCCTTCGAGCTCATGGAGCAGTACGCCGATCATCCGATGGACCTGGCCGATGCGTCCTTGATCGTCGCGGCCGAATCCCTCGACACGACGAAGGTCTTCACGATCGATCGGCCCGACTTCACCGCCTATCGCATCCGGCGCGGCCATCGCCATCTGAAGGTCGAGCTGATCGGGTGATCCGAGACGGGTCGCCCAAGCTTGACACGATCCCCGGCCGACGGATAGAGTCTGCCCACGGATTAGGCACGACCACCCGGCAAAGGACCCGCCCATGTTCGGCACGATGGGGTTCTCCGAGCTCATCATCATTCTGGCGATCATCCTGATCATCTTCGGGGCTGGCCGCCTACCCCAGATCGGCGAGGGACTCGGCAAGGCCCTCAAGGGCTTCAAGAAGGAAGTCAACGAGCCGCCGCCGGCTCTGGATCCGGCTGCACCGAACGCGCCGAGCGCGGCGCAGGCCCCGATGGAGCAAGCGCAGACGGCGCCCCAGCCGCAACCGGCCGCCACCCAGGTGTCCCAGGCGCCGGCGGCGCAGCCGGCCGAGGGCGGCCGCACGGTCCTGGCCGCCTACCAGCCCGGCCCCGAGGCGACGCCCGGCACGACCGCGGCCATGGTGGCGGCCGGCGCCGGGCCCCAGCCGCCGCGACCGCCCAAGCCGAAGGCCCAGCCGACCGCGGCGCCCGCCGCGGCGAGCGGCGCGCCGGCCGGCCCGACCGGGTATCAGCCGCCGAACCTGCCGACGATGGAGGACCGCATGGCCCAGCCCCCGCCGCTGGCCCGCGCCCAGTATCCGCCGCTCCCTCCCTCCGCCCAGCCCAAGCCCACGGGGCCGGCCAAGCGCCCGTCGGCCGTCGTCAACAAGGACGCGGTGGCGCGCGTCCAGGCCCAGCAGGCCGCGATGAAGCAGCAGGCCGCCCAGAGCCAGGGCGGCGGCCTCACGCCGAAGGACATGCAGAGCCTCGGCGAAGGGCTCGGCGACACGCTCCGCACCTTCCGCCAGGCGGTCGCCGACGTGCGCAGCTCGGTGGACCCGCAGATGCGGACGATCCAGGCCGAGCTCGACGCGGCGCAGAAGGAAATCGAGCAGACCATCGAGACCGCCAAGCAGGCGCCGCCCCCCAAGGAAGAGCCGCCGAAGCCGAGTTGAGCGCCCTGCTTTCCCCTCCACGAGCCGACCGTTCCCTCCAGCCGTGTCGGTGCCTCGCCGCGCTGGTCCTCATCCTCGCGGCCTGCACCAACGTCTCGCCCCCTTCGAATCCCCAAGAGGCGGTGCCCCGCCTCGTCGCCCTGCTGAAGGATCAGGACGGCGAGGTGCGCCGGACCGCAGCCCAGGCCCTCGGGAAGATCGGCGACCCCGTCGCCGTGCCGGCGCTCGCGGCGGGGCTGCGCGACCCGGACGCCCCGGTGCGCCGGGACTGCGCCTGGGCGCTCGGCATGGTGGGCGAGGCGGCGCTCGACGGGGCGGGGATGGCGCTCGTGGCGTCGTTGCGCGACCCGGACGACGCGGTGCGGGCGGCCGCGGCCGCGGCGCTGGGGCAGACCGGCGCGACGCAGGGGATGGTCGAGCTGATCGCGGAGATGGTGCGGGACGGCGAGGTCGGGACGCGCCGGGCGGCGGTGCAGGCGCTGGGCTGGCTGGAAGCGACGTCCGCCGCGCCGGCGCTGGAAGCGGCGCTGCACGATGCGGATGCGACGGTCCGGCAGGGGGCGGTGGCGGCGCTCGGGGAGCTGGCCGACCCGGCGAGCCTGCCCGCCCTCCAGGCCAGGCTGTTGACCGACCCGGACCCGGCGGTCAGGGCCGAGGCGGCGTTCCGGCTCGGCAAGCTCGGGGATCGGACCGTGGCGCCGGCCCTGGCGCAGGCGGCGCGGAGCGACGACAACGAATCCGTGCGGCGCTGGGCCGCCCGGGCCGCCGAGTCGGCCAAGAATTAGCCTCTCACCACTCTCACTTTCCGCGCGCCGCGTCCGTCGCGCAGCGGAAGCCGAAGGTGTTGATCTCCGTGTCCGGCGCATCGCGGTTCCGGTCCGCGGCGCGGGCGAAGACTCCGTCGTAGTTCCAGCCGCCGCCCCGGACCACCCTTTCGACGCCGTCGGCCGGACCGGGGGGGTTCCTCTTTGGGCTCTTCCCGTAGTAGCGGACGTCGTACCAGTCCGCCACCCATTCCCAGGCGTTGCCCGCCATGTCCTCGACGCCGTAGGGGCTCCTCCCGAGGGGGTGGCTGCCGACTTCGTCGAGCGTCTCGTACCCCTTCCAGGGCTGTCGCCCGAAATTGCCCCGCTCGGCCGTCGGGGGCTCGTTGCCCCAGGGAAACCGGCGGCCGTCGGTCCCGCGGGCCGCCTTCTCCCACTCCGCCTCGGTGGGAAGCCGCTTGCCGACCCAGCGGCAATAGGCCGCGGCCGCATCCCAACTCACGCCGACGACCGGACGCCGGCCGTCGCGGACGAGGTTGGCTTCTTCCCAGTGCCGCGGCGGCTTGATGCCGGTCGCCTCCAGAAACTTGGCGTAGCGCGCGGTCGTCACCTCGAACCGGTCGAGGTAGAACGCGTCGAGCTCCACCTCGTGGATCGGCTCCTCGTCCGCCACCTCCTCGCTGCCCATCGGAAAGGGACCGGCGGGGATGAGCACCATGGGAGCGCCGTCGCGGCCGACGACCTCGGCCGTCTCCGCCGCGGCGAGCGGCATCGCCGCCAGCAGGAGGACCATCGCTGCTCGGCCCAGGGCTCGCACGACTCCTCGGCTCATGGCTACCCTCGTCCCACGTCCAAAAACAGAAGGGGCGTCCGGCCGCTCCCGGACGCCCCCGTGTGAGTCCGCGTCACTGCGCTCCCGCCGTTACGCGCTCTTGACGTCCTTGTCCTGCTCGTAGATCCGGATGGGCTGGCACTTGCCGAGGATGACCTCCTCGTTCACGACGATCTCCTTGATCTGCTTCTGCGAGGGCACGTCGTACATGACGTCGAGCATGACCTCCTCGAGGATGGCCCGCAGGCCGCGCGCCCCCGTCTTCTGGACGAAGGCCTTGTGCGCGATCGCACCCAGCGCGCCCTCGGAGAAGCGCAGCTTGACCTTCTCGAAGGAGAGCAGCTTCTCGTACTGCTTGGTCAGCGCGTTGCGCGGCTCGGTGAGGATGCGCACGAGCGCCCGCTCGTCCAGCTCCTCCAGCGTGGCCACGACCGGGAGCCGGCCGACGAACTCGGGGATGAGCCCGTACTTGAGCAGGTCCTCCGGCTGCACCTGGGCGAGCATCTCGCCGAGCCGGTTGTCGTTGCGGCCGCGGATCTCCGCGCCGAAGCCCATCGCCTTCTTGTTCAGCCGCTGTTCGACGATCCCGTCCAGCCCGACGAAGGCGCCCCCGCAGATGAAGAGGATGTTCGTCGTGTCCACCTGGATGAACTCCTGGTGGGGATGCTTCCGGCCGCCCTGCGGCGGCACGTTGGCGACCGTGCCCTCGATGAGCTTGAGCAGCGCCTGCTGCACGCCCTCGCCGGAGACGTCGCGGGTGATGGACGGGCTGTCGCTCTTGCGGCTGATCTTGTCGATCTCGTCGATGTAGACGATGCCCCGCTCGGCGCGCTCGACGTCGTAGTCCGACGCCTGGAGCAGCTTGAGGATGATGTTTTCGACGTCTTCGCCGACGTAGCCCGCCTCGGTGAGCGTGGTGGCGTCGGCCAGCGTAAAGGGCACGTCCAGGTACTTGGCGAGCGTCTGGGCGAGCAGCGTCTTGCCCGTGCCCGTCGGCCCGATCATCAGGATGTTGCCCTTCTGGAGCTCGACGTCGTCCACCTCGTTGGCGCTGATCCGCTTGTAGTGGTTGTGGACGGCGACGGAGAGGATCTTCTTCGCGCGTTCCTGGCCGATGACGTACTGGTCGAGGTGGTGCTTGATCTCGGCGGGCTTGCGGAGCTTGCCGGAGATTTCCTCCTTGGCCTCTTCCCAGTCCTCCGCGATGATGTCGTTGCAGAGGTTCACGCACTCATCGCAGATGTAGACGGTGGGGCCCGCGATCAGCTTGCGCACCTCCTCGCGGCTCTTGCCGCAGAAGGAGCAGCGCAACTGCCGATCCGACTTTTCCTGTTTGGGCATGGCGCCTCCGCGTCCTACTTGTCCTTCCCGCCGTCCTTCCCGCCGTCCTTGCCCTCGCCCCGGGCGAGATCGCGGACGGTCTTGGGCGCGCGGGTGATGACCTCGTCGATCAGGCCGTACCGCTTGGCCTCCTCGCCCGACATGAAGTAGTCCCGCTCCGTGTCCTGCGCGATCTTCTCGAGGGGCTGGCCCGTGTGCTTGGCCAGGATCTCGTTGAGCCGCTCGCGGATCTTGAGGATCTCGCGGGCGTGGATGTCGATCTCCGTCGCCTGCCCCTGGAACCCGCCCATCGGCTGGTGGATCATGACGCGGGCGTTGGGCAGGGCGAAGCGCTTGCCCTTGGTGCCCGCGGCGAGCAGCAGGGCGCCCATGCTCGCGGCCTGCCCGAGGCAGATCGTGTTGATGGGCGGCTTGACGTACTGCATGGTGTCGTAGATGCCGAGGCCGGCCGTCACGCTGCCGCCGGGGGTGTTGATGTAGAGGTTGATGTCCTTCTCCGGATCCTCCGCCTCGAGGAACAGGAGCTGCGCGATGACGAGGTTGGCGAAGATATCGTCGATGGGCGCACCCAGGAAGATGATCCGGTCCTTCAGCAGGCGGGAGTAGATGTCGTAGGCGCGCTCGCCGCGGTTGGTTTGCTCGATCACGATCGGAACCAGCATACGGGGCTATCCTTCCTTGTTACGCATCCGTGCGGGACACTCCGCCATCTTACCACTAGTCGTCGCGGCTTGCAGCCCTCGTCGCGGGACGCGGTCTCATCCCTGGATGACCGCGTGCCGGTACACGAAGTCCAGCGCCTTTTCGGCGAGGATGCGGGAGCGGAGGTCGTCGAGGGATTCCTGGCCGCCCGCCGTGACGAGGCGGTGGATCTCCTCCGGCTTCATCTTGAGCTCGGCGGCCATGCGGACGATCTCGGCGTGCACGTCCGCTTCCTCGACCGTCAGGCCCTCCTTCGCGGCGATCGCCTCGAGGATGAGCGCCACCTTCACGCGGCGCTGCGCCTCCGGCAGGTGCTCCGCGCGCAGCCGCCGGATCTCCTCCTGGCGCGCGGCGGGGTCCTGGAGGTCGGCCGCGGCGCCCTTCTGCCGTCGCCGGGCCTCCAAGTGCCCGCGGACCATCGCCGAGACCTCACGCTCGACCAGCGTCTCCGGCAAGTCGAAGTGATGGGTCTCGACGAGCCGCTTGACGACCTGCTCCTTGTAGCCCTCCTCGATGTCCCGCTTGAGCGCCCGCTCCATCTGGTCGCGGAGCTTGTCCTTGAGGTCGGCCAGGGTGCTGTAGGGGCCGCAGTCCTTGGCGAACTCGTCGTCCAGCGGCGGGAGCTGTTTGCGCTTGACCGCCTGGACCTTGATGCGGAACACGACGGTCTTGCCCGCCAGACGCGCATCGGGGTGGTTCGGCGGGTAGGGCTGCGACACCTCGACGAACTCGCCGCCCTTCTTGCCGACCAGCAGCGGGTCCACCGCCAGGCCGAGCACCGGCTCCTTCGAGCCGACCTTGTGGAGCATCCCGTCGCGCTTGGCGCCTTCCAGCGGCGCAAGGTCGAGAAAGCCCTCCACGTCGAGCACGGCGTAGTCGCCCTCGGCCAGGGCCGTCCCCTCCGGCGCCGGATGGAGCTGGGCCTGCTGCTCGCGCAGGAGATCGAGGGTCTGGGTGAGCTGTTCGTCGGTGACGGTGCGCCGGTCCGGCTTGAGCGAGATGGGGTTCGGCGGCCGGTAGTCGCGGAGCGCGATCGTCGGCTTGATCTCGACCGTGGCGCTGAAGGCGAAGGCGGCGTGCGGCTTGACCTTCATGCGCTCCAGCGGCGGCACCTCGACCAGCACGGGGTCGATCCCCGCCTGGCGGATCGCTCGGTCGTAGTACTCCGGCACCAGGCGGCGGACCAGGTCTTCCTCGACCGCCTTGGCGTAGCGCTTCTCCAGCAGGGCCAGGGGCGCCTTGCCCGGCCGGAAGCCGGGGATGTGCACCGAGCGGTTCAGGTCGGCGTAGGCCGCCGCGAACCGTTTATCCACCTCCTCCGGCGGCACTTCAATCTTCAGGACGCGCTTGACGGGCCCCAGTTCCGTCACTTCCAGCTTCATGCGTGCGTGATTCCCGTGAGAGGTGGGCTCTGTCCAGGACGATGACCTTCGGGGAGATGGTGCGAGAGGGGGGACTTGAACCCCCATGGTTGCCCACGAGATCCTAAGTCTCGCGCGTCTGCCAGTTCCGCCACTCTCGCCCCTGAACCTCGCGATCGTGATGGCACCGCGGGAACCCGCCGCCCGACGCGGTCGACCTGCTCCTCCGGTCGTATCAGCGCCTCTTTTTACAGGCCGTTGCGTGGTCCTGTCAACCGGGAACCGCCCCGTCGCGGCGGCCGGCCGACGGTGGCGCTGGCTCCGCCGGGGGGGTATACTACCGGTGGCGCGTCATCCCGATCATCGTGCCGATCATCTCGACCTGTTCCCGCGCGCCCGGCCCGCTCTTCACGTCAGGCCGGCGCGCGCCGCTTCCAGGAGGTGCACCATGTACCGAGTGCTGCTGGGCGTGGCCCTGTTCCTCCTCGCAACCGGCCCGGCCTGGGCCTACCGCGACTACTTCACCCCCGAGCAGAAGCAGCAGCTGGCGAAGATCCACACGGTCCTCGTCGAGGGCATCGCCCTCACCGACAAGGGCCCGGCGGACGCCGGCCCCTTCGTGGAGATCGCCGCGCGGCGCCTGTCGGCCCTGGGCTACGCGGTCGTGACCGACCCCGCCAAGCCCCACGACGTCGTCCTGAAGGTCAAGTGCGAGCAACGCAAGACCTGGGAGGGCACGACGACCATGGGCAGCGATGCCGACCTGCCCGACTCGCCCTCCCGCGTCTGGAAGGGCCCCGCCTGTCAGCTCACCTACCTGCTCGGCACGACCCGGATCAAATGGCAGAAAGAGGTCCGGACCGACTTCGAGGACGCGGTGGACGCCGCGCAGAAGGCCGGGGCCGGCGACCCCGGCGCTTACGCCATGACCAAGCTGAAGGACCGGCTGGAACAGTACGACTTCCCCGTCCTGCTCGCGGCCGAGTGGGGTCACTCCGAGCTGCTGCTGACCCTGCTCGACTCACCCGACACGAGCCAGCTCCGCAAGCTCAAGGTCATCGCGCTGCTCGGCGAGCTGCTGGCGGACGAGGCCCTGCCGCGGTTGAAGGAGGCGCTCAAGGACAAGGACCTCGCCCAGCAGGCGGCCGTGTCCATGGGCAACCTCGGCAAGGAGTCCATCCCGATTCTCATCGACATGCTGAAGAACTCGAAGGATCCCGCGCTGCAGGCGGCGGCGGCCAAGGGGCTGGGGCAGGTCGGCGCGCTGCACGGCGACTCCCGGATCATCCCCCCGCTCTTGGAGATGCTCGACGCGCCGGGGATCGACATCCGCGTCCAGACCGAGATCGCCTGGGCGCTCGGCAAGCTCCCGGACAAGCGGTCGGTCGAGCCGTTGTTCGCGCTCGACCGCAAGCTCCAGAAGATCCGCCAGGACCCGCCCGATCCCCTCGTCAAGAAGCTCAAGGAGGCGGTGTTCTGGGCGATCAAGCAGTGCTACACGGAAGACCAGTACAGTTGACGGACCGCCGGGCCGGCGCGCGCCCGCGGGCGCGCGCCGGCCCCTCACCCTCACCTTGCCCCGCTCCCCGCCGCCGGCCTCACCCACGAATCAGTTGCACGGGCCCCGCGGGCTGTGCTTTCATCGCGGGGACGCCCTGCTCCCCATTCCCCTCACGGAGGCTCGCATGACGATCATCTCGCGGAGACGCTTTCTAAAGCTTTCCACCGCGGCCGGGGCCGTCCTCGCGACCGGCGGCCTCGCCGACCGGCTGCTCGGCCTGACCGGGACGGCGCGGGCGGCGGACGCCCCCCCGGCCGGGCCGCCGATCAAAGTCGGCATCCTCGACCCGCTCTCCAGCCCCTATAAGACCTCCTCGATCCACGACGTCCACGGCGCCACGGTCGCGCTCGACCTCTACAACAAGCGCGGCGGCGTGCTGGGCCGGCCGGTCGCCATCATCGAGGCGGACGACGCCTCCGACGTGCAGACCGCGATCAAGGCCGCGACCAAGCTCATCACGGAGGACCGGGTGGACTTCCTGATGGGCACCTTCAACGGGGACGTGGCCCTGGCCGTGTCCGACCTCGCCAAGAAGGAGAACAGGCTCTTCATGGTCACGGGCGCCCACGTCACGGACCTGACCGGCGCCCGCTGCAGCTCGCACACCTTCGTCTTCATGCCCAACGCCCGGATGCTCTCGCGGGCCGTCGCGCCCCAGATCGTCAAGGCCTACGGCAAGCGCTGGTTCATGGTGACCGCCGACACGATGGACGGCCGTTCGGCGCTCCAGGCCATGACCGAGGCCCTCGCCGCGCAGGGCGGGGAGGTGGTGGGCTCGACGACGACCCCCTTCGGCGCGACGGACTTCACCGAGGCGCTGACCGCCGCCAAGGCCGCCAAGCCGGACGCCGTCATCCTCAACCTCTACGGCTGGGACCTCGTCAATGCGCTCAAGGGCTACACGAAGCTGGAGCTGGCGAAGGAGAAGATCGGCGTCGGCGGGATGATCGGCGGCGAGCAGATCGGCCGGCCCCTGGGCTACGCGAACAACGCGGGCGTGTGGGGGCTCATCTGGGACCCCAAGATCCACACGGAAGGCTCGCTGCGGTTCATCCACGGCGTGATCGAAAAATACAACCACACGCCGACGTCGCGCTGCTACCTCGGCTATGCCGCCATGACGCAGATTCTGGAGGCGGTGCGCCGCGCCGGCACGACGGACACGCAGGCCGTGATCAAGGCGCTGGAGGGCCACGAGTTCGACGGGCTGAAGGAAGGACGGTCCTACTTCCGCGCCTGGGACCACCAGCACGTGCAGGACGTGCTGGTCGGCCAGGCCTTCGGCAAGGAGCTGGGGCTCGGCCACTACAAGATCCTGGCGACGGTGCCCGGCGACGCGGTCGCGGGCGACCTCACACAGAACGTCTGCAAGCTCTGAGGGCTAGCCCGCATGAATCATGGGGGCTAGCGGGCGGCGGCGACGCAGTACGTCTCACCGCTCATTCGGACTCGGCCGTCGGGGCCGGCGTAGCGGCGCGCCGCCTCGGTGATCGCGGCCCAGACCTCGGCTCGGCGGGCCGGCGGCTCCTTCGCCAGGAGTGCGACGATCGGCGCCGCGATGTCCTGCTGAAAGGTCGTGTACGCCTCCGCGGAGGCCCATTCGAAGGTCAGGGTCAGGGACTCGCTGCGGATGTCGCGGAAGCCCGCCGCCGCGAGCGCCCGCTCCAGCACCGTCACGTCCGCCAGGCTGAAGGGGCTCGGCACCTCCGGCGGCGGGGGCGGAAGCTGGAGCTCCTGCCGCACCGTCCCCATGGCCAGGCTGATGAAGGGCACCGTCGGCGGCGGCCCCCAGACCGCCACGGCCAGCCGGCCGCCGTCCTTGAGCAGCCGATGGAGCCGCGAGAGCGTCCCGCCCAAATCCGGCAGGAACATGAGCCCCCAGCGGGAGAGCACCGCGTCGAAGCGCTCGGCGAGGTCCAGCGCCTCGGCGTCCGCCTCGCGGAACTCGATGTTCGTCAGCCCCAGCTCGTCGGCCCGCTCCCGCCCGAGCGCGAGCATCTGCGGCGCCTGGTCCGTCGCCACGACCTTCCCGCTCGGCCCGACCCGCCGCGCCGCCGTGACCGCCGGCTCGCCGATGCCGGTGGCCACGTCCAGCACCACGTGACCCGGCCGGAGCGCCGCCAGGTCCACCAGCCGCTCGCTGGCCGGCCGGGCGAACGCCTCCATCGTCTTCCACCATTTCTTCCAGCCGGCGGCGACGCTGCTCCAGTCCCGCCGCTGCGCCTCCTTGAACTGCTTGGGATCGAACGGTTGGGTCGCCACCGGCGTCCTCCTTTCGAGTGATTCCCTCCGGCAGCAGACCACAGCGATTTGTCCCTCGTCAAGCCGGGCCGTCGGCCGCCGAACGCACCTTGCCGCCCCCTACCCCGCGTGCTAAGATGCCACCTCTTTCACGACCGGATGTCGGGCGTGGCGCGGAGAGGTGCGAGAGTGGCCGAATCGGCGTGCCTGGAGAGCACGTGTCCCGGCAACGGGACCGTGGGTTCAAATCCCACCCTCTCCGCCATCATTAGCTCGCGTGCGAGCCGCCCCCGTGCTTTCGATCGTGGCGGCGGCGAAGTACCCTGGCGGCCTTGCCCGTGAATCGTGCGGCTGAGGGCCTTGGTTCGGCGTTCGTGGGCATTGCCGGACGGGAAATCTGGCGCGCTACTGCCGGTCGGTCTGCCGTCTGTAAGGTTCTCTCGCGCCCAATACGGGGTCGGGCCCTGTGCAACAGAATCCCGTGAACCCCGCCAGGTCCGGAAGGAAGCAACGGTAAGCGGGCGAGTCTGTGTGCCGCAGGATCACCTGACCCCACTTTCTCGTGAAACGTGAGACGTGAAACGTGAGACGGAACGCGTTCGAACGTGACGGCACGCGCTTTCTCTTTCCGCCCGTTTCACCTCTCACCTTTCACGCCTGACGTTCCATGGACTACCAGGTTTCCGCGCGCAAGTACCGGCCCGGGACGTTCCGGGACGTCATCGGCCAGCCCCACGTCGTCCAGACGCTCGTCAACGCGATCACCTCCGGCCGCATCGCCCACGCCTTCCTCTTCTCCGGCAGCCGCGGCGTGGGGAAGACCACCGTCGCCCGCATCCTCGCCAAGGCGCTGAACTGCGAGCGGGGCCCGACCGCCGAGCCCTGTGACGCCTGCGCCAATTGCCAGGAGATCGCCCAGGGGGCCTCGGTGGACGTGATCGAGATCGACGGCGCGTCCAACACCGGCGTGGACGACGTGCGTGAGGTCCGGGAGAACGTCAAGTTCACCCCCTTCCGGGGCCACTACCGCGTCTACATCATCGACGAAGTCCACATGCTCTCGCCCTCCGCGTTCAACGCGCTGCTGAAGACGCTGGAGGAGCCGCCGCCGCACGTCGTCTTCATCTTCGCCACGACCGAGATCCACAAGATTCCCGCGACGATCCTCTCCCGCTGCCAGCACTACAACTTCAAGCGGATTCCCCGCGCGGACATCATGGGGCGCCTGCGCTTCGTCGCGGCCGAGGACGGGCTCGGCGTGGAGGACCGGTCGCTGGCGGCGATCACCCGGGCGAGCGAGGGGAGCATGCGCGACGCGCTGAGCCTGTTGGACCAGGCCGTCGCCTTCTGCGGCAAGACGTTGCGGCACGAGGACGTCGAGATGCTGCTCGGGGCCGTGCCCCAGGAGCACGTCCGCGACCTGGCGGCGGCGGCCCTCGCGGGCGACGCGCCCGCGGCGGTGCGCGTGATCGCGCGGCTGCTGGACCAGGGGCACGACCTCAAGGCCTACTGCGGCGAGCTGGTGGAACGCCTCCGCCATCTGCTGATCGCGGCCGTCGTCCCGGACCCCCGCGAACTCCGGGACCTGATCGACCTCGCCGAGGAGGAGGTCCGCGACCTGGCCGCCGCGGCGCGGGCGCACCAGCCCGAGCGGCTGCAAGAGCTCCTCCGCATCTTCATGCAGGCCGAGGATGCGCTCAGGACCACCTCGCATCCGCGCTTCGTGCTGGAGGCGGCGGCCGTGCGGGCGGCCCGCACGACCGGCGTCGCGGCGCCGGCCCAGCCGGCGACGGCGGCCCCAGCCCGACCGGCCGCGCCGCGCCGGCCGGCCGGCGAGCCGGGGCGCCCGAGCGATCCGCCCGCGTCGACGGTCCGGGCGACGAAGCCCGAGCCGCCCAAGACGCGCCGGGACGCGCCGACGGCCGCCGCCGTCACCGCGGCCGAGCCCAAGACCGACGACCAGGCGGCTCCCGTGGCGATCGCCTGGGAGAAGCTGCTGGAGCGGGTCGAGGCGGCGCATCCCAACATCGCCTCGTTCCTCGCCCTGGGGACCTTGCTACCGGCCAAGGACGGCATCGTCCGGATCGGCTATCCGACATCGCAGCACCTCGGCCTGACGCGGATGCAGCGCGAGGAGTCCCTCCAGGCCGTGGGCGCCGTCTGCGCGGAATTGGCCGGCCGGCCCGTCACCGTGCAGGTGGTCCAGCTCGCGGAGGGCGAGGCGCCGGCCCCCAGCATGGCCCAGGCCCGCGCGGCGAAGGAGCAGGACCAGAAGCGGGCCCTGATCGACCGCGCCAAGGCCCATCCCCTGGTGAAGCAGGCGCTGGACGTGTTCGGCGGGGATGTGGCGGAGGTGCGGCAGGTGTCACCCCGGAAGGAGGCCTCGTGATGTCCCGGAACCCGTTCGGCAACATCGGCAACCTCATGAAGCAGGCCCAGGCGATGCAGGAGCAGCTCGCCAAGGTGCAGGAGCAGGCCGCGGCCAAGACCGTGGACGGCACGGCCGGCGGCGGCATGGTGACGGTCACGGTGAGCGGCGCGATGCAGGTCGTGGGCGTCAGGATCGACCCGGAGGTCATGAAGTCGGGCGACGCGGAGATGCTGCAGGACCTGGTCACCGCCGCGGTCAACGACGCCCTGCGCAAGGCCCGCGACCTGATGACCGAGGAGATGAAGGCGGTCACCGGCGGGCTCCGCATCCCCGGCATGTTCTGAGAGCGATTCGATGGGGATGGACCAGGAGGGTCTGCTCGCCAAGCTGATCCGCGAGCTGGTGCGCCTGCCCGGCATCGGGCAGAAGACGGCGCAGCGCCTGGCGTTCCACGTGCTCAAGGTCGAGCGGGACGAGGCGTTGCGGTTGGCGGACGCCATCCGCGCCGTCAAGGACGGGCTGGCCTTCTGCCGGCTCTGCCGCAACATCGCCGAGGAGGAGCTCTGCGAGTTCTGCCGCGACCCGAAGCGGGACAGAACGAAGCTCCTCGTCGTCGAGGAGCCCGGTACCCTCTACGCGATCGAGCGCGCCGGAGCCTACCGGGGGCTCTATCACGTGCTGCTGGGCGCGCTGTCGCCGCTCGACGGCGTCGGCCCCTCCGACATCCGCGCCCAGGACCTCGCCGACCGCCTCAAGGGCGGCGAGGTGCAGGAGGTCATCCTCGCGACGAACCCCACCATCGAGGGCGAGGCCACCGCCATCTATCTCACGAGACTCCTCAAGCCCGCCGGCGTCCGGGTGACCCGCATCGCCTACGGCATCCCGGTGGGCATGGACATCGAGTACGCCGACGAGGTGACGCTGCTCAAATCGCTGGAAGGCCGGAGGGAGCTCTAACCCGCAGGATGCATGAACGCTTCGACGGCGAGCGCGGACGGGCGGCTGTGACAAGCCGGCGAGCGCGCGCGCCGCGTTGACGGAGATTCGGCCCTTCGATTAGAATCAACCGCCGGTCCGAGGGCGTCCCGGAGTGGCAGCAGGAGGGGCGATGACCAAGAAAGTCGTCAAGCTCGCCAAGCCCAAGCGCGCGGTCCGCGCCGCGAAACCGGCCGGCAAGTACGAGGCCATCCGCCGGGAGCTCCAGCGCCAGCGGCACAAGCTGCTCGGCGAGGTCAACGGCACGCTGACCGGCCGCAAGGAGCTCGAATCCTACCCCGACCTCACCGATCAGGCCGCCGCCGAGATTGACCAGAACTTCACGCTGCGGCTCAAGGAACGGGAGCAGAAGCTGCTCAAGAAGATCGACGAGGCGCTCGACCGGATGGCCACCAAGACCTACGGCATCTGCGAGCGCTGCGGCCAGGACATCCCGCTCAAGCGCCTCAAGGCGCGTCCCGTCACCACGCTGTGCATCGAGTGCAAGACGCTCCAAGAGCAGGAAGAGAAGATCCGCGGGTAGCCGGCTGCTGAGAACGGCCGGCACGCCCTCGTTCCCCTACGGCCCTTTCAACAGCTCGACGCGCCCCCGCGCCTTCTTGACGCGCTCCTCCTCCTCGGGAATCCCCTCGGCGATGGCCAGGTAGGTTTCGTATTCGTTGATGGCGAGCTTGGGGTTCGTCGGCTCGTAGGTCTCCGCGAGGTTGAAGCGGGCGATCGGGTAGTTGGGCTTGAGCATCACGGCCCGTTCGAAGGCCGCGCGCGCCTTGTCCAGGTCCCCGAGCTTCCGGTAGGCGTCCCCGAGGTTGTTGAGCACGTCCGGGCGCTTGGGCAGGATCTTGAGCGACTCGATCAGCTCGTCCCGCGCCTTGGCCGCGTCGCCCTTGCCCATCAGCGCGAGGCCCAGCTTGTGGTGCGCCTCGGCGAGGTGGGCGGGGTCCTGGATGCCCAGGGCGATCGCCTTCGTGTAAGCCTCCACCGCCGTGTCGAAATTGCGCGTCCCGCAATAGCCGAGCTGCGCCGCCTCGCCGCGGGCGAATTGCTCCAGGACGGGGAACGGCTGCTTGTCCTCCGAGCCCGGCCCCTTGCGCGGCGCGCCGGGCCTGGGCTTGGACGGCGCCTCGATCCGGGCGAGGAACTCCCGCCGGTGCACGCTCACCAGCGGCAGGTAGGGGTCCACGCTCACGGAGGCCATCAGGAGCGTGGGCGCCTCCAGGTCGCCGAGCACCAGATATTCCGTCGTGCTCTTCTCGTCGCCCGTGCGGAACAGACGGCTGCTCGTGAAATCCCCCTGGCTCGCCAGACCCGCCACATTGACGTAGAACTCGGTGATCGGCGGCAGCCGGTGCAACGTGTCCAAGAGGACGGGATAGGCGTCCAGCTTGAGCCCGCCCGGGAAGACGAACAGCGCGCCGACCAACAGCCCGTCCTGGTTGAAGAACAGCGACTCCTCCGCCTTGGAGCCGCTCCGGTCCCTCGGCACCCGCCACTCCTGGCCGGCGCCCCAGGGCTGGGGCTGGGCCGCGACGCGCGTGCGCACGAACTCCTGGCGGTCGCAGAGCTTGATGGACTTGAGCAGCGGCAGGTCGCTCGCGTTGGGCGGCAAGTTCGACGGCGGCGGCATCTCCCCGCAGGCGGCGAGCCCGACGAGCGTGGCCAGGAGGCCGGCGCGCAGGCGCCGCGCCAGGCCCATCGTGTCGGCGGGGGAACGATGCTGCATCGGTCGGGGGAGTTGGAAGTCGCCGCGAAGATCGCCGCCGCCGGGCGCGGCACGACCCGGCGGCCGGTCCGTCAGCGCGCGGTCCGGCCGGGCCGCTGCTGGTCCAACATCGCGTCCTCGGCGTTGTAGCCGCTCAGCCACGGCGCCCACGAGGCCAGGGTGTAGAGGGGCCGGTTGAGCAGGTAGTCCATCGCCACGCCGACAGGGTAGGTCGCGTAGCCGACCCAGCGTAGCGGGTGATCGTTCATCGGGGCGGTCGCGGCGGGGTCGCCGTAGACCAGCGCCATGCCGTCCATGGCGGAATAGACCGTCAGCGGCTGGACCTGCTTCGTCTCGCCCCGGCTCGCGCAGCCGGTCGCGCCCAGCGCCGTCAGGAGCATCAGCGTGCAGAGGAGAGAGACTCGTCGCATCGGTCACCTCGCTGGTTCGCGGGGCCGGAGCGTCCCGCCCGCGCGACCGCCCCGGTTGAAACCCCTACGGACAGGGGCAAGTCTAGCCCAAGACCCGGCGGTTGTCCAGTCGGGAGGGGAGGACGGCATCAGGTCCCAGTGCCTTGACGGGTCCGCAGCCCTCCGGTAGGCTGAAACCCGGTTTTGTACGGGCCGTATGGTTGTGCGCATGAAGCGTGAAAGTCAGCCGAGTGCGACCAAGGCCGTCGCGCGACGGAGCCGCAAAGCGGCCCCCCAAGCGACCGGATGCCCACCGGACGCGTCGGCAGCGGGTGCGAAAGGCGTTGGGCGAAGTCCTGGAACAAGACGAGGCGATTCTTCGAGCCTTACGTTGCCGTGCGGTTCAATCCACACGCCTGCTCGGGAAAACCGGGCAGGCGTTTTTGTTTGTGAAGGGGGCCGGCGTTCTCGGAGGGAAGGCCATGGTTCCCGTCGACGATGACCGCTTCAAGCCGGTGTTCCTCACACTGGAAGATGTCCTGCCGATCCACGACGAGATGATCGACCGCTTGGGGGGCACCCCGCAGGTCCATGACATCGGCTTGTTGAAATCCGCGATCGCGCAACCCCAGGCGCAATTTGCCGGCCGGTATCGGCATCCCGATTTGCTGGCGATGGCGCGGCGTATGCGTATCACATCGTCAGGAATCATCCGTTCGTGGACGGGAACACGCGCACGGGGTGGGAAGCCCTCCGCGTGTTCCTACGAGTGAATTACCGGCGGTATCAACGATCCCGGGACGAAGGGCAGGCGCTCACGTGGGAGCTATCGGAGAGTCGTATGTCCTAAGGAGGAGCTTACGGCCCGGCTGCAGGGGTGGCTTCGCCCGGTGGAATGTTGAGCGGTTGGCCGTCTCGTATGGTGGGCGATACAGGTATCGAACCTGTGGCCTCTTCCGTGTGAAGGAAGCGCTCTCCCACTGAGCTAATCGCCCACCCGAGCGCGGAGTCTAGCACGCCGATTTCGGACCCGTCAACGCGAGCGGTCGCGCCTGCCGCGTCCTTGACTCCCCTCCGGGCGGCCCGTAGAATGCGGTTTTCACGGGGAAACACCGACGATGCGCGACGACGTGGTGGTGATCGGGGGCGGGCTCGCGGGCTCGGAGGCGGCCTGGCAGGCGGCGAACCGGGGGGCGCGGGTCACGCTCTATGAGATGCGCCCGAAGGAGGCCACGCCCGCGCACAAGACGGGCTTCCTCGCCGAGCTGGTCTGCTCCAACTCCCTGGGCTCCGCGGACGTCCAGAGCGCGCCCGGCATCTTAAAGGAAGAGATGCGGCGGCTGAACTCGCTCGTCCTCCGCGTGGCGGACGAGGTGCGGGTGCCCGCCGGCTCGGCCCTGGCCGTGGACCGCGCGCAGTTCGCCGAGCGCATCACCCAGGCCCTGGAGAGCCATCCCAACATCCGGATCCTCCGCGAGGAGGTCACGGAGATCCCGCCCGATTGCGTCTGCATCGTCGCGACGGGCCCGCTGACCTCCGACCGGCTCTCGGCGGCGATCCGCGACCTGACGCACGCGAAGCACCTCTATTTCTTCGACGCGATCTCGCCGATCGTGGACGCGGACACGATCAACATGGACGTGGTCTTCCGCGCCTCGCGCTACGACAAGGGCGGCGACGATTACCTCAACTGCCCGATGGACGAGCCGACCTACGAAGCCTTCTACCGCGCGCTCCTGGCCGCGGAGAAGGTGCAGCCGAAGGAGTTCGAGAAGACGCCTTACTTCGAGGCCTGCATCCCCGTCGAGGTGATGGCCGAGCGCGGTCGGCAGACGCTCCTGTTCGGGCCGATGAAGCCGGTGGGGCTGGCGGACCCGAAGACGGGCGCGCGCCCCTTCGCCGTCGTCCAGCTCCGCGCGGAGAACCGCCACGGGACCTGCTACAACCTGGTCGGCTTCCAGACGAAGCTGACCTACCCGGAACAGCGCCGCGTGTTCCGCATGATCCCGGGGCTGGAGCGGGCCGAGTTCCTCCGCTACGGGAGCCTGCACCGCAATACCTTCATCAACGCCCCGCTGCTGCTGCGGGAGACGCTCCAGCTCAAGGCGCGGCCGACCGCCTTCTTCGCCGGGCAGATCGTCGGCGTCGAGGGCTACACCGAGTCCGCGGCGATGGGCGGGCTGGCCGGCATCAACGCGGCGCGCGGCCTCGCGGGCCTGCCGCTCGTGTCGCCGCCGCCCACGACCGCGCACGGGAGCTTGCTCGCGTACATCACGACGAGCGACCCGCGCCATTTCCAGCCGATCAACACGAACCACGGCCTCTTCCCCCCGCTGCCGACCAGGGTCCGCGACAAGGACCAGAAGCGGCGGCTCATCGGCGAGCGCGCGCTCAAGGACTGGGAGGAATGGAAGACGCGATCCGGGCTTTCGTGACGTTTCTTGACGTGGAGCGAGGAGCGTCCCGCGAGACGATTCGCGCCTACCGCGCGGACCTGCGCCAGTTCCTCTCGTACGCCGCGACGCAGCGCCCGACCGGCGCCCCCCCGCCGACGCCCGACGAGGTGGACAGCCTGACGGTCCGCGGTTACCTGGCCTGGCTCGACGGGCGGGGCGAGAAGAAATCCTCGCTCGGCCGGAAGCTGGCCGCGCTGCGGAGCTTCTACCGCTTTCTGATCCGCGAGGGGCGCGCGACCGCCAACCCGGCGGCGGAGGTCCGCACGCCGAAGCTGCCGAAGCCGCTGCCGCGGGTGCTGACCAAGGACGAGGCCGGCGCGCTCATGGACGCCCCGGAGGGGGAGGAGCCGGCCGCCCTGCGGGACCGGGCCATCCTGGAAACCCTCTATTCCACGGGGGCGCGCGTGAGCGAGCTGGTCGGGATGAACGTGGACGACCTCAACCTGGCCGACGGCCTGGTGCGGCTGCGCGGCAAGGGGAAGAAGGAGCGGATCGTGCCGGTCGGCGCGGTGGCCGTGGAGGCGATCACGGAGTATCGGGCGCGGCTTCCGCCGTCGGCCGTCGGCGGCCGGCACCCGGAGCACCCGGTGTTCCAGAACCGGCGGGGCGGGCGGCTGACGGCGCGGAGCGTGGAGCGGATCGTCGCCCGCTATTCGAAGGACCTGCCCGGCGGTCACATCGGGCCGCACGCGCTGCGGCATTCCTTCGCGACCCACCTGCTGGACGAGGGCGCGGACCTGCGGGCGATCCAGGAGCTGCTCGGACACGCCTCGCTCGCGACGACGGAGAAGTACACGCACGTGGCGCCGGACCGCCTGCTGGCGGTGTACGACCGCGCCCATCCGCGCGCGGGCCGTGCGCCCGCCCTGCGCGCGCGGGGGGCGAAGCCGGCCTCATGACGATCCGGTCCACCACCATCCTCTGCGTCCGGCGCGGGGCGGGCGTGGCCATGGGCTCGGACGGTCAGGTCACGCACGGGACGACCGTGATGAAGTCCAACGCGCGCAAGCTCCGCCGGCTGCACAAGGACCAGGTCCTCGCCGGCTTCGCCGGCGCGACCGCCGACGCCTTCACCCTGTTCGAGAAGTTCGAGGCCAAGCTGGAGGAATACCGCGGGAACCTGACGCGGGCGGCGGTCGAGCTGGCGAAGGACTGGCGGACCGACCGCGTCCTGCGCCGGCTGGAGGCCCTGCTCGCGGTGGCGGACCGCGACCATTCCTTCATCGTGTCCGGCACGGGCGACGTGATCGAGCCGGAGGACGGCATCCTGGCGATCGGCTCCGGCGGTCCCTACGCGCTCGCCGCCGCCCGCGCGCTCTTGGAGCATTCCCAGCTCGGCGCCCGCGAGGTCGTCGAGGCCTCTCTCAAGATCGCGGGCGGGATCGACATCTACACGAACCAGAACCTCCTGCTCGAGGAGCTCACGCGTTGACCACCATGACGGATCCTCGGCCCGGCGCCCCAACGCCCAACCTGGAAAGCCTGACGCCCCGCCAGATCGTCGAGGAGCTGGACCGCTACGTCATCGGCCAGCGCGACGCCAAGCGGATGGTCGCCATCGCGCTCCGCAACCGCTGGCGGCGCCAGCAGCTCGACCCCGACCTGCGCGACGAGGTGATCCCGAAGAACATCATCATGATCGGCCCGACCGGCGTCGGGAAGACCGAGATCGCGCGGCGGCTGGCCCGGCTGGCCCAGGCGCCCTTCATCAAGGTGGAGGCCTCCAAGTTCACGGAGGTGGGCTACGTCGGCCGCGACGTGGAGTCCATCATCCGCGACCTGACCGAGCTGGCCGTCGGCATGGTGAAGGCCGCGCACATGGAGCGGGTGCGGCAGAAGGCGGAGCACCTCGGCGAGGAGCGCCTGCTCGACCTGCTGCTGCCGGCGCCCCCGCGCGCCTCCTCGGGCTTCGTCGGGGAGGACCGGCCCCAGACCGTCCCCGGCGTCGAATCCTACGAGGCGACCCGCTCCAAGCTGCGGCTCCAGCTCCGCGAGGGGAAGCTCGACCAGCGCACCGTCGAGCTGGAGGTCAAGGAGCGCGGCGTGCCCATCGGCATGATCTCCAACCTCGGCGGGGCGGGCATGGAGGACCTGGAGAGCAATCTGCGGGACATGCTCGGTGGGCTGTTCCCCGGCAAGAAGAAAAAGCGGGTCATGAAGGTCCCCGAGGCGCTCAAGGCCCTCGCGCAGGAGGAGGCGCAGAAGCTCATCGACACCGACGAGGTCGTCCGCGAGGCGGTCGCCAAGGTCGAGCAGGCGGGCATCGTCTTCCTGGACGAGATCGACAAGATCGCCGGCCGCGAGCGACAGCTCGGGCCGGACGTCTCGCGCGAGGGCGTCCAGCGCGACCTGCTGCCGATCGTCGAGGGCTCGACGGTCAACACCAAGTACGGGCCCGTGCGGACCGACCACATCCTCTTCATCGCGGCCGGCGCCTTCCACGTCGCCAAGCCCTCGGACCTGATCCCGGAGCTGCAGGGGCGCTTTCCGATCCGCGTGGAGCTGGAACCGCTGACGCGGCAGGACTTCATCCGGATCCTCACGGAGCCGCGGGGCGCGCTCGTCCGGCAGTACCAGGCGCTGCTCGCCACGGAAGGGGTGGCCCTCGACTTCACCCGGGACGGCCTGGAGGAGATCGCCGCCACCGCCGCGCTGGTCAACGAACGGACGGAGAACATCGGGGCACGGCGGCTCTTCACGGTCATGGAGCGACTCCTGGAGGACCTTCTGTTCGAGGGCCCCGAGCACGCCGAGCGCAAGGTCGCGATCGACGCGGCCTACGTGCGGGTGCGGCTGCGCGACATCGTCAAGGACGAGGACCTCAGCCGGTTCATCCTCTGACGGACGCGAGGGGGCAGGGGGTACGGACCGCGGGAGCGACGCATGAACAAGCTCATCAAGAAGGCGAACATCCTGGTCGAGGCCCTGCCGTACATCCGCACGTTCAAGGGCAAGACGATCGTCATCAAGTACGGCGGCAAGGCGATGACCGACGAGAGCCTCAAGGAGGGTTTCGCGATCGACGTCGTCATGATGAAGTACGTCGGGCTGAACCCGGTCATCGTCCACGGCGGCGGCCCCCAGATCGACCAGATGCTGCACCGGCTCGGGCTGGAGGCGAAGTTCCGGCAGGGCGTGCGCGTGACCGACCGGCCGACGATGGACGTCGTCGAGATGGTCCTCGGCGGCAAGATCAACAAGGAGATCGTCACGCTCCTGAACCGGCACGGCGCCCGCGCCGTCGGGCTCACGGGCAAGGACGGCGGCATGATCCTGGCGAAGCCGCTCACCGCCAGGGCCTGGGCGGAAAGCCTCTACACGGAGCCCAGCGGCGAGCCGGACGAGGACTTCGGGCTCGTCGGGGAGGTCCAGTCCGTGAACCCGGACCTCTTGACGCGCCTCCAGCAGGAGCAGTTCATCCCGGTGATCGCCCCCATCGGCACCGACAAGGCGGGCCACACCTACAACATCAACGCGGACCTCGTGGCCGGGGCGGTCGCCGCGGCCATCAAGGCCGAAAAGCTCCTCGTGCTCACCGACGTGAAGGGCATCCGCGACGCGAAGAGCCGGCACATCTCCACGCTCTCGCGCAAGGACATGCAGCGGATGGTCAAGAAGGGCGTGATCACCGAGGGGATGCTCCCGAAAGTCCAGGCCTGCCTCACCGCGCTGGACGGCGGCGTGCGCAAGGCCCACATCATCGACGGCCGGATGCCCCACGCGATCCTGCTCGAGGTCTTCACCGACAAGGGCATCGGCACCGAGATCGTCTCGTAGCCGCGGCCGTCGTCGTCCGCGGTCGGCGCTCGGCATGACAAGGCACCCGAAAGCGGTCGGCACGCACCCGGAGGCGCGGAGCGCCCTCCTCGTGGGCGACATCCAGGTGGATTTCTGCCCCGGCGGCGCGCTGGCCGTGCCCGGCGGCGACGCGATCATCCCCGTCGTCAACGCCTACATCCGCCTGTTCCACGCCGGCGGCCTGCCGATCGTGGCCACCCGCGACTGGCATCCGCCCGACCACTGTTCCTTCAAGGACCGGGGCGGCCCCTGGCCGGTCCACTGCGTGCGCGGCTCCCGGGGCGCGCAGTTCCACCCCGAGTTGGTCGTGCCGCCGGGGACCCTGATCATCTCCAAGGCGACCGACCCCGAGAAGGAAGCCTACTCCTCCTTCGAGGGCACGCCGCTCGCGGAGCGGCTCCAGGAGCTGGGCGTCGCCACCCTCTACGTGGCGGGGCTCGCGACCGACTACTGCGTCAAGCACACGGTGCTGGACGCCCGGCGGCTCGGCCTGCGCGTCGTCGTGCTGGAGGACGCGATCCGCGGCATCGACGCGACGCCGGGCGACAGCGAGCGGGCGCTCGCGGAGATGCGCGCGGCCGGCGCGCTGACCGCCAGGGCGCGCGACCTCGGCCTCGCCGAGGCCTGACCGGGCCGCCCGCCCCGTGAAGGCCCGCCTCCTCGCCCACCTGCACGCCCTCGTCGGCGAGCGCCACCCGCTGACCGCGCCCGACGCGCTGCGCCGCACGGAGGCCTACCTCGCCGACCGGCTCGGGGAGGCCGGCCTCGCCGTGTCCTTCCATCCCGTCGAGGCCTTCGGCGGGACCTGGCGCACCGTCGTGGCCGACCTGCCGGGCACGGAGCCGGACGCCGGACCGCCCCTCATCGTCGCCGCCCATTCCGACACGGTACCGGGCTCCCCCGGCGCGGACGACAACGCCAGCGGCCTCGCCGCCCTGCTGGAGGCGGCGCGGCAACTGGCCGCCGCGCCGCCGCCCATACCGCTGCGGTTCATCGCCTTCGGCCTGGAGGAAGAGGACCTGCTCGGGAGCCTCGCCTACGCGGCCGCGCTGCGCGCGCGGGGCGAGCCGGTTCGCGGGGCCATCGTCCTGGAGTGCGTCGGCTATGCACGCGCGGAGGAGGGCTCGCAGCAGGCGCCGCCCGGCCTGCCGATCGCCGTCCCGACCAGGGGCGACTTCCTCGGCGTCATCGGCAACGACGCCTCGGCCGGCCTCGTGGCCGCGGTCCAGGCCGCGGCCGGCGAGCAGGTGCCCCACCTCAAGACGGTCCCCCTGGTCGTGCCGGGCCAGGGCGAGCGGTTTCCCGACACGAGGCGCAGCGACCACGCCGCCTTCTGGCTCCACGGCTTTCCCGCGGTCATGCTCACCGACACCGCCGACTTCCGCAACCCCCACTACCACCGCCCGACGGATACGATCGAGACGCTGGACCTGGCCTTCATCGAGCGGGTGACCCGCCTGGTCGCCGCGGCCGCGAGGTCTTCCGGCCCTACGACATAGGCCGCCTGTACGAGACCGGGCGCCCAGTGCTATGGTGCGGCCATGCCCCTCATCCTCGAAATCCAGAACGCCACCGTCTATCGCGGGGACACCTGCGTCTTCGAGGACCTGTCGCTCCAGATCGCGCGGGGCTGCCAGACGGCCATCCTCGGCCCGAACGGCTCGGGGAAGTCCACGCTGCTCAAGTTGCTGTCCCGGGAGCTGTACGAGGTGCCGCGGGAGGGGAGCACCGTGCGGCTCTTCGGGCGGGAGCGCTGGGACGTGTGGGAGCTGCGCTCGCGCCTGGGAATCGTCTCCCACGACCTCCAGCACGATTATGTCGCGTGGGCCAGGGGCGTCGAGGTGATCCTCTCAGGCCTCCATGCCAGCATCGGCGTCTGGGAGCACCAGGCCTACAGCCGGGCGGATCGTGACCGCGCCGCCCGGCTGATGGCGCAGCTCGGCGTGGCGGCGCTGGGCGACCGGCCCTTCGGCTCGCTCTCGACCGGCGAGCAACGCCGCTTCCTGCTCGGCCGCGCGCTGATCCACGACCCGGAGGCGTTGATCCTCGACGAGCCGACGAGCGGCCTCGATCCGGCCGCCTGCTTCGACTACCTGGAGGTCGTCCGCCGGCTCATGCGCGCGGGCAAGACCCTGATCCTCGTCACCCACCACATCCACGAAATTCCGCCGGAGGTCGAGCGGGTGGTCCTGCTCAAGGCCGGCCGGATCGTCGCCGACGGGAAGAAGGCCGAGGTGCTGACCGCCGCCGCGCTCAGCCGCCTCTTCGACCGCCCCGTCGCGCTCGTGCGCGCGAACGGGTTCTATCAGGCCCTGCCGGGGTAACCGGGGCATGATGCAGCTACCGGTCCACCTCGTCGTGGCTGCCGAGGTCGAGCAGGAGAAGTTCCTTCTCCGTCAGCTGGATGGTGAGGGTGATCCGGTAGGCATGGGTGACGCTGACCGCATGCAGTCCTTTAGAGCGGTCCCTTGCGCGGGTGAAGGCATAGCCGAGATTGGAAGGGGTCGGATTCCAGATCCCGCAGGACGCGGGCGAGAGTCTCCTTGAGATCGGGACGGGCAGCCTTGAACTTTTCGGCTTAGCGGTCGTTCGTGATGACGTGCACCGGACCGTCCTTCAGCGCCTCGTCCACGGCGGAGATGCCCCTGCGCTTGATTTCCCTTGCCGCGATGGTCTTCAGACGATACCTCGCTCGGGCCGTCGTGCCTGCGTCGAAACCTTGCAAGGGCGTGGGCCGTCATCTCCTGACCGCACCCCGCGCGACCGTCAGCCACACCGTCCCGGCCAGCCCGAAGCCCGCCGCCAGGCCGAAGGCCCAGCCCGCGAGGCCGGCCTGGAGCAGCGCGCCGACGTAGAGGCTGGACAGCAGGTCGCCGACCGCGTTCGCGCAGGCGAGGATGCCGAAGCCCAGGCTCCACAGCTCGCGCGGCAGGAGCTCGGCGGCGACCGCCTTCTCCAGCGTCTCCTCGACGGCGATGTAGACGCCCGAGAGCACGATCGCGCCCACGAGCCAGCCGAGCCTCCCGCCGGTCGCCGCCAGCAACAGGTTCGTGCCGACCCCGAGCGCATAGCCCCACAGCAGCACCGTATACCGCGACCGCCGGTCGCCCAGGTGGCCGATCGGGTAGGCGGCGCCGGCGCTCACCAAGTTGTGGACCGCGTAGAGCAGCGCGGCGGTCGAGACCAGCCCGCTCGCCTGGATCGCCCCGCCGCCCGCATCCCGGGCCACGAGCCAGATCAGGAACGTCCGGGAGAAGTCCCCCAAGCCGAAGAGGGCCACCCCGGCCAGGAAGACCCAGAAGGCGCGCGGAAATCTCCGCCGGGGCGCGGCCTCGAGGTCGGCCGCGCCCGGCACCGGCGCCTTCGGCTCTTCGCTGGTCAGGAAGAACATCGCCCCGGCGGCCAGGAGTCCCGGCAGCAGCGTCCAGAGCAGGACGTCGCGGAAGGCGACGCCGAGATAGAGCAGCCCCGCGGCCACGAGCGGTCCGGCCACCGCGCCCAGCATGTCCCCGGCGCGTTCCAGGCCGTAGGCCCGGCCGTAGTGCGTCGGCGCGACCGCCTCGGCGAGGAGCGCGTCCCGCAGCGGCCCGCGCATCCCGCGCCCGATCCAGGCGAGCCCCCTCAACGACACCAGCGCGGCGAGCCCTCCGGCCAGGGCCATGGCGGCGGTCGCCAGCGCCGTGACCAGGTAGCCCAGCGACGCCCAGGGTCGCTTCTCGCGCACCCGCTGGCCGAGCGCGCCGCCCGCCAGCTTGGAGAGGCTCACCAGGAAATCCGCCACGCCTTCGATCGCGCCCAGGGCGGCGGGACCCAGGCCGAGCGCGGCGAGGTACAGCGGCAGGACCGCCGTTGCCATCTCGTGGCCGAAGTCGGAGAAAAAGGTGGCGAGGACGACGCCGAGGACCGTCCGGGTGATCCAGGAGCGGGCGGACGGCGGCGGGGCGGGGGGGCGGCTCACCGCATCCCTTCACGCGCGGAATCGGCCCGGCGCCGGCTCGGAATCCTGTTGAAATCCCTCATCGCACTCCCTAGAATTTGCCCGCCGTTCCGCCGGGATCGTCGCCGGGAACCGGGAGGCTCGCGTGGCCGTGTCGTCGAAGCGCATTCTCATCGTGGACGATGAAGAGATCGTCGTCAACAGCCTGCGGTCCCTGATCAGCCTGGAGACCGAGTACGAGCCCCTGGCGTTCACCTCCTGCAAGTCCGCGCTGGAGGCCATCCGGTACAACCCGATCGACCTCGCGATCTCGGACTTCCTGATGCCGGAGATGGACGGCGTCTCCTTCCTGCGGGAGGTCCGCCGGCTCTACCCCGCGATCGAGCTCATCATCCTGACCGGCTTCGCCGACAAGGAGAGCGCGATCCGCGCGATCAACGAGGTCCGTCTCTACCAGTACCTGGAGAAGCCCTGGGAGAACGACGACATGCTCCGGATCATCGAGGCGGGGCTGAACGAGCGCATGCAGATCTACAAGCTGCAGGAGCACGCGCAGGAGCTGGAAGCGAAGGTCAAGGCCTTGGAGCGCCAGCTCGCTCAGTACACGAAAAAAGGCTAGCCCGCATGATTCATGACGGTTCGTCGCGAAACCGTGGAGTCGCGTCGCGAGACGGGCGCGCGGAGCCGCCACGACCCGAGGCGTACTTGAACCCGTACGTCGAGGGTCCGAGCGGCGGGCCCGCCCGCCAGCATGCACGGCAGTCGCCTGCTGGCTTGTCGCAGCCGCGAATCCGCGGTTGCAGCAGAAGCGCTCATGAACCATGCGGGCGAGTGCCGCGGTTCCACACGTTCGGGACCTCGTCATGCCGGCGGACGTCGGCATCCAGGACCGTGCCGCATCGCTGGATTCCGGCTCGCGGCCGCTCGGCGGCCTTGGCCGGAATGACGAAAGGTCTCGACGGGGCGCCCCGCTAGCCACGCGCCGCCGGCGGCGCGCCGGCCCCGTTCCCCCCCGCCTTCGCCGCCGCCTTCCGCTCCGCGCTGTCCTTCGCGTATCGCTCCGGGTCCACCTCCACCGGCTCGTGCGCGGCCCGGCTCCACCGCATCAGCCGTGCGACCGACCCGCCGCCCTCCTGCAGGATCTCCAGGAAGATGAACTGGCCCTCCCGCCCCCGGGGCACCCAGGTACCCACGTTGAAGTACCAGGAGGCCTTGTCGGCGGACAGCGGATGGGCGTCCGGGTCGTGCGAGTGGCCGAAGACGACGAAGCGGCAGCCGACCGCTTCGCGGATGGTGGACGCGAGCGCCCGCAGGTTGCGGTGGTCGTTGAAGGCGAGGATGCGCCGCCGGCCGAGCCAGACCACCGCCCCCAGGCCGACCGCCGCGGCGCCCCAGCTCGCCGCCGGCTCGCCGCCCCAGAGCCAGCCGCCCACGCCCACCGCGAGCAGCCCCACGGTCACGGCCTGCAGGTCGAGCAGAAAGCACTTGAGCGTCTCCCACCGGCTCACGAGGACCGGGGGCAGGGCGAGCCCGGCCAGGGTCCGGATCGCCTCCGGAGACAGCCCGTAGGCCCGGCGCACCTCCTCGCAGGTGCGCCCCTCCCGCTCCTCCAGCTCGGGGTCCGGCGCCTGGTCCTTGTTGACCTTGCCGAGCGTCCGGACGACCATCTCCCAGTAGTAGGCCGGGATTTCCAGGAGCTGCCCGAGGTTGTTGCTGAAGATGCGCAGCAGGTACTTGGGGACGGAGCCGAAATTCTCCATCGAGGCCGGGTCGGCGTACTGGAGCCGCGCGACGAAGTAGCGCATCGTGAAGGCGGAGAAGGCCATCTCCAGCCGCTCCGGCTGCCTGGGCAGCACCGGGCAGAGGTTGTGGGCGTTCGAGCAGTAGGGGTCGTAGCGGTGCCCGTGCTCCACGTACAGGAGCCCCGGCTCGAAGTAGAACCAGGGGACGAAGCGGACGCGCTCCTGGACCAGCCGCTTCATCTCCAGGTAGGTCACGCCGGCCGGGTGGTGCTCGGCCACCAGCGCGCGGAAGTGGTCCTGGACCTGCGTCCAGTAAAACTCCAGGTCGTGGTTCCCGCGCAGGATGTAGACCTCGTTCCCCTCGTGCACGAAGCGCGCGAGCGAGATGAGCAGCAACTGGTGGCTGCGGAGGATGCGGTCGAGCTTCCAGACCGACTTCCGCCATTCCGTGCCGGGATAGAACTTGAGGTCCGTCTCGTAGAGCTCGCTCCCGCGCAGCAGGCGGTTCTGCGGGTCCGGCTGCTCGTTGATCCGGTGGTAGAACTCGATGAAGTCGCCCCCGACGATCAGCCGCCAGCGCCGGGCGCCGGCGTAGGTGTGGCGGTAGTGGCGGAGGAAGTCGGTGAAGTCCTGGTCGAAGTAGAAGAGGCGCCCCGCCGGGCTCTTCTCCGATTCCTTCAGGTGCAGATCGCTGATGATGAGGTAGTTGTACCCCTCGACGGGCTCGCTCACGGTCTCGCCCCCCTGGCCGGGGCCTCCACGTAGGCCTGCGTGATCGCGCGCAGGCGGCCGCTCAGGATGCGCGCGAGGTTCAAAAACAGCTTGGCGCCGGTGAAGGGAAACCGCCGCCGGATCCGCTCCAGCGCGGCATAGTCGAGCGCCAGCACCTCGGCCGGCTCCTCCGCCGCCACGTCCGCGGAGCGCGGCACGCCCTCCAGCGGGCCCATCTCCCCGAAGACCTGGCCGGGGCCGAGGACCGCGAGCGGCTGCGGCGCCCCGTCCGGCCCGTGGGCGACGACGCGCACCCGGCCCGTCACGACCATGTAGAGCTCCGTCCCCGTCTCGCCGCGCCGGATCAGCCGCTCGCCGGCCGCCAGCGCCTGGAGCCGGCCCAGCAGGACGACCTTCCGCGCCTCCCAGCGGCTCAGGTTCTGCAAGAGGGGTGCGGTGCGGACCAGCTCCGGGCTCATCTTGAGCAGCATGATGTCCCAGAGCGTCACGAGCCGCGTCGAATGCATGAGGATCGGCGTGATCACCAGCTCGGTGGCGGCCGCGACCAGCATGACGACCGCGGAGAGCACGCCGAAGTAGAAGGTCGGCACGAAGTTCGAGAAGATCAGGACCAGGAAGCCGCCGGCCAGGGCGAGCGAGATGTAGAGGATCGGCTGGCCCTGCGCCTTCATGGTGTTGAACATGGCCGTGGTCTGGTCGTGGTGCTCGTTCAGCTCGCGGCTGTAGCGGACCATATGGTGGACCGTGTCGTCCACGGCGATGCCGATGGCGATCGTCGCGATCAGCGCGGTGCCCGTGTTCAGCGGGATGTCCAGGAGCCCCATCAGGCCGAAGTTGAGCAGGATCGGGATCACGTTGGGAATCAGCGAGAGGAAGCCGGCCTTGAGCGACATGAACAGGAGCGAGTGCAGCAGGCCGATGATGACGAAGGTGGAGGAGAAGCTCGTGACCTCGTTGATCGCCATGAAGTCGGCCGCGTGGTTGATCAGGATGCCCTCGCCCGTGGTCCGCACGCGGACGCCCTCGGGGAACGTGCGCGCGACGTGCGCCTCCAGCCCCGTCAGGAGCGCGGACAGCTCCCAGGAGCTGGTGACGTTGTGCCGCACGACGATGTTGGCCGTCGAGTAGTCCGCGTCCACGTACTTGACCAGGTCCTTGCCGTCGAGGACCAGGAGGTACTGGGCCACGAGGTTGGCGCTGTCGGGGATGCGCTCCAGCGCCGGGTCGCCGTTGTGCATCTCCCGGTGCATCTTCCGCACGTAGTCGGCCACCGAGACGGTCTTGTCCACCTTGCCCGTCCCGGCCAGGTAGTCCTGGAGGCCGGCGATCCGCTCCAGCAACGCCGGCTCCTTGACGCCGTCCGGCCGACCGGTCTCCACCACCACGTAAAAGTTCACCGCCCCCGCGAGCGCGCGATGGAGGTCCAGCGTCCGCTGCCGGATGAAGGAGCGTTCGGGGAAGTAGCTGATGAAGTCCGTGTTGACCTTGAGGAAGTACCAGCCGAACAGCGAGCCCGCGACCAGCGCGACCGTCCCGACCACGATCGGGACGCGGTAGCGCAGGTTGAACCGGCCCAGCCGCTCCATCCAGCGGGCGATCGTCCCCTCCGGCGCCTCCTCCGCCAACGCCAAGGCCCGGAACCGCCGCGGTACCGGCCAGAGGCGCAGGAGCGCCGGCACGAGCACGATCGTGATGATGAAGTTCGAGGACAGGGCCATCGCCGACGCCTGTCCGAACTGGATCAGCATCGTGATGTCGCTCGTGATCAGGCTCCCGAACCCGACGACAGTCGTCACCGTCGTGATCAGGATGGGCAGGGCCGCGTGCTCGGCCATGTGGCGCACCGCGGCGACCCGGTCCAGGCCCTTGGCCAGCGCCTGGTGGTACTCCGAGATCATGTGCACGTCCTCGGTGAAGCCGATCGCGATCAGCAGCGAGGGAATGATCGCCGTGATCACGTTCACCGGGATGCCGGCCAGCGCCATCCAGCCGAGACCCCAGGTGATGCTCACCAGGCCCGTGACGATCGGGATCGCCACGCCCTGCACCATCCGGAAGGCCAGCAGCAGCACGGTCAGGAGCACGCCCAGCGAGAGCGGCACGAGGTTGATCTGGTCCTGGCGGATGTAGTCGCCGAAGGTGACCTTGGTGATCGGCCCGCCGATCTGGTAGATCGAGAGCCCGCCGGCCGCCTCCTCGGCGATCAGCGCCTCCACCGCGTCGGCGAACCGCCGGTTGAACGCCTTGTCCCCCGGCTTGGGGTCCGTGTAAACGTTGATCGCCGTCGCCCTGGCGTCCGGCGAGACGATGTTGCCGAGGAAGATCCGGTTGTCCAGCGCGTCCGCGCGGATGCGCGCGAGCCGCGCCGGGTCCGTCGGGATGCGGGCGCCCACGAGCGGCTCGGTGTTGAGCGAGTCCCGCTCCCCCTTGATGTTGTTCACGGTCGTCAGGCTCTCGACCCGCGACACCCCCTCCATCCGGTCGATCGCGTCCGACAGCCGCTTGACGCGCTCCAGCACCGGCCGGGCGAAGACGTCGTCCGCCTTGACGAGGATGATCGTGAGGTTGTCGCTCCCGAACTTCTGCTTGATCTGGTCGTAGTAGGCCTTGCTCGGGTCCTTCTCCAGCATCAGGCCCTCGGCGGAGGTGTCGATCTCCAGCCGCGGGAGCTGCAGGGCGAACGCGACCGACGCCAGGAGGATGAGCCCCAGGCCGAGGAGGGGATGGTCGGTGATCCATCGCATCAGGCGTGTCATCGTCAGGCCAGGGCCCCCATCTCTCCGCCGGCGGCTCCTCGCCGATCGTCCCCTCGCCGGCCGGCCCCCCTCACCGGCCGCCCCGCTCCAGCGCCGAGGCGGTGAAGAGGCTCTCCTTCAAGCCCTTGTCGTGGGCGCGGGTCTCGATCGTCACCACCGTCTTCGTGCCGGCCAGCAGATCGCGCATCTCGACCTGGTCCGCGCGCCAGACGCTGCCGTGCACATTGACGAGCTTGGTGTCGGTCTGGACCTTCTCCAGCCGCTCCTTCTTGTCGTAGTACTCCCGCTTGATCGTGTAGTGGATGTCCTTCCGCACCCAGAGCTTCCGCTTGCTGTAGCCGCTCTCCTCCGCCTCCTTGTCGTTGCCGGGCAGCGCCTCGACCACCCAGCAGTCCTGGCCGTCCACCGCCTCGGAGCCGACCAGGTTGTAGACGTGCAGGGAGAGATTCTCGGGCCGCAGGTCCTCGTAGGAGAAGTCCGTCCCCATGAACCGATTCTTCTTGCCGCTGGAGGCGATGCGCGTCGTCTTCTTCATGTCCGGCAGGTAGAGCCACTGGTCGTCGTTGCCGTCCGCCGCCTCCCAGGTGAGCAGGCCCGTGCCCTCGACGTCGCGGGGCGCCTTGAATCGGATCAGGATCTTGCTCAAGTCGTTCCCGACCGTGAGCGTCTGGCGCACGACCTTGCGCTGCTTGGTCTCGCCGTTCTTGTTGACGAGCGTCATCTGCTGCGTTTCCTCCTCGTCCTTGGCCCGTTGGAGGTCCCGCTGCTTCTTCATGATCTCCAGGCCCGTCGGCTCGGCCCCGACCGGGACGGCCGGCGCCGGGCCCAGCAGGCCGGCGAGGAGGCAGCCCCAGAGGAACGTGACCGGGAATCGGCGTTGCGTCGGCATGGTCGGCGTGCTCCTTTCTGTGTCCGGCTAGAAGAGCCGGGTGATCTTGAGGAAGAACCGGTCGTTGTTCCGCCACTCGCCCCAGAAGGTCGTCTGCTTGCCCGAGAAGGTGTCGAAGCCCGTCTCCACCAGCCAGTCCTCGACCGGCTTGACCGTGAGCAAGTACTGGTACCAGGTGTTCAGCCGCTGGGACCAGTCCATGGAGCCGACGACGCGGAACTTGGTCTCGCGGTTGAACGTGCGGTCCGGGTTGAATTCGAACTCCAGGCCGCCCGAGCCCGAGTTGCGGAAGCCGTTCAAAAAGCTCCCGGTCACGATGTATTGCGGGTTCTGGGACGAGATGAACTCCTGCCGGTTGTACTGGAAGTCCACCATGAGCTTCTTGAGCCAGTCGGTCCAGACGTCGTCCCGCGTGTAGCGGGCGCCGAGCATCCCCTGGACGCGGCTGTCCTTGAGCTCGCGGTCCCCGAACTTGAGCGCCGCCTCGCCCTTGAGGACGAACCGGTCCAGCGTCGTCTCGAAGTCCGCCCCCGGCACCTGCATGTGCCGGTACACGGGGATAAAGATGGTGTTCGGGCCGTCCCGGTTCACCCGGACGACGGGCAGGTACTCCCAGCCGTAGAAGTAGCTCAGCGAGACGTCCACCTTGCCGACCGTCGTCTTGGCGCGGACCGCGTACTGGGCGTTGTTCGGGTCGCGGCCCGGCGTCACGCGCTGCGAGGTCTGGGCGCCCGTGGGCACCGACTCCCCTACGCCCGGCGTGGGCGTGCCGACCGGCGTCCACCGGCTGTTCTCCAGCGGGTTGCGGGCCGGCGTGAAGAAGGGGATGTAGATGGCCGAGACGTCCACCGGGCCGGCGGGCGTGTCGAAGCTCTTGTCGAGCTCGGCGGAGTAGACCGGGAGCTTGAGTCGGTCGATCACGTCCAGGTAGTCGTAGGGGCTCATGTTGTCGGTCGGGCTGTAGAAGTCGCCCTTGCCCCAGGTGTAGATGAGCTTCCCGACGGTGAACTCGGCCTCGCCGGGCAGGGTGAACTTCCAGTAGGACTCCATGATGTCCAGGATGCGGCGCCGCAGCAGGTTGTCCGGAATGCGGATCTCGTAGCCCTTGGTGAAGTCGCGGTTGTCCTGCCGCGCCTCGCCCCGGAAGGACATTCGCCACCAGTCGGTGATCTGCCGGTCGAGCTGCAGGTGCATGATGCCTTCGATGCCGTTCGTGCGCTTGTCGTTGGGGACGTCGCGGAAGAAGGTGAAGTTCTTGTACGTCACGTCCCCCTTGACGCCCAGGTCGCGGAGCTTCGCCCCGGCCTCGTAGAGCCGCGGGAGGAAGCCGGTCGCGCCCTCCGGAGCCGCGCCGGCGGCGGCCCGGTCGGGAGCCGGGCCGCCGGGTGACGCCGCGCCGGTCGGCCCGGTCGGCCCGGCCGGCGGCGGCTCCGGGACCGGTTCCTTCGCCGGCTCCGCCGCGCCCGCCGTGCCCGCCGCCGCGACGAGCAGGGCCGCCGCGACGAGGGCTCCGCCCCGCCGACGCTCACGCACCAGGACGCACGGGGAGCGTCACCGTGAAGGTCGCCCCCATCCCCTTTCGGCTCGTCACGTGGATGGTGCCCTTGTGGGCCGCGACGATCTGGTGGCAGATGGACAGGCCCAGCCCCGTCCCCACGCCGACCCCCTTGGTCGTGAAGCCGGGGTCGAAGATCTTCCCCAGGTGCGCCTCGTCGATCCCGCAGCCGCTGTCCTGCACCTCGACGAGGACCCGCCCCTCTTCGGCGCTCATCCGGATCCGGATCGTGCCCGGCCCCTCGATCGCCTGCACCGCGTTGACCAGCAGGTTCATGAAGACCTGGTTGATCTGGCCGGGGTGGCACTCGACGAGCGGGATCTCCCCGTACTCGCGCGCGATCTGCACGCGGCCCTTGTGCAGGTGGTGGACCAGCGTGAGCGTGCTGTCCATCCCCTGGCGCAGGTCCACGGACTTCCATTCGGCCTCGTCCAGCCGGGCGAAGATGCGCAGGTTCTTGACGATCTCCGAGATGCGCCGGCAGGCCTGGGCGTTGGTCTCGACCAGGGGGGTCAGGGTCTTGAGGAGCCGCGCCTGCGCCTCGGCCGCCGCCCCCTGGAGCTTCGTGAACCCGCGGGCGAGGAGGTCGGTGTTGCTCGCGATGGCGCCGAGCGGCGTGTTGATCTCGTGGGCGACGCCCGCGACGAGCCGGCCGAGGGAGGCCATCTTCTCCGCCTGGATGAGCTGGGTCTGCGCCTCCCGCAGCTCGTCGAGCGTCCGGCTCAGGTGCGCGTTGGCGTCGCTCAGCTCCCGGGTCCGCTCCCGCACCCGCGCCTCCAGGGACTCGTAGAGGCGGGCGTTCTCGATCGCCACGCCGGCCTCCGCGGCGATCAGCTCCAGCAGCTCCCGATCGTCCTCGTCGAAGGTGCCCTCCCGCTTGTTCAGGGCCTGGAGGACGCCGATGATCGCGCCCTTGAATCGAATCGGGACGCAGAGGATAGACCGCGTGCGGAAGCTCGTGACCTCATCCACCCACCGCGCGACCCGCCGGTCGCGCTCCGCGTCCGCGACGATGATCGGCTCGCCGGTCCGCGCCACCGTCCCCGCGATGCCCTCGCCGACGGGCAGGGTCCGGCTCTCCAGCGCGCCGGAGCCGCCGCCCCCGGCCACCTCCCAGTAGAGCTTGGTCTTCGTCTCGTCGAGCAGCATGACGGAGCCGGCCTCGGTGTCCAGGGTCGCCTGGGTGAGCACGAGCAGCTCCGAGAGCACGTTCTTGAGGTTCAGGTTGGCGGAGAGGGCGAGGCCGGTCTTGAAGACGGTGTCGAGCCGGTCCCGAAGCTGGATCGCTTCGGCGGCGGCGCGCGCCAGGGTCTCGACCGCCGCGCTGTCCTCGGGCGCCAGGGGCGCGGCCAGGCTCAGGGTCCCGCCGGGAAGGGCGAGGCGGGGTCCGGGGAGGGGGTCGGCCGCGTCGGCCGGGACAAACCGTCCGGCCGCCTCGAGCCGCCAGGCGCTCCGGCCGACCCGCAGGTGGGCCCCGCCGACGCCCGCCCGGCTCAGGAGCCGCGCGAGGCCCTCCAGCAGAGGGTTCTCGGGACCATCCGTCATGAACCCGCCCGATCCGTGCCGCGCCGACCCGTGCGCGAATCCCGCCGGCCAGCTCGGTGGAAGCACGTACAGAAAAGTGAGGGGCGCATCTTAGCGCAGGCCGTCGAAGAAGACAAGGACGTCCCGCAGGGGGCCTGACGCGGTCGGACGGGGTTGCCTCCCGGCGCCCGATGGCCTACTGTAGCCCGGCCATGGCGCACCGCCCCCGCCCCATCGCCCCGCCCACGCGGACCCTCATCGGCCGGGTCTTCGCACGGCTGGACTACGGGGCGCTCGGGCCCGTCTATTGCGACGAGGGCGGCGCCGCCTTCTGGCGGGCGAAGCGCGGGCCCTGTCGGGCGCTGGGCATGCGGCTGGCGGCAGTGCTGCTCGGCCGCCTCCGTCGGGGGGGCCGCAGCCTCTACGTCGGGGCGGGGGTAGCGGAGCTGCCGGCGGCGCTGGCGGAGACCCTCGACCTCCGGCGGGAGGTGGCGGCCTTCAACCTCCGGAGGACGGAGGTCGCGGTCATCAACCGCGCCCTGGCCGACCGCGGGGGCCCGGCCTGGCGGCTCCGCGCGGGGGACGCGCGCCGGGCGGCCGGGCCCTTCGACCACCTCTGGATGGTCAGCGTGCTGAACGACCCGGAGCGGTTCCCGACGCTCTCGGCCCTCTCCTACGGCCGCGCCGACCCCGTCACCTTCGACCCGCGCGCCTTCGCGCGGGAGCGAGCCGCCGTCCGCGCGCTCGCGGACGCCTGCCTCAACAAGCTGGCGACGCCGGCGCTGGTCACCACCTCGGTGGAGGAGATTCCCTGGATCACGGACTGGGCGGCGCGCAGCGGCCGCATCTGCCTCGTGGAGCCGGAGGACCACCCGACCGCCATCGTGGAGGATCCGGTCTGCTTCATCCGGATCGAGGACCGCGGCCCCCGCCGGCGGCCGTCCGCCCGGCGGGCCGCCCTCAGACGGTGAACCCCGGCCTCGGCTTCTCCGGCCCGCGCAGGTAGTCGCGGGCGTAGCGGACGTAGTTCTCCGCCGATTCCCTGATCCAGGCCAGCTCCTCATCCGTCACCGGCCGCCGGACCTTCGCCGGCGCGCCGAGGATCAGGCTCTTCGGCGGCACGACGGTCCCCTCCGTCACGAGGGCCCCGGCCCCGACGATCGAGTCCTCGCCGATCACCGCGCCGTCCATCACGATCGCGCCCATCCCCACCAGCACCCGGTCCTTCACCGTGCAGCCGTGCAGGACGACATGGTGGCCCACCGTCACCTCGTCCCCGATCACGAGGGGATGGGTGTCGTGGGTGACGTGCAGGAGGCAGAGGTCCTGGACGTTCGTCCGGCGGCCGATGCGGATGAAGTGGACGTCGCCCCGGACGACCGAGTTGAACCAGACGCTGGACTCCTCCCCGATCACCACGTCGCCGATCACCACCGCCGTCTCGTCCACGAAGACGCTCGCGGGGATGGTGGGCGCGATGCCGTTGTACCCGCGGATCATGGCCGTCTCCTTGGTTCCGATGTATCGCGACCCGCGCCACTCTAGGGCGATCGCCGCCGCGAATCAAGTCATCCCGCGATCCGCCCGCCCGAGGCATCGTTGCCTCTGCGCGGACCTCCCTCGGTTCGTTGGACCCCAACGAAAGGAGGGCTGGCGATCGCCCCCTCGTATTTGGGCTTTTGTGCCGCCGGCGCGATTGCTGTATAGCCGCCCGCACGCTTCGCCTCGCGCGAGGCGGCCCGCCACCCCGGCGGGGCGTGGGAGGGGCCGCCGATGCGCGACCAGGGCGGGAGGCGTGGAGGGGGATGCGCGGGCGTCCCGTGGCTCCTCGCCCTCGCGGCCGCCTTCGGGCCGGCCCCCCTCCTCGCGGCCGACCAGCCGCGTCCCGTCTTCAGCCAGGAACGCTTCGACCGCACCGGCGGCTCGCCGAACGTCTACGAGCGCGGCTTCGTCGTCCCCGCCTACGTCGGCCCGCCCTTCAGCTTGCACCTCATCAACGGCAACCCGGACGGGAGCGCCCGCGTCGCGATCGAGGACGCGGTGTCCAGCGGCCGCGTCCTCGTGGACGGGGTGGAGGTCGTCGCCCCCAGCGCCTTCTCCAAGACGACTCCGACGATCGACCGGACGCTGACCCTCGCGCCGGGTCCCCACCGCCTGCGCGTCGAGCTCGCCAGCGCCCCCGGCAGCTACCTCCGCCTCTCCATCAGCGGCGTGATCCCCCTGGGCGACCTCACGCAGCCCCGCAGCGGCCACACGGCCACGCTCCTGCCCGACGGACAGGGGCTGGTGACCGGCGGCGGGGCGGGCGCGGAGCCCCTCGCCACAACGGAGCGCTTCGACGGCGCCACGTTACAGAGCACCCCGCTGGAGCTGGCGTTGCTCACCGCCCGGCGGGGCCACCGCGCCACGCTGCTGCCCGACGCCTCCCTCCTCGTCACCGGCGGCGCGGACGCCCTCGGGCCGCTCCCCTCGGCCGAGCACCTGCGCCGCGACCTGGGCGCCGCCGACCCGCTGCCGGCCGGCCTGCACAATGCCCGCGCCGGCCACAGCGCCACGCTGCTCCCGGACGGCCGCGTCCTCCTGCTCGGCGGCCTGGATGTCTCGCACGTCGCCCTGACCGAGGGCGAGCACTTCGACGCCCGGCCGTCGCCCCTGAGCGGCGCCCTCTACGATCCCCAGAGCGGCGCCGTCACCCCCCTGCCCGACGCGCTCCAGGTGCCCCGGACCGCCCATACGGCCACGCTCCTGCCCAATGGGCTGGTGCTGGTGGCCGGCGGCCGGAACGGGACCGCCGACCTCGCCTCCGCCGAGTTGTTCGACCCCGCCACCGGCCACAGCACGCTCCTTGCCGCCACGCTCACCACCCCCCGGGCGGGCCATGCCGCCCTGCTCCAGCCGGACGGCTCGGTCCTCCTCATCGGCGGCCGGCAGGGGGACACGTTCCTCGGCTCGATGGAGCGGTTCCTCCCCCCGACCCAGACCTTCGCACCCGTCGCCGCCACGCTCCGCATCGCGCGCGCCCACCATACGGCCACCCGGCTGCCCAGCGGCGAGATCCTCGTCGCCGGGGGCGAAGGCGCCGGGGGAGTCCTGGCCCACACGGAGCTGCTCGGCCCGCCGCCGCCCGACGGGACCGCGCCCCTCGTCGCGGCCGTGAGCCCGGCCCCGGACGCGACGTTCGTGCCGCGCAATCCCCTCCTCACCGTCCTGGCCTCCGAGCCGCTCCTGGCGACGAGCGTCACGACCGCGACGGTCACCCTCAGCGGGCCGGGCGGCCTGGTCCCCGCCCGCGTCGCCCCGGCCGAGGAGGGGCTGCTCGTCGTCCTGGCCCCGAGCGTGCGCCTCGAGCCGGGCACGACCTACACCCTCACCCTCGCCGGCCTGACGGATGTGGCGGGGACCGGCCTGCCCACCACCACCAGCCGGTTCACGACGGTCCCGCTGCCGGTCCTCACGGGGTTCGTCCCGACGAGCGGGCGGCCCGGCACCCACGTCACCGTCACCGGCCAGGGCTTCGACCCCACCGACCTCGCCCACAACCGGGTCGCGTTCGCCGGGACCCCCGCGGTCGTGACGGGCGTCACGGCGACGAGTCTCACGGCGCTCGTGCCCGAGACCGCCCAGAGCGGCCCGCTCACCGTGACCACGCCCGGCGGCACGGCGACCAGCGCCCAGCCCTTCACCGTCATCCGCGGCCCCGTCCTCGCGAGCCTCTCGCCGGCCAGCGGCCCGGTCGGCACGACGGTCACCATCAGCGGCCGGCACTTCGACCCCTCGCCCGGCAACAACCAGGTCCGGTTCAACGGGAAGGCGGCCCTCGTGACCGCGGCGACCGACTCCGCGCTGACCGCCCTCGTCCCGCAGGGCGCCACCAGCGGCCCGGTCACGGTCACGACGACCCTCGGCACGGGGGCGAGCCCCGAGGCCTTCACCGTGACGCTCGCCCGCGACTTCAGCCTGATCGCGGCCCCCGCCGCGCCGGCCGTGGCGACGACGGTGCAGGGCGGCGTCGTTGCCTACGCGCTGGCGGTGTCGGGGCTCGGCGGCTTCGCCGGCGCTGTGACGCTCGGCGTGAGCGGCCTCCCCTCCGGGGTGATGGCCCAGTTCTCCGCGCCGGCGCTGACGCCCGGACAGCAGGGCTTCGTGACCTTCCTGACGAGTCCCTTCACCCCGCCCGGGGCCTTCCCCGTGACGCTGACCGGCACGGCCCTCCTGGAGACGGGCGCGCGCACCCAGTCGGTGCCGCTCACGCTCCAGGTCCTCGCGCAGGGCGGGCAGACGGCGGTCAGCGGCCAGATGCTGCGCGTGGACGGGACGCCCATCCCCGACGTGATCGTCAAGGTCCAGACGCCGAGCGGCCCGATCCAGACGCAGGCCGACGCGGCGGGCAATTTCCTGCTCCAACAAGTCCCCGCCGGCACGGTGCAGCTCATGATCGACGCCAACGCGGCCGTGCCCGGCTATCCGATGTACGCCGCCGACGTGGTCGCGACGGCGGGCCAGGTCACGGTGCTGCCGCCGTTTCGGATCACGCCGCCCCCGCCGCCCGAGCGGTTCACGCCGATCGCCAACGGCTCGGCCGACCAGGTAATCACTGACCCCCGGTTCCCCGGCGTCGCGATCACGCTGCCGGCCGGCGTCACGATCACCGGCTGGGACGGCGTGCTCAAGACGAGGCTCGCGGTCGAGCGGCTGACCCCCGACCGGCTGCCCGTCCCGCCGCCGCCGGGGCCGACGCGCTCGCTGTACCAGCTCTTCTTCGGCACGCCGATGGGCGGGGTGCCCAGCGCCCCGATCCCCATCGCGCTGCCCAACGACCTCGACCTGGACCCCGGCGACGAGGCGGAACTCTGGTACTACGACGCCTCGCCCATGGGCGGCCCCGGCACGTGGAGACTGGCGGGAACGGGCACGGTGTCGCCGGACGGCAGCAGGATCGTGTCCAATCCCGGCGTCGGCATCCAGCGGTTCTGCGGGGTCTGCGGCCTGGCTTGCTTCGTCAGTCGCCAGCAGAAGCAGCCCAACAACAACCCGTCCGGCCCCGCCGGCGGCGATCCCGTCAAGCTGGGCATCGGCGTCTTCACGGTGGAGCAGACGGACCTCGTCCTGCCCGGCCGGCTGCCCGTGGCGATCGGGCGGACCTACAACCCCTTCGATCCCTTCGGCACGATCGGCGGCTACCAGCCGCCGCTGGGTCCGGGCTGGGCCCTGTCCATCGACCCGATCCTGATCCCGGGCATCGCCTTCCGCGCGCAGAGCCCGGACATCTTCCGCCTCGTCCTGCCGGGGAACACCCGGCTCGACCTGACGAGGAACGCCGACGGCACCTTCACCAACAAGACCCATCCGCTGCTGGACGGGGCCGTCCTGACCCAGCTCTCGACGGGACAGTCGGCCGAGAGCCTCCTGCGCTGGAAGGACGGGACGGTCTGGCGGTTCCGGCGGACCGTCCTGAACTCGTTCGGCGCGGCGCTCGACTTCCTGATCGAGATCGCCGACCGGAACGGCAACCGGACGGCCATCGAGCGCGACTTCGCCGGCGCCGCGACGCGCGTGGTGGACGCGGCCGGCCGCGCGATCCAGCTCACGCGCAGCGGCGGGCGCGTGACGGAGGTCCGGGACCCGTTGGGCCGGACCGTCCACTACGGGTACGACGCGGACGGGCGGCTCGCGACGGTGACCGACCCGGCGGGCGGGGTGACCCGCTACGCCTACGACGCGGCGGGCCGGATCCTCACGATCACGGACCCCCGGAACATCCCCTTCGTCCGGAACGTCTACGGCGACAGCGGGCGGATCCTCCGCCAGCTCCTCCCGGACGGGGCGGAGTGGCGCTTCCGCTACCGCCTCTCCGGCGCGACCGTCACGGGCCCCGGCTGCCCCACGGCCACCAGCGGCACCATCGTCACGCTCGACGTGCGGGTGAGCGGGACCGTGGCCTGCCCCTCCGAGGAGTCGTGGGAGGCCGTCCAGGCGGGGTACAGCTTCGCGGGCGGGGCGGTCCTCGCGACGACGCTCGTGGACCCGCGCGGGCACGCGACCACCTACGCCGTCACGCCGGACGGCTTCACCCAGGCGGTGACCGACCCGCTCGGGCAGGTGACACGGAGCGAGCGGGACGGCCAGGGCCGCCTGACCGCGGTCGTGGACCCCCTCGGCCGGCGCAGGACCTTCGCCTACGACGCGGCGGGCAACGTGACCGCCGTCACCGACGCGGCCGGGCAGGTGACGCGGCTGGAGTACGAGCCTTCGTTCCACCGGGTGACCCGGATCACCGATCCCCTCGGCCGGTCGGCGACGTTCGCGTACGACGCGCGCGGGAACCTCGCCGCCGTCACGAACCCGCTCGGCCAGACCACGGCCCTCGCCTACGACGCCGTCGGCCAGCCGGCCTCGATCACCGACCCGCTGGGGAACCGGACGACCTTCGAGTACGACGCGGCGGGCAACCTGGTCGCGACCGTGGACCCGCTGGGCCACCGGACGCAGCGGGCCTACGACGCCGTGAGCCGGCTCCTGGCCGTGACCGACCCGCGCGGCTTCACCACGCGCATCGAGTACGACGCCCTCAACCGCGTCACGCAACTCACCGACGCGGTCGAGGGGCTGACCGCCTTCGCGTACGACCCGAACGGCAACCTGGTCGCGGCCACCGACGCCGAGGGCCGCACCACGACCTACGCCTACGACGACCTGGACCGGCTGGCCTCGCGGACCGACGCCCTCGGCCGCCAGGAAACCTACCGGTACGACGCCGCGGGCAACCTCGCCCAGCACACGGACCGGAAGGGCCAGGTCGCCGTTTTCGCCTATGACGCGCTCAACCGGCCGGCGGGGGCCGGCTACCAGGGGGACAGCGGCAGCACCGCCTTCGCCTACGACGCGGCCGGGCGCCTCGTCCGCGCGACGGACTCCGCCGCCGGCTCGATCGAGTTCACCTACGACCTGCTCGACCGCCTGATCCAGGAGACCACGCCCCAGGGCACGGTGGCCTACCAGTACGACGCCCTCGGCCGGCGCACCGCCATGACGGCCAACGGCCGGGCGCCGGTCGCCTACGAGTACGACGGGGCCGGCCGGCTCGCGCGCGTGGCGCAGGACCTCCACGCCGTCGGACTCGCTTACGACGAGGCGGGGCGGCGGGTCTCCCTGTCCCGCTCCAACGGCACGAGCACGGTGTATGGCTACGACGCCGCCTCCCGGCTGCTCTCCATCCTCCACCAAGGCCCGACGGGGCTCATCGAGAGCCTGGCCTACAGCTACGACGCCGCGGGAAACCGGATCGGCCTGACGAGGAGCGGCGGCGCGGCGACGCTGATGCCCTCGGCCGTCCAGGCGGCCTACGACGCGGCGAACCAGCTCGTCCGCTTCAACGCTCCGGCCGGGAGCGGCGAGACTCCGAACCTGGCCTACGACGCGAACGGTAACCTGGTGAGCCGGACGGACGCGGCCGGGACGACCACCTACGCCTGGGACGCGCGGAACCGGCTGGTCGCCGTCACCGGGCCGGGGTTCCTCGCCGAGTTCGCCTACGACGCCCTGGGCCGGCGGGTGCGCAAGACCCTCAACGGCGTCACGACGGAATACCTCTACGACGGGCGGGACATCGTCCAGGAGCTCGGCGGCGGGACGGTCGGGGCGAGCTACCTCCGCAGCCTGACGCTCGACGAGCCCTTCCTGCGCGACGCGGGCGTCACGAGCGAGGCCTACCACGCGGACGCGCTCGGGAGCATCGTCGCCCTCACGGACGGGAGCGGCGCGTTGGCGACGTCCTACGCCTACGAGCCCTTCGGCCGGACGCGCGTCACCGGCGCGTCGGACAGCCCCTTCGGCTTCACGGGACGGGAGCGGGACGGCGTGGACCAGTACTTCTACCGGGCGCGACACTACAGCACCGGGATGGCGCGGTTCCTCTCGCCCGACCCGCTCAACCTCGCCCGCGTGCTCCTCGCGCGGCAGGCGTCGGGCGGGCTCCCCGTGGACCGCCTCCGCCGCCGGGCGCTGCTCCGGCCCCTGGCCCTGAACGAGTACCTCTACACGGAGGACAACCCCGTCACCTTCACGGACCCGGAGGGCCTCATGCGGGGAATCTTCCCGGGGCTGTCCGGCGGGACGGGCGAGGCGATCGGCGGCGTGGCCGGCGCGGTCACGGGCGGGCTCGCCGGCCGCGCGGTCGGGGCCGAGATCGGCATGGAGATCGGCTTCCGGGTCGGCGGCGCGCTGGGGTTGGGCGCGGGCCCGCTCGGCAGCCTGGGCGGGGCCGTGGTCGGCGGCGTGGTCGGGCAGGTGGTCGGCGGGTTCGTGGGCGGGATCATCGGCGGCCAGATCGGCGGCGCCATCGGCGGCCAGTTCGACGACCCCTGCGCCGGCAGCCTGAACTGCGGCGAAGACGAGCTGATCGGAAAGCGCAAGCGATGATGGCCGTAGACGACCGCAGACCCTCGGAAGGGATGCCCGCCTGGTACCGGCGCGGCGCGGGGCTCGCCGCGGTCGGCACGGCGGTCGGGGCGGCGCTGGGCGACCTGGCCGGCTGGTGGCTGATCGGCGAAGAGGGCCACTGGCTGCTCGCCGGCGTCGGCGCGGCCCTGGGCGCGGTGGCCGGGTATCTGCTCGCGTCGGCGCTCGGCCGGCGCCTGGGGCCGGCCGCGGCCGAGCGGCTGGAGCGAGGCGCGGACCGGCTCGGCGCCCTGCTGGGCCTGCTCCTGACGGCGGCGGGGGTGGTCGCCTTTGTCCGGACCGGCCACCCCGTCGGGCTCCTGGGGGCCGCCTTCTTCGCCCTCTGCGCCTGGTATCTCTGGTCGAGACACAGGACGTGACCGCGCGATGAGACGACAGCTCCTCGCAGGGCTGGTCAGGCTGGGGACGGCGGCGGGCCTCGCGCTCCTGGTCTGCGCGGCGCAGGCGGACCAGGCCCGGTACTACTACGACGGGCTGGGCCGGCTCATCGGAGTCGTGGACGGGCAGGGGAACGTGGCGGTGTACGAGTACGACCGGGTGGGCAACCTGCGCTCGATCTCGCACGGGACCGCCACGGCGCCGGCCGTGACGGAGGTCTCGCCCTCCATCCTCGACGCGGGCGGCTCCGCGTCCCTCACCCTCACGGGCAGCGGCCTCTTCTTCGCGACCGTCGCGACGAGCCATCCGGAAATGGCGCTCGGCCGGCCCTCATCCACCGGCACGAGCGTGACCGTGCCCGTGACGCTGCCCAATCCGACGAGCCTCGGGCCCACGACGCTGACCCTGACCGCCCCGGGCGGGACGACGGCCGTGACCGTGACCGTCCGGCAGCCGACGCCGGTCATCGCCGCGCTGGCGCCCGGCACCGGCAACGCCGCGCTGGTGGGGACGCCCGTGATCCTGGAGGGGAACGGCTTCGGCACCAAGCCCGGGAGCAACCGTGTGACCTTCGCCGGCCTCGCCGGAGCCCGCGTGACCGCGCCGGTCCTGGCCGAGAGCGGCACGAGGATCACGGCACGGGTGCCGGCGGGCGCGCTTCCGGGTCCGGTCACGGTCGAGGTCGGCGGGCTGACCAGCGCGGGCTTTCCCTCCCAGATCGACACGGTCGGCCCGGCGGTCGCCGCCGTCCTGCCGGCCGACGGCCAGTCCTTCGTCCCCTTGAACGCCCGGGTGACCCTCCTGTTCGACGAGCCGGTGGACCCGGCCACGGTCACGCGGGACACCTTCTTCGTCGGCAGCGTCAGCATCGTGCGCCTGGCCGGGACGATCGCGGTCGCCCCGGACGGCCTCTCGGCCACCTTCACGCCCGACCAGCCCTTCATCCCGAACGCCGCCCACTCCGTGACCGTCGGCACCGGCTTCGGGCAGGTCGTCCGCGACCAGGCCGGCAACCCGCTTCGGAACCCGGGCACCACGTCCTTCACGACCGGCGCCGTCGCCGACGCCGCCCCGCCGACCGTCCGAAGCCTGACGCCCGCGCCCGGGTCCGAGCACGTCCCGACCAACGCGGTCATCCGCGTCCAGTTCTCGGAGGCCCTCGCGCCGCCCACCGTCACGGCGCAGCACCTGCAGCTCTCGACGGGCGGCGCGCCGGTCCCGCTGACCCTCGTGCTGGAGCAGGGCAACACGGTCGTCCGCCTGGTGCCGACGGCCGGCGCGCTGCTGCCCGGGACGGTCTACCACCTCACCGTGGCGGCGGGCCTGACCGACCTGGCGGGCAACCCCCTGGCCGCCGGCGCGGCGGCGACCTTCACCACCGGCGCCGGAGCCGACGCCGCCCCGCCGGCCGTCGTCTCCGTGCTGCCGCCGGACGGCGCGACCAACGTGCCGCTGTCCACGACCATCGAGGTCACGTTCAGCGAGCCCATCCAGCCGGCCAGCGTCAACGCCGCGACCACCTTCACTTTGACCGGCGGCGGCGTGAGCGGACCGATCCCCGGCGGCTTCGCCTTCTCCGCGGACCAGCGGGTCGTGACCTTCACGCCCAACTTCCCGCTCTTCGCCGCCCAGACCTTCTTCGTGACGCTCAGCGGGATCGAGGACGCGGCCGGGAACCGGATCGCGGACACCGGCAGCGCCTTCACGACCGAGGTCGGGAGCGGGCCGTCGGTGGTGCCGACCCTGGCCGCCGCCTTCCCGACCGACTCCATCCTCTACGCCAACGGCAAGACGACCGCCAAGATCCGCATCCCCTACGTGCTGGACGCCGACGGGGCCCTGGTGCCGGACGGCACGCTGGTGGCGGTCACGGCCGAGCCGATCTTCGACCTCTCCACCGCGGGCGGGACGATCTTCGGCGGGACGGCCAGCGCGGCGGACCCGCGCGTCCGGGTCTTCGCGACGAAGGGCGGCGGGCTGTCCACCGAGGTCACCTACCGGGCGCCCGCGCTCACGCTGCCGCCGGGCAGCGTCGTCAGGGGAATCGTCCAGATCATGAGCGTCACCGCCACCGGCGTGCCCATCAGCCTCATCGGCACGGCGCAGGTCTCCCTCGTCACGAGCACGACGGCGACGATCGCCCTCAACCCGGACACGCTGCTGCCCGACGGCGCGAGCCGGTCCGACCTCTCGGTCCTCGTGCGGGACACCTTCGGACGCCCCGTCCCGCCCGAAACTCCGATCATCGCCGGGGTTTTCGCGGACCAATTCAACCAGGGCCGGCCGCTCGGCACCCTCGGCGGCGGGACGGCCACCACCGAGCCCCGGCTCAGGCTCTACCGGACGAAGCCCGGCGGCGCCGCCGAGTTCCCCTACACCGCCCCGTCCCTGACCCTCGCGCCCGACGAGTCGGCGATGGACACGATCGCGGTCTTCCCCTCCGACGAGGCGGGGAACATCACCTCGCCGTTCTTGTCGAGCTTCGCCAACGGCCTCCTCCGCTTGAAGACCGGCGGCTGCGTCACCGAGGGGAACGAAACGGGCTGCATCCCGCCCGGCTTCCGGGGGCCGCTCCCGACGATCCTGGGGCTCTCGCCGGCCGACGGCCAGACGGCGGTCGGCACGAACGCCGTCGTCACGGCCCTCTTCAGCCAGAGCCTGGACCCGGCCACGGTCACCGCGGCCACGGTCGGCGTCGCGAGCGGGGCGGGGACGGTGGCCGGCTCGCTTGCCCTGAGCGGCAGCGCCCTGGGGCCGAACACCGTCGTCACCTTCACGCCGTCCCAGCCGCTCGCCCCCGCCTCGGTCTACAGCGTCACGATCACGACCGGGGTCAAGAGCGCGGTCGGGAGCCCGCTGCCGGCCGCCGGCTTCGCCACGTTCGCCACCGGCGACGGCGCGGACGCGACGCCCCCGAGCGTGCTCCGGCTGAACCCCGGCGACGCGCTCGCGGCCGTCCCGACCAACGTCCTCGTGTCCGTCGAGCTGTCGGAGCCGGTCAACGCGGCCACGCTCACCGCCGCGACCTTCGCGCTCTCGGCGGGCGGCACGCCGGTCCCGGGCCGCGTGACCGCGGGGCTCGGCGACCGCGGCCCGAACACGATCCTCACCTTCATCCCGGATCAGCTCCTCGCGCCGAACCAGGCCTATACCGTCACCCTGGGCGCCGGCCTCACGGACACGGCGGGCCACCCGCTGCCGGCGACGTTCACCGCGTCCTTTACGACCGTGGCCGAGGCGCCGCTGATGGACACCGCCGCCCCGGTGATCGTCGCCGGCAGCCCCTCCTGCCTGCCCTTCAACATCACCAGCAGCCCCTGCTCGGCGATCCAGAACGTGCCGCTCGACGCGAAGCTGGTCTTCCGGTTCGACGAGCGCCTGAATCCCCTCTCCCTGGTCGAGGAGGCGGTCCAGCTGTTCGACGGGAACGGGAACCTGGTCCCCGGCACGCTCTCCCTGTCCGCCGACCAGACGACGGTCACCTTCACGCCGGCGCAGCCGCTCGAGCCGGGCCTGCTCTACGTCGAGCCCCTGATCGGCCAGCAGGTCACCGACCTCGCGGGCAACAGCGTCGGCTTCCAGTTCCTCGACCGCTTCGTGACCGGCGCGGCCGCGAGCGATCCCGCCGGCCCGCGGGTGCTGTCCGTCACCCCGGCCGACGGCGAGGCCGGCGTGCCCCTCAACCAGCCGATCACCATCCGGTTCTCGGAGCCCATCGCCCCGACCAGCCTGACGGACCAGGCGATCCTCGTGAGCCGGGGCGGGACGCCGGTGGCGGGCACGGTGCGGTTCGAGCAGGACACCACGCTCAATACCGAGGCCAACCTGACGATCGTCCAGTGGCGGCCGAGCACGCCGGCGCAGCTCGCCGGCCACGCCGCCCACACGGTCACCGTCACGACCGCGCTCGCCAACCTGGCGCTCCGGCCGCTCGGCGCGCCGGTCGGGAGCGCGTTCACGACCGGCACCGCCGCCGACACGACCCCGCCGGCCATCGCCGCGACCAGCCCGGCCGACGGCGCGACCGGCGTCCCGCGGACGACGGCGATCGAGGTGACCTTCGATGAGTCGGTGAGCCCGCTCGGCACGCGGTTGAGCCTCTCGTTCCCGCTCCTGGATTATTACGGCGGGGCTCCCATCGCCGGCGTCGCCGCCTTCTCGCCCGACCGACGGACGCTCGCCTTCACGCCGCAGTTCCCGCTGTTCGCCAACCAGACTTACAGCGTGAGCGTCACGGTGGTGGACCCGGTCGGCAACCGCGCCGTTCCGCCGCCGTTCCGCTTCACGACGGCCCTCGCCCCGGGGACCGTCCTCGGGACCCTGCCCGTCTGCTGCGTCGGCGTCACCCCGGAGCAGGCCTTCCTGCCGCCCGACGGCGCGACGACGACGCTCGTGACCCTCTCGGGGATCTCCACGCCGGCGGGTCCGGCCCCCGACGGCACGCTTGTGGGGGTGGCGGTCGAGTCGGTCTTCTTCGCCTCGGACGGCGGAACGATCCTCGGCGGGAGCGTCAGCGGGGCCGACCCCCGCGTGACCCTCTTCGCGACGTCGGGCGGCCAGGTGACGTTCACCTACCAGCCCCCCCTGCGGTCGTCGGACGGCCACGTGCGCATCCAAGTGTTCTCCGTGGACGCCGCGGGCGCGCCCATCGAGCTGATCGGGGACGGCTTTATCGGACTCTCGGGATCGGGGGAGGGACCGCCGCAATGAAGGACCACGCGCGTCGTCACGGGGGAGTCGGTCTCCTGCTGATCTGCGGCGTCTTGGGGGTCGCCACGGCCGGACCGCCCGACGAGCTCGCCAAGGGCAAGGCGCTCTATCGCGGCCACTGCGCCGCCTGTCACGGGATCGATGGGCGCGGGAACGGCCCACGGGGCGCGGGCCTCGTCCCGCCGCCGACCAATTTTCGCGACCCGGCCGTGAGGAGCGGGCTCACCGACAGCCGCCTGGAGCGGGCACTCCTGGCCGGCAAGCCGGGCACCGCCATGAAGGGGTACGGGACCATCCTCGGCCGGGAAGAGGTCGCCGCGCTGATCGCCTACCTGCGATCGCTGGCCGCCCCGCCCTGACATCGGGAGCTGGATCGAGCGGGAGGCCCGGCGGCTTCAGCGGGGCGAGCACCAACAGCCTGTCTCAGGGAAACGGCCAGGGGCCGGGCGGCGCCGGCGAACCGGGCGGCATGTCCCTCGTGACGCGCTCCGGTCGCGAGGTCCCGCCGGATGGCCTGCCGCCCGAGACCCGACAGGCCTTGGCGCGCGGCCGGGCGCTCGCGATGGAAGTCGGCGCAGGCGGGGAAGAGAGGCGGGCCGCGACGGCCGGCCCGCCGATGGGGTGGGAATCGCGCGCGTCACCCTTCCCGGTGGTGACGCATCATCCGCTCGTGCTCGGCCTGCTCCTTCTCCCGCTGCTCGGGCGTCAGCAGCGTCCAGGCCTCACGCCTCGCCTTGATCGCCGCGATCCGCAGGCTCGCCTCCAGCTCCTCGCTCTGCTTGATCTTCGCCTCGACGGCGGCGAGGTCGGTCTTGTCGTCCTCGACCATGGCCGCCACCTCCCGCTCGGCCACGAGGATGTCCGATTCCATCTTGATCCGGGTCTTGTCCAGCGCAAGCTGGATGGCCTTGATCTTGGCGACCTGCTCGCCGGTCAGGCCGATCTCCTTCTGGTGCATGAGCAGGTGCCGGAGGTAATGGCCCGTCTGGCCGTGGCCGCCCATCATCCGATGGCCCTCACGATGGGACCCGTCGCCCCTCCCATGCCGCTCCTTGTCCGCCCAGGCCGGCGAGACACCGAGCCCCACCGCCAGCACCGCCGCCGCCATCGCGCTCAACAGTTGTCCACCCATCGTGCCCTCCTTTGCGGTCGTTGAGCCAGCTTACACCTTCACCGTGATGAAGAGCGAGTTCCCGTGCCGGACGACCAGCAGCAGCGCCGGCTGGTCCTCCTTCAATGCGGAGACCGCCTGCTCGTAGTCTCGCACGGACGCGACCCGGCGCCGATTGACTTCCCGGATCACGTCGCCGGGCCGCAGCCCCGCGCCGGCCGCCGGGCTCTCGGGATCGAGCGCCGTGACCACGACCCCCGTGAGCGGGCCGGCGAGGCCCAGCTCCCGGGCCAGCCGGCGGTCGAGGCTCTGGACCTCGACGCCGGCCAGCGCGCCGCCGGCTTCTCCGTCGGAGAGGCTGGCCGCGCTGCGGGGCCCGGGTTGCTCGCCCACCGTGACGGTCAGCTCCCGCTCGCGGCCGTCACGGATGACGGTCAGCGGTACCGTCGCGCCCACCTTCGCGCTCGTGACCGCGCGCTGCAGCGCGGCCGGGTCGTCCATCCGCTTGCCCTGGAACCGGACGATCACGTCGCCCTGCCTGACGCCCGCCGCGGCGGCCGGCCCCTCGTCGTTGACGTCGCTCACGAGCGCGCCCTTCGGCTCCGTGAGGCCGAACGACTTGGCGAGGTCCGGCGTCAGGTCCTGGATCGCCACGCCGAGGTAGCCGCGCACCACCTTGCCGGTGGCGATCAGGCTCTCGGCGACCGGCCGGGCCATGCTCACCGGCACGGCGAAGCCGACGCCCTGGTAGCCGCCGGTCTGCGAGAAGATCGCCGTGTTGATCCCGACCAGCTCGCCCCTCGTGTTCACGAGCGCGCCGCCCGAGTTGCCGGGGTTCACCGCCGCGTCCGTCTGGATGAAGTCCTCGTACTGCGTGATGCCCATTCGACCGCGCCCCAGCGCGCTCACGATGCCGAGCGTGACCGTGGAGTTGAGGCCGAAGGGGTTGCCGACCGCCAGGACGTACTCGCCGACCTGGAGCTTGGAAGAGTCGCCCCAGGGGACGACCGGGAGGTCCCGCGCATCCACCTTGACGACCGCGAGGTCGGTCTTGGGGTCGGCGCCGATCACCTTGCCCGTGAACTCCCGTTTGTCGGGCAGCGTCACGCGCACCTCGCGCGCGCCCTCGACGACGTGGTGGTTGGTGAGGATGTGGCCGTCCGGGGAGATGATGACGCCGGAGCCCATCCCGCCGGCGCGCGGGCCCTCGTCCCCATGGGGCCCGAAGGGCGGCTCCATCCGATCCTGCCGATCCCGCCGATCCTGCCGATCCCGCGGATCGCCCGCGCCGCGCCCGCGCCGTTCCCCGGGCGTGGTGAGATTGACCACCGCCGGCGTCACCGCCTTGGCGACCTCGGGAAATCCCGCGACGGCCGGTTGGCCCAGCGGGGGGGCGGGATTTGCCGAAAGGGCCGTAGCGGCGACGGCGGCCGGTGGTACGGTGGGGGACGGACCGGCGGCGAACAGGGACGCGACGGCGGCCAGCAGCGCGGCCGCCGCCGCGACCGCGCCCGCCTTGGGTTTCGTGATGCTCGTGGGTGACATCGTTGCCTCCTTCTCGTTCCGAGGGGCCGCTCGGCCCCGATGGGAAGGAGGCTAACAAGCCGAGATGAAGCGGCGATTAACGGGGGATTAAAAGGCTTTAAGCGGAGGCGAGCGGCAGGATGACGGTGAAGGTCGCGCCGGCGCCGGGCGCGCTGCGCACCTCGATGCGGCCTCGGTGCGCCTCGACGATCCAGCGGCAGATGGACAGGCCCAGGCCCGTGCCCTTCTTCGCGTGGGCGCGGGCGTTGTCCGCGCGGTAGAACCGGTCGAAGAGGCGCGGCAGCGCGTCGGCGGGAATCCCGATGCCCTGGTCCGACACGCAGACCTTCGCCGAGCCGTTCTCGCGACGGACCGCCAGCTCCACCTTCCCGCCGCGGTGCGAGTACTTGACCGCGTTGTCCACGAGGTTCAGCAGCAGCTCCCGGAGGCCCAGCTCGTCGCCCGTCACGGTGACCGGCGCGGTCTCGGCCAGCGTGACCTCCACCTGCTGGTCCTGGCCGAGGACGGCGGCCTGGCGCTGGATCTCCTCGACCAGCGCGTCGAGCCGCACGGGTTGGGTCGCCAGCTCGATCTCGCCCAGGTCCGCCCGGGAGAGCAGGAGCAGCTCGTCCACGATGCGCGTCATCCGGTCGATCTCCTCCAGCGCGCTCTCCAGCACCAGGCGGTAGTCCTCCGCGGAGCGGGGCCGCCGCAGGGCCAGCTCGGCCTCGCCCTTGAGCACGGTCAGCGGCGTGCGCAGCTCGTGCGAGGCGTCGGAGGTGAACTGCCGGACCTGGCGGAAGGAGGCTTCCAGCTGGGCGATCATCAGGTTGAACGTGGAGGCCAGGCGTCCGACCTCGTCGTCGGCGGCCGGCGGCGTGAGCCGCTGCGTGAGGTCGCCGCCGGCGATCCGCTCGGCGGCCTGCGTGATCGCGCCGACCGGCCGCAGCGCCTGGCCCGCGAGCAGCCAGCCGCCCACCAGCGCCGCGACCAGCGCGCCCGGCACCGCGACCAGCAGGATGAACAGGAGCCGGTTGAGCGCCTCCTCGACCGGCTGGAGCGAGGTCCCGACCTGGACGACGTTGACGAGGGCGTCGCCGTGCCGCACCGGCACGGACACGAGCCGGATCGGCGGGCCGTCCGGGAACCGGGCCGATTCGAACGTCGTGTGGCCGGCGAGGGCCGCGTCGAACGCCGTCCGGCTCAACGGGATGTCCCGCCGCCCCAGGTTGGCCGACCGGATCGTGATCGTCCCGCTCGGGCCGAAGATCTGGAAGAACTTGTCGAGGACGGCGAGCCGGGGAAAGTCGGCCGAGAGGTCGTCGAAGAGGAGGAAAGGGCCGAACCGCCGCTGCTCGATCGAATGGATGGCGACGGTCGCGGCCTCCACGAGCGAGCGGTCCACCTGGTCGCGGAGCTGCCGGGCCATCACCGCGTAGAGCGTGACGGCGAACAGGAGCAGGATGACGGCGAGCGCGCTCCCGTACCAGATCGTCAGCCGGACGCGGATGGAAACGGCCCTCGTCATCGCGTTCCTCGTCCCTTCCCCGACGGCCGCGCCGAGCGGACCGCGGTCAGTCCTCGGCCCGCAGGACGTAGCCGCTGCCCCGGACCGTGTGGATCAGCTTGCGCTCCCGCCCCTTGTCGATCTTGTTCCGCAGGTAGCTGACGTAGACGTCGATGACGTTCGTGAAGGTGTCGAAATCCAGGTTCCAGACGTGCTCGGCGATCATGGCGCGGGTGAGCACGCGGCCCGCGTTGCGCAGGAAGTACTCCAGCAGCGCGTACTCCTTCGCGGTCAGCTCGATCCGCTGGCCGCCGCGGGTCACCTCGCGCGTGGCCGGGTTCAGCACGAGGTCGTCCACCTGGAGCAGGCCGGCGCCCTCGCCCGTGCCGCGCCGCAGCAGCGCCCGCACCCGCGCGAGCAATTCCTCGATCGCGAAGGGCTTGGTGAGGTAGTCGTCGGCCCCGGCGTCCAGCCCCCTGACGCGCTGGTCCACCTGCGAGCGGGCGGTGAGGATCAGGACCGGCGTCCGGACCTTCTCCTTGCGCAGCCGCTCCAGCACCTCCAGGCCGGAGAGGCCGGGGAGCATCACGTCCAGGATGACCAGGTCGTAGACGCCCTGCCGCGCCAGCTCCAGCCCCGAGGCCCCGTCCCCGCAGAGGTCCACGGCGTAGCTCTCCTCCTCCAGCGCGCGCCGGATGAAGGAGCCGACCTTCACCTCGTCCTCGACGACCAGGATGCGCATGCTCAACCCGTGAGGCTAGGGCATCGGGGGCGAGGGGAGGTCGCCCGACGCTTCCCGCTATTTTACTTCGGCGGCCAGCGGGTGATCGTCACCGGAGCGGAGGACAGCCGCGGGCCGTCCGGCGTCCGGTGGGCGAGGCTGTGCCGGAGCCAATTCGCATCGTCGCGGGCCGGGAAGTCCGACCGGTAGTGGGCGCCGCGGCTCTCCCGGCGCGCCAGGGCACCGGCGACGATCGTCTCGGCCACGTCCAGGAGCGAGTGCAGCTCCAGCGCCTGGATCAGCTCGGAGTTGAAGACGCGGCCCCGGTCCTGCAGCTCGATGCGGCCCGCCCGCTCGCGCAGCTCGCGCACCTTCTCGGCCGCCTCCTTCAGCGAGGCCTCCGTCCGGAAGATGCCGAGGTTGTGGGCCATCGTCTGGCCGAGCTCCTCGCGGATCCGCCAGCTCCGCTCCCGGCCCGGCCGCGCGAGCAGCTTGGCGATCCGGGCCTCCTCGTCGCGCAGCAGGCTCTCCGGCGGGGCCTTGGGGGCCACCCCGGCGATGTAGAGGCCCGCCCGCTGCCCGGCCCGCCGGCCGAAGACGATCGTCTCCAGGAGCGAGTTGCCGCCGAGCCGGTTCGCGCCGTGGACGCTCACGCAGGCGCACTCGCCCGCCGCGTAGAGGCCCGGCAGGTCGGTCTCGCCCCACTGGTTCGCGCGGACGCCGCCCATCTGGTAGTGCGCGCCGGGACGGACGGGGATGGGACTCTCGACCGGGTCCACGCCGGCGAACTCCACGGCCAGCTCCCGGATCTGCGGCAGCCGCTCCAGGATCCTCGCGCGCCCCAGGTGCCGCAGGTCGAGGAGCACGCAGCCGTCCACGCCGCGCCCCTCCAGGATCTCCCGCCCGATCGCGAGCGAGACCGTGGACCGGGTCGCGAGCTCCATCTGCTCGGGCGCGTAGCGCGTCATGAACCGCTCGCCCAGCGTGTTCAACAGGTAGCCGCCCTCGCCCCGCGCGCCCTCCGTGATCAGGATGCCCGTGTCCTTGAGCGTCGTGGGGTGGAACTGGACGAACTCCATGTCCTCCAGCGGCACGCCCGCCCGGTAGGCCAGGGCCATGCCGTCGCCCGTGTTGATCACCGCGTTGGTGCTCGTCAGGAACACGCGCCCGCTCCCGCCGGTCGCGAGCACCACCGCCTTGGCCCCGATCGCGTGCACTCCGCCGCGCAGCAGGTCCCAGGCGATGACGCCGCGACAGGCGCCGCCGTCCACGATCAGCGACGTGACGTACCACTCCTCGTAGACGACGGCCCGCCGCTTGAGGAGCTGCTCGTACATCGCGTGCAGCAGCGCATGGCCCGTGCGGTCGGCGGCGTAGCAGGTCCGGACCGCGCCGGCGCCCCCGAAGGGCCGCTGCGCGATCCGGCCCCGCTCGTCCCGGCTGAAGATGACGCCGAGCCGTTCCAGGTCGAGGATGTCGCCCGGCGCCTCGCGGCACATGGCCTCGATCGCGTCCTGGTCGCCCAGGTACTGCCCGCCCTTGGCCGTGTCGTAGGCGTGCTGCTCCCAGGAGTCGTGTTCGCCGAGGGCGGCGTTGATGCCGCCCTGCGCGGCGACGGAATGGCTCCGGACGGGATGGACCTTGGAGACGAGGGCGACGTCGGCGTGGGCGGGCGCGGCCAGCGCGGCCCGCATCCCCGCCAGTCCCGCGCCGACGATCAGGAGGTCATGCACGTGCACGGGGCCATGATGGCGGAAACGCCGGGCGATGGCAAGACCGGCCGGCGACCGGCAGCGAGGGACCGCCGGACCATCCGCTCGGTGAAGACTCCTTGCGAGACCCCCCGCAACATAGGGCATAATAGGGTCCCATCAGCCCCGGAGCAGCCGCAAGGGGCGGGGGCGGGTCGCCGGCGTCGGTCCGGCGCCACGCCCGCCGCGATCCGTTCATCTTTCACCGCCAGGGAAGGAGGTCGCCCGGTGACCGAGACGCAAGGCAGACGGCTCCTCAGCGCCACCGACCAGTTCGTGCAGCGGCACCTCGGCCCCACCGACGCGGACATTCAGGAGATGCTCGCGACGCTGGGCCTTCAGTCGCTCGACGCCCTGATCGACGCGACCGTGCCCGAGGACATCCGACTGCGCCGGCCGCTGGCCCTCGATCCCCCCTTGAGCGAGCAGGAGGCCCTCGCCACGCTGCGCGCCCTGCACGATCGGAACCAGGTGTTCCGCTCCTTCATCGGCATGGGGTACTACGACTGCGTGACGCCGCCGGTCATCCAGCGCAACATCCTGGAGAACCCCGGCTGGTACACCCAGTACACGCCCTACCAGGCGGAGATCGCCCAGGGTCGGCTGGAGGCGCTGCTCAATTTCCAGACGATGGTGGCGGACCTGACGGGGCTGCCGCTCGCGAACGCCTCCCTCCTCGACGAGGGCACCGCCGCCGCCGAGGCGATGGCCATGTGCCTGTCCGTCGCCCGCGCCCGCGGCGCCGACCGGCGGACCTTCTCCGTCGCGGCGGACTGCCACCCCCAGACCATCGCGGTCGTCCGAACCCGGGCCGAGTCGCTGGGGATCGCCGTGCGGGTCGTCCCGACCGAGGAGATGACCGACTGGTCCGACGCCCTCGGCCTGCTCCTGCAATACCCCGCGACCGACGGCGCCGTGCGCGACTACGCCGCGCTGGCGGAGGCGGCCCATGCCGCCGGCGCCCTCGTGGCGGTCGCCACGGACCTCCTGGCGCTCACGCTCCTGCGCCCGCCGGGCGAGTTCGGGGCCGACATCGCCGTGGGCTCCAGCCAGCGGTTCGGCGTACCGCTGGGCTACGGCGGCCCGCATGCGGCCTTTCTTGCGACCAGGGACGAGTTCAAGCGGCAGATGCCCGGCCGCCTGGTGGGCGTGTCGCGCGACGCGGCGGGCAAGCCGGCGTTCCGCCTCGCGCTCCAGACGCGCGAGCAGCACATCCGGCGCGAAAAGGCCACGAGCAACATCTGCACCGCCCAGGTCCTGCTCGCCGTCATGGCGAGCATGTACGCGGTCTACCACGGGCCGGAGGGGCTGCGCCGGATCGCCGAGCGCGTGCACGGGCTGGCGGTCCTGCTGGCCGACGGGCTGCGTCGGCTCGGCTACGAAGTCGGCGCCGCGCCGTTCTTCGACACCGTCCGCGTCGGCGCGACCGGGCGCGCGCCGCTGGCCTCGGCCGACGCGGTGCTCGCCGCCGCGCGCGCGCGGCGGATCAACCTGCGCCGGCTGGACGAGCGGACCGTCACCTTCTCGCTCGACGAGGCGGTGACGGCGGACGAGGTGCGGGCGCTGCTGGAGGTCTTCGCCGGCGGCCAGCCCGCGCCCGAGACGGTCGAGGCGCTGGCGGACCGCGTGGATCCGCGCATCCCCGCGCCCTTCGCGCGCACGAGCGGCTACCTCACCCACGAGGTGTTCAACCGCTACCACTCCGAGCACGAGATGCTCCGCTACCTCCACCGGCTCCAGGCCAAGGACCTCTCGCTGGTCCACTCGATGATCGCACTGGGCTCCTGCACGATGAAGCTCAACGCGACCGCCGAGATGATCCCCGTCACCTGGAAGGGCTTCGGCCGCCTGCACCCCTTCGCGCCCGACGAGCAGACCGCCGGCTACCGGGCGCTGTTCGCCCAGCTCGAAGGCTGGCTGGCCGAGATCACGGGGTTCGCGGCCGTGTCGCTGCAGCCCAACGCCGGCTCGCAGGGCGAGTACGCGGGACTGATGGTGATCCGCGCCTACCACCGGAGCCGGGGCGAGGCGGGGCGGGACGTCTGCCTGATCCCGGTCTCCGCCCACGGGACCAACCCGGCGAGCGCGGCCATCGCGGGGATGAAGGTGGTCGCGGTGGCCTGCGACGCCAAGGGCAACGTGGACCTCGCGGACCTGGAGGCCAAGGCCCGCGAGCACCGCGATCGGCTCGCCGCGCTGATGATCACCTATCCCTCCACGCACGGCGTGTTCGAGGAGGGCGTGCGCCGCGCGTGCGCGATCGTCCACGCGCAGGGCGGCCAGGTCTACATGGACGGGGCGAACATGAACGCCCAGGTCGGCCTCTGCCGGCCCGGCGACATCGGCGCCGACGTCTGCCACCTGAACCTGCACAAGACCTTCTGCATCCCCCACGGCGGCGGGGGGCCCGGCATGGGGCCGATCGGCGTCGCCGCGCACCTCGCGCCCTTCCTCCCCGGCCACCCGGTGGTGCCGGTCGGCGGCGAGCGGGCCATCGGGCCGGTCTCCGCCGCGCCCTACGGGAGCCCGAGCATCCTGCCGATCTCCTGGACCTACATCGCGCTCATGGGTGCGGAGGGGCTGACGAAGGCGACGAAGGTCGCCATCCTCAACGCCAACTACATGGCCAAGCGGTTGGAGAAGCACTACCCCGTGCTCTACGCCGGCCAGCAGGGCCACGTGGCCCACGAGTTCATCCTCGACCTGCGCCAGTTCAAGGAGAGCGCCGGCATCGAGGCGGTAGACGTGGCCAAGCGGCTCATGGACTACGGCTTCCACGCGCCGACCATGTCCTTCCCCGTGCCCGGCACGCTGATGATCGAGCCGACCGAGAGCGAGTCCAAGGCGGAGCTGGACCGCTTCTGCGACGCGCTGATCGGGATCCGCGGCGAGATCCAGGAGATCGTCGAGGGGCGGCTCCCGCGCGACCACAACCCGCTCAAGCTCGCGCCGCACACGGCGCAGGCCGTGACCGCGGCCGAGTGGACGCGCCCCTATTCGCGCCAGCAGGCGGCGTTCCCCGCGCCCTGGGTGCGCGACTCCAAGTTCTGGCCCTCGGTCGCCCGCATCGACGACGCCTACGGCGACCGCCACCTCGTCTGCACCTGCCCGCCGACGGAGCCGGGCTCCGCCTGAGGGGCGATCGGGAAGGGATGAACCGCCGCGCCTTCCTCGTCCGCACCGGCCTCCTGCTCGGCGCGAGCGCGCTGGCGGGGCCGCTGCCGCTCTTGAGCCGCGCCTCGGCCGCGCCGCCCGCCCTCGACGGCTGGGACGCCGTCCGCGACCAGTTCCTCCTCACGCGCGACGTCATCCACATGACCGGCTTCCTCCTGGCCTCGCATCCCACGCCCGTGCGGGAGGCCATCGAGCGACACCGCCGCGGGTTGGACGAGAACCCCGCCCATTACTGGGCGGACAACGAGGAGCCCCGGGAGGCGGAGGTCCTGCGCGCCGCCGCCGAGTACCTGGGCGCGCGGCCGACCGACATCGCCCTCACGGACAGCACGACGATGGGCCTGGGGCTGCTCTATGGCGGGCTCGCGCTGCGGCCGGACCAGGAAGTCCTGACCACCGTCCACGACCACTACTCGACCCAGGTGGCCCTCCAATTGCGGACCAAGCGGACCGGCGCGGCGATCCGCACCGTGCCCCTCTACCGCGACCTCGCCACCGTGACGAAGGAGGAGCTCGTCGAGACGCTCCTGCGGGAGGTCGGCCCCTCGACCCGGTACGTGGCCGTGACCTGGGTCCACTCCAGCACCGGCCTCAAGCTCCCGATCCGGGAGATGGCCGACGCGCTCGCGCGGATCAACGCCGCACGGACCGAGGCCGATCGCGTCCTGCTCTGCGTGGACGGCGTGCACGGACTCGGCGTCGAGAACGTCACGATGGCGGACCTCGGCTGCGACTTCTTCATCGCCGGCACCCACAAGTGGATGTTCGGGCCGCGGGGGACCGGGATCGTCTGGGGCCACCACCGCGCGTGGCCGACGGCCAACGCGACGATCCCGACCTTCAACATGCAGGCCTACCGGATCTGGATGAAGGACGTGCCGCCCGAGGACCTTCCCATGGCGGCGCTGATGACGCCCGGCGGCTTCCACTCCTTCGAGCACCGCTGGGCGCTGAGCGAGGCCTTCCGGTTCCATCTCGCGATCGGCAAGGCCCGCATCGCCGACCGCATCCACGCGCTCAACCGGCAGCTCAAGGAGGGCCTGCGCGCGATGCCCGGCGTCACGCTGCGCACGCCCCTGGCCGATGAGCTGTCCGCGGGGATCACCTGCTTCGACGTGGCGGGGGTCACGCCCGCCGAGGCGGTCGAGCGGCTCCGGCGGCGGCGGATCGTGGCGAGCGTCACCCCCTACGCGACGAAGTACATCCGCCTCGCCCCCAGCCTGCTGACCTCGCCGGAGGAGGTGGAGATCACCCTGCGCGAGATCCGCGCCCTGCGGGGCTGACGGCCACCTCCGCGCGTCCTGGGACATCGGAACGGATGGCGGCCTCGGGTCCAGCCCGCTTCCGGCCCGTTGACGGCCGTATATCCCGCCCATCGGCTTGGCTTCGCGAGCCAAGACGCCCCCGACATCGACGAGCTCCTGGCCCGCTTTACGGGGTTCGACTGGGAGGTGGATTGGTCAAAGGCTCGCGTCGTCCGATTTCCTCCTTGACGCCCTTCGTCTATGACGATCTCCTTGCGCCTGCCGGATACGCTCCTCACCGAGCTCACGCTACTGGCGCGAACGAGCGCGACGTGCCGTACCAGAGTCTGCTGAAGGGCTATCTTGCCGATCGCGTGAAGGAAGAGCGCCGCCGCGCCCGCCGAGGCCTGGGACGCAGCAAGCGGTCGCCGCCGTAGGGTCGCGTCCCGTCAGTTCCTTTCGTCATTCCGACGGGGTGACGTTTCCCGGCGACCGCGACCCGCATCGTCTTTGGGCCGCCTGGAATGCCGAGGAGACGGCGTCACCGACGATGCCAGGATACCTCGCAGGATGCTCACCCAGCCCGCCTTCTCACCCGCCCACCCCAGGCGCGCCAGGACGCGCCGGTGCCCCGGTCAAGGCCGTTGCCACGTTTTGGCGGGTGATGAACGGGCGTCTTGCAGCGGGAGGACAGGTCGCGTGATCCCGTAACGGCTACTTTTCGGAGGCCTCGCCGCGCCCCCGCAGCGCGAGGGCCTGCAGCCCCACGATGGTCTTGCCGTCGCGGATCACGCCCTCGCGGATGAGCGCGAGGGCCCGCTGAAGCGGCATCTCGACGATCTCCAGCACTTCGTCCTGGTCGAGCTGCTGGGTGCCGGGGGAGAGGTCGGTGCCCAGGTAGATGTGGATGACCTCGTCGCAAAACCCCGGGGCGGTGTAGATGCTCGCGAGCCGCTCCAGCGAGCCGGCGCGGTAGCCGACCTCCTCCTCCAGCTCGCGGGCGGCGCAGGCCGGCGGGTCCTCCCCCGGCGAGAGCTTCCCGGCCGGAATCTCGTAGATGAAGTCGCGCAGCGCCTGGCGCTGCTGGCGGACGAGGACGACCGTGCCGTCGGCCTTGAGCGGCACCACCGCCGCCGCGCCGGGGTGGTGGATGATCTCCAGCTCGACGGTCTTGCCGTTGGGGAGCGTCACCGTTTCGAGGACGAGGTTGACGACGCGACCCTGGTAGATGGGCTTGTCCATCGGGCGGGCGATCAGGCCGGGGTGCGCTTGTAGAACGGCGGGGCGACGACGACGGCGGGGACGATGCGCCCGCGGATGGCGATGGCGAGCGACGCGCCCTCCTTGGCATGGGCGGGCGGGACGTAGCCGAGCCCGATGCCCTTCTGCAGGATCGGGGAGAAGTTCCCGCTCGTCACCTCGCCGATCGGCTCCCGGGCCTCGCCGCCGGCGAGGATCGGGAACCCGTGGCGCGGGACGCCCTTCTCGACGAGCTCGAAGGCTGCGAGCCGCCGGACCGGTCCCGTTTCGCGCTGTCGCAGCAGCGCGCGGCGTCCGACGAAGTCGCCCTTGTCGAAGCCCACGACCCGCTCGGCGCCCGCCTCGATCGGCGTGTGCGCCTCCGAGATGTCGTTCCCGTAGAGCAGATAGGCCATCTCCAGGCGCAGGAGGTCCCGCGCCCCGAGCCCGGCCGGCTTGAGCCCCCGCGGGCCGCCCACGTCGAGGAGCGCCCGCCAGAGGGCCGGCGCCGCCGACGCGGGGACGTAGAGCTCATAGCCCGGCTCGCCGGTGTAGCCCGTCCGGGTGATGAGGGCCGGGGCGCCGGCCAAGGAGGTTTCCAGGCCGCGGCGGGGCTTGAGCCCCTCCAGCCCGGCGACGCCCAGCGCCGCGAGGATCGCCCGGGACGCGGCGCCCTGGAGCGCGAGCTGGGCCAGCTCCGTCGAGCGGTCCTCGATCGTCAGGTCCCGCGCCCCCGCCGCCTGCTCCCGGAGCCAGGCCACGACCTTCTCCCGGTTCGAGGCGTTCACGCAGAGGAGGTATTCCTCCGCCTTCACCCGATAGACGAAGATGTCGTCCTTGATCCCGCCCCGCTCGTTGCACAGCATCGAGTACTGGGAGGCGAGGACCTCCAGCACGCCGGCGTCGTTGGTGGCGACCCGCTGGAGGAACGGCAGGGCGCCGGGACCGGAGAGGGTCAGGCGGCCCATGTGGCTCACGTCGAAGAGGCCGGCCGTCGAGCGGACGGTCTGGTACTCGTCCACGACCCCGGAATACTGGATCGGCATCTCCCAGCCGGCGAAGTCCACGAGCTTGGCGCCGGCGGCCTTGTGGGCCTCGTAGAGCGGCGTGCGCTTCATCGCAGCCCCAGCAGCTCGACCTCGAAGGTCAGCGTCGCGTCGGGCGGGATCACGTTGCCGGCTCCGCGCGCCCCGTAGCCGAGGGCCGGCGGGATGATCAGCTTGCGCGTGCCGCCGACCTTCATGCCCAAGACCCCCTCGTCCCAGCCCTTGATCACCCGCCCCGCGCCCACGCGGAACGAGAAGGGCTCGTTGCGGGTGCGCGAGCTGTCGAAGCTGGTCCCGTCCGCCAGCCAGCCCGTGTAATGGACCGTGGCCGTGTCGCCCGGCTCGGCCGCTCGGCCCGTGCCGACGACGAGGTCCACGTACTGCAAGCCCGATTCGGTCGTCACGATCTCACCTCCCGCTCGCGGCGCGGCGGCCGGCTCCTCGGCCCGGCCGGCCGAGGGCGCCGCCAGCATCACCCAGAGCAGGCTCCAGAGCCACGCGCCTCGCATCCGTCGTCCCTCCTCCGTCCCGTCCGTTCCCTCGCGCGGCGGCCCACGCCGCCGTCAGCCCTCGTGCCCCGCGCCCGCCTCCGGCTCGGCGAAGAGCGCCAGGCTGGCCGTGTACCCGTGGAGGTAGGTCCGCCCGCCGACCGGCCCGATCTCGCCCTGCGCGAAGAACCCGGCCACCGGGATGTCGCCGGCCCGCTCGCGGATCACCCCCACGTCGTGGTGGGGCCGGCCGAAGAGCCCCCGGCCGCGGCCGCAGCAACTGAACAGCAGCGCCCCGAGCGGCGGCCGCTCGTGCCGCGCCCGGTCGGCGGCCAGCAACAGGTGCAGGTCCTCGGCGGCCGCCTGCGCGTCGCGGAGGTGGAACTGCACGGTCTGGCCCTCGTGGACCAGGTCGCCGATCGCGATGCTCCCGGCGCCGCGGTCCGCGCCGATCAGGTTGCGGACGAGGAAGTCGCCGCGGTCGAAGCGGTTGCGGTGCTCGTCCATCACGATGCCGATGTGGAGCGCGCGGTGCGCCCGGGTCTGCTCCTCCGCCGAGAGAGACTCGAAGGCCGCCTGGAGCCGCTGAAGCCCCGGCGCGCCCCCCAGCTCGTAGATCACGTTCTTGTCCGCCTTCGTCACGACGTACCGCTCGCCGATCGGCCGGCAGCCCTGGGACACGATCGCGCGGATGCCCACGGGGCCGGTCACCGCCACGCCCACGAGCCCGTCGCGGTGGACCTCGCCGTCGAGGATGAGGCGGTTCTCGCCCGCGTCCTGTCCGCCGCCCGCCAGGCCGCCGATCGCCGCCACGCCGGGATAGCGCTCCGCCATGGCCGAGAGCACCTCGTCCACCGGCAGGGAGAAGGGGTCGGCCAGGAGCAGGAAGGTCGGCTGACCGCCTCCGAACTCGTCGGGCCAGTGGTCGATCGAGAGCGGCTCCTCCGCCTCCACCGCGGAGGCCCGCAGGGGGGTCAGCGAGGCGCCCGGCAGGCGCGCCGCCCAGAGCACCGCGGCGGCGGCGACCTCGATCTCCTCGTCGCGGGCGATCACGCCCTCGCCGGTGCAGCCGAGCAGCAGGCGCGGTCCCACCCCGTCCCGGACCGCCGCGCCGAGGGCCTCCGCCGCGCCCGCGTAGTGGGGCGAGAGGAAGAGAAAGGCCAGGTCCACGGGCCCGGGGCCCAGGTCCCGGCGGACGGTCTGGGCGAGCGCGCGCCCGGCCGTGAGCGCGTCCGTCTCGCGGGAGAGGGCGGTGGTGAAGCGCATGGGGGGATCCTCAGGTCCTCGAGCCGGAAGGTCCGCGGCAGTCTAGCAACGCGCCGCGCGCTTTGTCCACCGGGCGGGCGCGCGGGGGACCGCTACTCCGGCAGCGGAAGCGACCGCTCGCCCCGGTCTTGGTGCAGCTTCTTGTAGTAGCGCCACATGTAGGAATGGTAGTCGTCGAGCTGGGCGAGCAGGTAGTGGAGCTCGGTGGGGTCCTGCGTCTCGAGGGCCCGGGTCATGCGCGTCTTGAGGAACTCCGCGAAGCTCTCGGTCTTCTCGATCGCCGTGAGCAGGCGCACGGCCCCGCCGATCTGGTAGTCGCCCATCGTGGTCCTCCGTCGGACGTCCCGGACGCCCGACCGCGCGAAGGGTCCCCAGGATAGCGGCGCGACGGTCCGATTGCAAGCGCCCGTCGGGTCGCCGCCCGCTCACGGGTTCGCGCGGCGGAGCAGCTCCCGCAGGCGCGCGAGCGAGATCGCCTCGACCCGATGGTTGTCCCGGCCGACCGTCGTCGTCGCCATCGTCAGGGCGTTGAGGATCGCCTCCTCCGTCGCCTCGACGGTCGCGGTCAGGAGCGGGTTCAGGTGCCGGTCGGCCAGGTGGGTCATCGTGTAGGTGCGCTCCTTCTGCTCGTGCAGGATCGTGTTGCCCGTCGAGAAGGCGAGCATGAAGTCCCCGCTGCCGTGGCGCGCGGTGGAGCCGGTGCGGGCCAGCCCCAGGGCGGCGCGCTTGGCGAGCCGGCCGAGCTGGCGGGCGTCCACGGGCGCATCGGTCGCGATGATGACGATGATCGAGCCCTCCGCGGACGGCCGGCTTTCCTCCTCCGCGCGGGCCTCCGCCGCGGCCGCGCCCGGGAGCACGCTCTGCCGCTTCCCTCCCTTCTCCCGCGTCTCGTCATAGAGCCGGCCCACCGGCACGCCCGCGACGACCAGCTCGGGCCGACGCCCGTGGTTGGCGTTGACCAGCACGCCCACCGTGTACCCGCCGTCCTCGTCCGCGAGCTTGCGGGAGGCGGTGCCGATCCCGCCCTTGAACCCGTAGGCCACCATGCCGGTCCCGGCCCCGACCGCCCCCTCGGACACCGGCCCGCCCTCCGCCTTGTCCAGCGCCGTGATCACGTCCTGCTCGGAGACGTGCCGTCCCTGGCTGTCGTTGAGTCGGCTGTCGTCGCACTCGGCGACGACGGGGGTGAGCGTATCGTCGGTGATGCCGATGCCGGGATACCGCCCGATCATCCAGCTCATCACGCCGTTGGCCACCCGCGGGACGTTCAGCGTGTTCGTGAGCGCGATCGGGTATTCGAGGAAGCCCGACTCCGCGACCCAGGCCAGCCCGGTCATCTCGCCCGTGCCGTTCAGCACGAAGGCCGCGGCCGGCACCTTCTTCCGCCAGACGTCGTCGCGCGGGATGACGACGGTCACGCCGGTCCGCACCGGCCCGTCGCCGGGCTTGAGCGCCCCCTGCCCGCGGCTCAGCGTGACGTGCCCGACCTTGACCCCCGCCACGTCCGTGATCGCGTTGAACCGGCCGGGCGGGTAGCGCCCGATCGTGATCCCCAGCTCGCGCGCCCGCACGCGCGGCTCGTCCGGCGCCTCGGTCGCGCCCACCGCACTCAGCAGCAGCGTCACCGTCCCGACCGCCGCCATCTGCAGGCTCCATCCTCTCCCCGTCAGCCCGGCCCGCATGCCGGCCGTCGCCTCCCTCATCTCCTTCATCTCCCTCATCGCTCGCGGTCGAGCGGCCGCGGTCCCGCGAGCCCGCGGAACTCGGCCTGGATGGTCTCCCAGGCCTCGCGACCCGTCTCGGCGTAGTGGATCAGGTCCAGGTCCGGCGCGCCGATCAGCCCCTCCTCGACGAGCATCGGCCAGTTGATCAGCCGCTCCCAGAAGGCCCGGCCGACCAGCACGACGACGAGGTCCCGCACCTTCTGCGTCTGTAGCAGCGTCAGCGCCTCGAACAGCTCGTCGAGCGTGCCGAAGCCGCCTGGAAAGGCGACGAGCGCCTTGGCCCGCAGGAGAAAGTGCATCTTGCGGAGCGCGAAGTACCGGAACTGGAAGCAGAGGCGCGGCGGCACGTAGGGATTGGGCTCCTGCTCGTGGGGGAGCGTGATGTTGAAGCCGATGGACTTGGCGCCGACGTCCGACGCGCCGCGGTTGGCCGCCTCCATGATGCCGGGCCCGCCGCCCGTGACGATGACGGAGTCGCAGGCGCCCTGGACCTGGCAGGCCGAGGAGACGAGCCGGCCGAACTCCCGCGCCTCCTCGTAGTAGCGGGCCAGCTCCAGCCGCCGACGCGCCACCGCGGCCGCCCGCTGCGCCTCGGCGTCGCCGGGCCGCCGGGCCGCCTCGCGCTCCGCCCGCGCCAGGGCCTCGCGGGCCGCGGCCGGCTCGCTCACGCGCGCGCTGCCGAAGACGACGATCGTGGAGCGGATGCCCTCTTCCTGCTGGATCAGCTCCGGCTTCAGCAGCTCGAGCTGCAGCCGCACGGGCCGCAGCTCGTCGCGGGCCAGCAGTTCCAGGTCCTGGTCGGCCCGGCGGTAGGAGGGGGACTCGATGAGCGCCCTGCGGCGCGCCGGCTTGTCCTCTTGCGGCTCGGTCATCGCGGACCTCACTCCGAGAAGGGCCAGGGCCGATAGCGGGAGGACCGGGCGTGGTGCGCGAAGGCGTGGCCTACGGCCCTCCACTCGGCGTCGAAGACGACCTGGAAGACGTCGGCGCCCAGCCCGCCGCCCGCCACGACCAGGTCGATCGGCACGGGCAGGAAGAACCCCGAGGGGTAGCCGAGGTTCACGCGCGCGTAGCGGGCGTCGCGGAAATGGTACCGCGCGACCACGTCGTCGCCCAGGGGCTCCATCTCGTCGGGCGCGCCGAGCCGCGTGACCACCTCCCGCAGGGTCGTGCGTCCCGGCTCGATGAACGTCACGTCCTCCGGCTCGATCGGGTCGTTGATCGAGAGCCGCACGAAGCTGGCCAGCCCGCAACCGTGGAGGCCGCCCGCCGGCGCGAGCAGCGCGAGGACCAGGAGCCCCCTCAGTCCCCGAAGGGCCACCACTGGAACTCCATCCGGTCGGTCCGCCGCCCGAACACCACCTCGTCCACCACGCCTTCCCGGTTCACGAGGACGTAGAGGTCGTCGCTCTTGATGGTGACGCGGCTGAAGTTCAAGAGGATGAGGAGCAGGCTGCCGGCCTTGAGGTCGTACCGGTAGTAGTGCAGGATCTCGTGGCCGTTGGCCTCGATGATCCGGTCCGGCGCGCCCAGGCGCGTCGTGACCTCCGCCCTCGTGCTCCGGCCCTTCTCGATCGCCCGGATGTCCTCGTCGTTGAGCGCGTCGCCCAGGTTGGCGCGGCTGAAGGCGCAGCCGGTCAGGAGAGCCAGCCAGAGGGCCGGCGCGAGGGCCAGGACCGCCGGACCCGACCACCGCCGCCCGTGACGCCGCATCGCCCTCTCCGCCTCACCGCGACCGGGGGCCCGCCGCCGGCCCCGGGAGCCCTTTGCGGCTCAACCAGCCGGGCCGCGGACGGTAGAGCCCGGCCGACACTTCCAACTTCATCGCGTCCTCCGGCGGCAGGTCCACGGGGATCGCCTGCTCCCGCGGGATGAAGGCCAGGTAGCCGGTCAGGGGATGGATGGCCGTCGGCACGAAGACGGACACCAAGCTCGTGCCGGTGGAGGCCTGGACCGGCGCGGGCGCCGCGCCCATCGCGAACCCGAGCGCCCAGAGCCCCTCGCGCGGGAAGGGAAAGACCACCACCGGCGCCTCTCCGAAGCGGCTGTGGAACTTGAAGAGGTCCGTCATGCCCTTGAGCGTGGCGTAGATCGCGCTCACGACGGGGATCCGCTCAAGCGCCCGCTCGGTCGCATCCACCAGCCGTTGGCCGAGAAACTGGGCGGCGACGAGGCCCGAGAGGAGGATCAGCAGGATGAGCGTGAGGAGGCCGAGCCCGGGCACGTCCGACCGGACGGCGGGCCCGAAGACGTCCGCGATCAGCCCGTCGAGGGCCACGAAGAGCGTTTCGACGACGAGGAAGGTGCCCCAGGCCGGGACGAGGATCAGGATGCCGGTGAGGAAGGAGCGTCTGACGCGCTGGCCGTGACCCATCACACCCCTTGCTCCGTGCCGGCCGCGTGCCGGCCCCGTGGGAGGCCCAGTCTAGCAGATTCCGAGGCCCCGCGCACGACGGCGCGGCCGCGCGGCGGCCGCGTTGACTTGCTCCGGACCGGCGGCTATAGTGCGCGCAGGCCGCGCGGGGCGCGCCGCGCCGGCGGCCGAGGGAGAGGGCGGGGGAGGGCGATGATCTCCGGCGTCAAGGGGGTCAAGGACATCCTGCCGGACGAGGTCCGGCGGTGGCAGCGGATCGAGGCCGCTGCCCGACGCCTGTCGCTCCTCTACGGGTTCGAGGAGATCCGCATCCCGATCTTCGAGCAGACCGAGCTCTTCGCGCGCAGCATCGGGGCGAGCACGGACATCGTCGAGAAGGAGATGTACACCTTCCCGGACCGGGACGGGAAGCTCCTCACCCTGCGACCGGAGGGGACGGCCGGCGTGGTCCGGGCCTACATCGAGCACAAGTTGGTCGCCTCGCCGACCCAGAAATTCTTCTACCTGGGGCCCATGTTCCGGCACGAGCGGCCGCAGGCCGGCCGCCTCCGGCAGTTCCACCAGTTCGGTGTGGAATGCTTCGGTGCGGCCAGTCCCCACGCCGACGTGGAGGTGATGGCGCTGCTCTGGCGGTTCCTCACGGAGCTGGGCCTGCCCGGCCTGACCTACGAGGTCAACTGCCTCGGAACGCCGGAGGACCGGACGGCCTATCGCGCGCAACTCGTCGCCTTCCTGGAGGGCCGACAGGCGGACCTCTGCGAGAACTGCCGCCGCCGCCTGCACACAAACCCCCTGCGGGTCCTCGACTGTAAGAGCCTCTCGTGCCGGGCCGCGACGGCCGACGCGCCGCTGCTCCCCTCCTCGCTCTCCGAGGAGTCCCGCCGCCACCACGAAGCGGTGCTCGCCGGCCTGCGGGAACTCGGCATACCCTTCGTCGAGAACCCGCGGCTGGTGCGCGGGCTCGACTACTACACCCTGACCGCCTTCGAGACGACCTCGACGCACCTCGGCGCGCAGAACGCCGTCGGCGCCGGCGGGCGCTACGACGGCCTCGTCGAGGCGCTCGGCGGGCCGAAGGTGCCCGGCGTCGGGTTCGCCGTCGGCCTGGAGCGGGTCGCGCTCATGCTGCCGGAGGGAGCGGTGGAAGCCCGACCGCGCCTGACCTACGTCGCCGGATTCGGAGCGGCCGGGGGTCCGGCCGGGATCAAGCTCCTCTTCGCGCTGCGGGATGCCGGGGTCCGGGCGGACATGGACTACCGCGCGTCCACCCTCAAGGCCCACCTGCGCGCGGCCGACCGGCTGGGCGCGGCGTTGGTCCTCATCCTCGGCGACGATGAGGTGGCGGCCGGCAGCCTGCTCATCCGCGACATGGCCAGCAAACGGCAGGAATCCTGGCCCCTCGCCAAGCCGATCGAGTCGCTCAAAGCCCACCTTGCCGAGGCCTGACCCGAGGCCGGATTTTTTATTTGACTTTTCCCCCGCAAAACCGATAAATTCCTCTTGAATTTCAATAAGTTTTTCCACGTTCCTATCCTGTGGATTTCCATGGAGAAAAAGAAGCTCGGTGTCCTGCTATCCACAGCGCCTTCCCACCCGAACGTGGTCAGCGTCGCGAACCTCTGTCAGGAGGCGCTTCGCGCCCAGGTGGACGTGTATCTGTACCTCATCGACGAGGGGGTGAAGAACCTCCGAGACAGTCGGCTCGCGCGCCTCGCTTCCGACGGAGCCAAGCTCTTCGTCTGTGCCTATGGCTGCCAGCAACATGGAGTGTCCACGGAGGGCCTCCCGCAGGGGATGAGCCTCTGCGGGCTCGTCGTCCTGTCGAACATGGTCAACGGCTGTGACCGGTTCGTGGCGTTCAACTGACGTCCGCTCATCGAGAGGGTGATGCCTCCCTCCATCGTGCTCGTCATCCGAGAGGACCCGGCCAAGAGCCCCCGAGCGGTCGAGGCCCTTCGCATCGCGCTCGGCCTGGGCGCGGGCGAGAACCCCCTGACTGTCGTCCTGCTCGACGAGGCGCCGCTCCTGCTGGCCGAGAACACCGATGACGTCCTTGACGTGGACATCCTGGAGAAGTACCGTCCTTCGCTTGCCCAATTGGGCGTCCCGTTCATCGTCCCGGTCGGCGCCCGGGCGAGGCACGGCCTCGACCCCTCCTTCACGGTCGAGGAGGTCGAGGCCCACGCCATCGCCCGCGTGGTCGCCCAAGCCGATCGCGTCCTCATCTTCTGAAGGAGCCCGCTCGCGCCCGTGGCTGGAACCGGCAGGTTGTACCTCATGACGAAGGCCTCGCTCGCCGGGACCGAGGCCCTGTTGACGCCCGGCACCAGGGAAGAGCCGGCGACCATCGTCCTCCTGCAGGAAGCTGTCGCCTTGGACCCCTCCAAGCTTCCCATCCAGGACGTCTACATGCTGGGCGACGATGCGGTGGCTCGGCACATCGTCCCTTCGGTCCCCACGATCTCCTATCGGGAGCTGCTCGATATGATCTTCTCGTCACGCTTGGTGGTCACCCTATGATTCCCTTGCTCTGTGTATCCCGGTGCCTCCGAATTCTCTTAGGCGGAGCACAGAAGAAGAAACCACCGGAGCCGGAGTAAGAGTAGTGCCTGTGAGCACTGTGGGCGGGGAAGATATCGGCGTCCTGGGGCTGTTGAACGACGGAAGGAGAGGCGGTTGAGCTTGGGGATCGGTGACGACTTTCCACTAGAGAAGCTGTGGACCGCCGGTGGCTGGGCCCCTTGACCCCGGGGGTTGGTCGGCGGCCTGCCAGTGGAGGGGTGCCAAAGCCCTGCCGATGCTCAGGAGCGGGAGGGGAGCGCCGGAGTGGGATTAGTTATCAACAGGTGTTTATAAGCTTGTGTATAACGGGAGGTTTCCCCCCATGGAGGCGCAAGCGATCTGGAATCAAGCGCTTGCCTACATCGGCGGGCGGGTCCAGAAGCAGGTGTTCGACACCTGGTTCGCCCCGGCCCGTCTGCACAGCATTGATGATCGGGAAGCTCGGATTGACGTCCCGGATAAGTTCTTCGGGGAGTGGCTGGAAAAGCACTACACGGCTCTCCTTCAGGAAGCCCTCGCCGAGGTCCAGGGCGGGACACGGGTGAGTATAGTCTTCCAGAGCGCTCCGAGAGGCATCCCGCGGGTGGACGGCCCCGGAGAGCAGGCGGCGCCGATACGGACCCTCCCCGGCGTGCGGCAACGGAAGGTGCTCAACTTGAACCCGCGGTATTCCTTCAGAACCTTCGTCGTCGGGGCGAGCAACCAATTCGCCCACGCGGCGAGCCTCGCGGTGGCGGAACGCCCGGCCCAGGCCTACAACCCCCTCTTCATCTACGGAGGCGTGGGGCTCGGAAAGACGCACCTGCTCAACGCCATCGGCAACTACGTGGCCGAGCGCTCGGACCTCAAGATCGCCTACGTGACGACGGAGCAGTTCACCAACGAGGTCATCAACTCGATCCGCTACGACAAGATGATGGACTTGCGGAAGCGCTACCGGAGCATCGACATGCTGCTGGTGGACGACGTGCAGTTCCTCGCGGGGAAGGAGCGGACGCAGGAGGAGTTCTTCCACACGTTCAACACCCTCTACGAGGCGCGCAAGCAGATCGTCCTCTCCAGCGACCGGTTCCCGAAGGAAATGCCGGACATCGAGGAGCGGCTCCGCTCGCGCTTCGAGTGGGGGTTGATCGCGGACCTCCAGCCGCCGGACGTTGAGACGCGGATCGCGATCCTCCGGAAGAAGTCCGAGGATGAGGGCGTGATCCTGCCCGACGACGTGATCCAGTACCTGGCCGAGAACATGAAGCACAACATCCGCGAGCTCGAGGGGTCGCTGGTGCGGCTGAGCGCCTATTCCTCCCTCACGGGGCACCCCATCGCCATGGACATGGCCAAGAACGTGCTGCGCGACATCATCGGCGAGAAGAAAAAGATCATCACGATGACCGACATCGAGGAGGCGGTGTCCGAGCGCTTCCACGTGAAGACCTCCGACCTGAAGTCGCGCCGCCGGAGCAAGACGCTCGTCCACCCGCGGCAGATCGCCATGTACCTGTGCCGCGAGCTGACCGACGCCTCCTTCCCGGAAATCGGACGGCACTTCGGCGGCAAGGACCACACGACGATCATCCACGCCTGCAAGCAGATCGCGAAGGCGAAGGAGGCGGACCCGGCGCTGCGGGCCACGCTGGAGAGCCTCAAGACGCAGATCACGAGGGGATAGGCCCACCCGGGGGAGAGGGCTCCATGAAGCTACGAATCGCACGGGACGAGCTGTTGACCGGGCTCCAGCGGGTGCAGGGCGTGGTGGAGAAGCGCAACACCATGCCGATCCTGTCCAACGTCCTCCTGGAGGCCAAGCCGGAGGGCGTGGACATCCTCGCGACCGACCTCGAGATCGGGATGCGGGGCCATTACAAGGCGACGGTGGACGAGCCGGGCGCCGTCACCCTGTCCGCCCGGAAGCTCTACGAGATCCTCAAGGAGCTGCCCGACGGCGAGATCGGACTCACCGTCGGCGAGAACCACTGGGCCACGATCGTGGCGGGGAAGAGCCAGTTCAAGATCGTCGGCTTGCCCGGCGCCGACTTCCCGGCCATGCCCTCCATCGAGCGGGAAGGCCTCACGCCCGTCGAGGGGGCGGGCCTCGCGGACTTGATCCGCAAGAGCCTCTTCGCGGTCGGCGACAACGACGCGCGCTACATCTTGAACGGCCTGCTGGTGACGCTCCTTGTGGCCGAGAAGAAGACCACGCTCCGGCTGGTCGGCACCGACGGGCACCGGCTGGCCCTCGCCGAGCGGGACGTGGCCGCGCCCGCGGGCAAGGAGGGGCCGCGGGAGGTCAAGGCGATCATCCCGAAGAAGGCCGCGCAGGAGATGCGCCGTCTGCTGGAGGAAGGGGACGGGGACCCGCTCCTCGGCTTCACGAAGAACCTGATGATCTTCCGGCGCAGCGGGCTGCTCCTGACCTCCCGGCTGATGGAGGGCAACTACCCCAACTACCAACAGGTCATCCCGAAGGACAGGGAGCCCGAGAAGCGGGCCACCGTGGCGCGCGCGGAGTTCGAGGGGGCGCTGCGGCGCGTGGCGGTCCTCTCCCGCGACAAGACCAACGCCGTCAGGCTGAGCCTGGCCCGCGGGGCCATGACCCTCTTCACCAGCAACCCCGACTTCGGCGAAGCGACCGAGGAGGTGGCCGCCCAGTACCAGGGCGAGGCGCTGACCACCGGCTTCAACGCCCGCTACCTGCTCGATGCGCTGGGCGTCATGGACGGCGACGCGGTGACCCTGCAGATGGACACCCCGCTGAGCCCCTGCCTGTTGCGCGAGGCGGGCCACGCGGGCTTCGCGTGCGTCGTGATGCCGGTCAAGGTGTAGGGGCCGTGCGGCGAAAGGGGTACGGCGTCGGGCGGCGGCGCTCGACAGCGTAGGAGGCGAATGGCGACCAAGGACACCAACGGCAGGACGCGGGAGACGGAGGGCGCCGCCGGTCCCGAGGGCCGGTCCGAGAGCTACGGCGCGGACAAGATCAAGGTCCTCGAGGGGCTGGAGGCGGTGCGCAAGCGCCCGGCCATGTACATCGGGAGCACCGGTCCGGACGGGCTCCACCACCTCGTCTACGAAGTCGTGGACAACAGCGTGGACGAGCACATGGCCGGCTTCGGCAACACCATCGAGGTCACGCTCCAGATCGACGGCAGCGTCACGGTCGTGGACAACGGGCGCGGCATCCCGACCGGCATGCACCCGACGCAGAAGAAGTCGGCGGCCGAGGTGGCCCTCACCGTGCTGCACGCGGGGGGCAAGTTCGAGGCGGGGGCCTACACGGTCTCCGGCGGGCTGCACGGCGTCGGCATCTCGGTCGTGAACGCGCTCTCCGAGTGGCTGGAGCTGGAGATCTGGCAGGACGGGCAGGTCTTCGAGCAGCGCTACGAGCGGGGCAAGCCGACCGCGCCGCTCAAGGTCACGGGCAAGACGCGGCGGCGGGGCACCAAGGTCACCTTCAAACCCGACCCCCAGGTGTTCACGGAGACGACCGAGTTCAGCTTCGACGTCCTGGCCCAGCGCCTGCGCGAGCTGGCCTTCCTCAACAAAGGCCTCGCGATCACGCTCAGGGACATGGCCCGGGAGAAGGAGCAGGTCTTCTGCTACAAGGGCGGGATCGTCTCCTTCGTCGAGCACCTCAACGAGGCCAAGACGCCGCTCCACAAGCCGATCTTCATCGAGGTCCGCAAGGAGGACTTCATCCTGGAGGTCGCGCTCCAGTACAACGACGGCTACGCGGAGAACCTCTACTCCTTCGCGAACAACATCAACACGCGCGAGGGCGGCACGCACCTGGTCGGGTTCAAGGCGGCGCTGACGCGCACGATCAATACCTACGCCAGCGCCAACGACCTGCTCAAGAAGGAGACGGAGTCGCTGACGGGCGACGACGTGCGCGAGGGGCTTGCGGCGGTCGTCAGCGTCAAGCTCCGCAACCCGCAGTTCGAGGGCCAGACGAAGACCAAGCTCGGCAACAGCGAGATGAAGGGCATCGTCGAGGCGGCGGTCAACGAGGCGCTGGGCACCTACTTCGAGGAGACGCCCCCCGTCGCGCGCAAGATCGTCGCCAAGGCGCTCGAGGCGGCCCGGGCCCGCGAGGCCGCCCGCAAGGCCAAGGAGCTGATCCGCCGCAAGAGCGCGCTGGACGGCAGCTCGCTCCCCGGGAAGCTGGCCGACTGCTCCGAGAAGGACCCGGCGCACAGCGAGCTGTTCATCGTGGAGGGCGACTCGGCCGGCGGCTCCGCCAAGCAGGGCCGCGACCGCCGCTTCCAGGCCATCCTGCCGCTCAAGGGCAAGATCCTCAACGTCGAGAAGGCGCGGTTCGACAAGATGCTCTCCAGCGAGGAGATCCGCACGCTGATCATGGCGCTGGGCACGGGCATCGGGCGCAAGCGGGAGGACCGCGAGGAGGGGGAGAAGGCCAGGGACGACAAGGAGAGCTTCGACATCGCCCGCGCCCGCTACCACAAGATCATCCTCATGACCGACGCGGACGTGGACGGGAGCCACATCCGCACGTTGCTGCTGACCTTCCTGTACCGGCAGATGGTCGAGCTGATCGAGAAGGGCTACGTCTACATCGCGCAGCCGCCGCTCTTCAAGGTGAAGAAGGGCAAGACCGAGCGCTACCTCAAGGACGAGAACGCGCTCAACGACTTCCTGGCGGACCTGGCCGTCGAGGAGGTGGAGGTCTACCTGGAGAGCGCGCAGGGCTTCGTGACGGGCCGCCGCCTGCTGCCGATCCTCAAGAAGCTCATCGCCTTCGAGGCCCTGCTCGCCCGCTTTGGCAAGATGCAGCACGAGGCCGGGCTCCTGCGCGCCTTCGTGGACGAGCCGACCCTGGACCGCGACCTGCTCAAGAACGGGCCCGCGCTCAAGAAGGTCGTCGCCGACGTCAAGAAGACGCTCACGACGGCCTACCCGAAGGCCGCGCTGACGCTGGACATCGTCGACGACGAGGAGCACGAGTCCAACAAGGTCGTCTGCCGGGTCCAGCACAACGGGATCGCGCACGGCCTGGAGGTGACGCACGAGCTGGTCGGCTCGGCGGAGTTCCGGGAGCTGCAGAAGTACGCGCCCGCGGCCATCGGGCTCGGCCGCGCCCCGTACCGGCTCAAGGCCAAGGGCGTCGAGACGCCGCACGCCGTGGCCGGAGACCTGGTCCGGGCGATCCTCGACGTGGGCAAGCAAGGCTTGAGCATCCAGCGCTACAAGGGCCTCGGCGAGATGAACCCGCAGCAGCTCTGGGAGACGACCATGAACCCGGAGACGCGCACCTTGCTCCAGGTGAAGCTGGAGGACATGACGGGGGTGGACGAGGTCTTCTCCGTGCTCATGGGCGACGAGGTCGAGCCGCGGCGCGAGTTCATCCAGCAGCACGCGCGGGAAGTCCGGAACCTGGACGTGTAGGGGGACGTGCTCGGTCGTCGGTGATCCGCCACGGAGCACGGACCGCTGTGAACGGAGAACGCTTTCAGGAGACGACATGCCGACCGACGAACGCCTGACCCAGATCGCCATCGAGGACGAGATGCGCTCGTCGTACCTCGATTACGCCATGAGCGTGATCGTGGGGCGGGCGCTGCCGGACGTGCGCGACGGCCTCAAGCCCGTCCACCGCCGGATCCTCTACGGCATGAACGAGATGGGGCTCGCGTTCAACCGGCCCTACCGGAAGTCCGCCAAGATCGTCGGCGAGATCATGGGGAACTACCACCCCCACGGCGACTCGGCGATCTACGACACGCTGGTCCGGATGGCGCAGGACTTCAACATGCGCTATCCGCTCGTGGACGGGCAGGGCAACTACGGCTCGCTCGACGGCGACCCGCCCGCCGCCATGCGGTACACCGAGGCGCGGCTGACGAAGCTCGCCGGCGAGATGCTGGCGGACATCGACAAGGACACGGTGGACTTCGGCCCGAACTACGACGAGTCCACCACCGAGCCGCTGGTCCTGCCCGCCAAGGTCCCCAACCTGCTCATCAACGGCGCGGGCGGCATCGCCGTCGGCTACGCGACCAACATCCCGACGCACAACCTCGCCGAGGTGGTGGACGGGCTGATCAAGCTGATCGAGAACCCGGACATCACGATCCCCGAACTGATGAAGCTCATCCCCGGGCCGGACTTCCCCACCGCCGGCTTCATCTACGGCACGCAGGGGATCAAGGACGCCTACGAGACGGGCCGTGGCCTGCTCACGCTGCGCGCGAAGGTCGGGGTGGAGACCGACCCGCGCACCGACCGGGCCAGCCTGATCGTCACGGAGATCCCCTACCAGGTCAACAAGGCCAAGCTCATCGAGAAGATCGCCGAGTTGATCCAGGATCGGCGGATCGAGGGCATCGCGGACCTGCGTGACGAGTCCGACCGGGACGGGGTGCGGATCGTGATCGAGCTCAAGAAGGGCGAGATCCCGATGGTCGTCCTCAACCACCTCTACAAGCACACCCAGCTCCAGACGACCTTCGGCGTCATCATGCTCGCGCTGGTCCACAACCGGCCCGAGGTGCTCACGCTCAAGCAGATCCTCCAGGCCTTCGTCGAGCACCGGCGCGAGGTGGTCGTCCGCCGCACGGCCTACGAGCTGCGCAAGGCCGAGGAGCGCGCCCACATCCTCGAGGGCCTCAAGATCGCGATCGACCACCTGGACGCGGTGATCCAGCTCATCCGCCGCTCGGCCTCGCCCGAGGAGGCCCGCGCCGGGCTGATCCGCCAGTTCCGGCTCACCGAGACCCAGGCCAACGCGATCCTCGACATGAAGCTCCAGCGCCTCACCCAGCTCGAGCGCAACAAGCTGATCGAGGAATACCAGGAGACGCTCAAGCGGATGGAGTACCTGCGGTCGGTGCTCGCGAGCGAGGCGCTCGTCCGCAAGCTCATCAAGGACGAGCTGCTGGCCGTGAAGGCGGAGTACCAGGACGAACGCCGGACGCAGATCGTCCCCGAGGAGGCGGAGATCAACGTCGAGGACCTGATCGCCGTCGAGGAGGTCGTCGTCACCATCTCCCACGCCGGGTACATCAAGCGGAACGCCGTCTCGCTCTACCGAGCGCAGCGCCGCGGCGGGAAGGGGAAGATCGGCATGGGGATCAAGGAGGAGGACTTCGTCGAGACGCTGTTCACGGCCTCGACGCACGATTACCTGCTGTTCTTCACCGACGCGGGGAAGGTCTACTGGCTCAAGGTGCACGAGATCCCGGAGGCCGGCCGCGCGGCCAAGGGCAAGGCGCTCGTCAACCTGCTCGCGCTCGCGAGCGACGAGAAGGTCACGGCGACGCTGCCCGTGAAGGAGTTCCGCGACGACCGCTACATCGTCATGGCCACCCGGCAGGGCGTCATCAAGAAGACCGAGCTCTCGGCCTTCGGCAACCCGCGCCAGGGCGGGATCATCGCCATCACGCTGGAGGCGGGGGACAAGCTCATCGGGGCGGAGATCACCGACGGGCAGCGCGAGATCCTCCTCGGCACGCGGCAGGGTATCGTCATCCGCTTCAAGGAGGAGGAGGTCCGCGCCATGGGCCGCACCGCCCAGGGCGTGCGCGGCATCTCGCTGGAGGAGGGCAACGAGGTGATCGGGATGGAGACGATCACCCCGGACTCGACGACGACGATCCTCACGATCACCGAGGGCGGCTACGGCAAGCGCACGCCGGTGAACGAATACCGCGTCCAGGGCCGCGGCGGCAAGGGCATCATCAGCGTCAAGACCACCGAGCGGAACGGCCTGGCGGTCGGCTTCCTGCAGGTGCGCGACGACGACCAGATCATGATCATGGCGGCCAAGGGCAAGGTCCTGCGCTGCCGCGTGGACGGCATCCGCGAAACCGGGCGGAACACGCAGGGCGTCCGCATCCTGGACCTGGACGAGCCGGACGACCGCGTGGTGGCCGTGGCCCGCCTCGCCGAGAGCGCCGAGCGGGACGAGGGCGCCGCCGAGAACGGGGACGGCGCCGCCCCGGAGGGCGACGGCGACTGAGGCCCGCCCCGCGGCGATCCGCCCTGACGGTCGCCCCGTCCGGCTCCCCACCCCGCTCCCGACGCCCATGCCGGCGCCTCCCAAGAAGAAGCTCGACACCGTCGTCAAGCTCGGCCTCGGCGTCTTCGTGTCCGCCTTCGCCCTCATCTGGGGCGGCATGTTCCTCACGCGCCCCGACCGCTCGATTCCCCCCTACAGCATCGGCTCCCAGGAGGGCGAGGCGGTCGCCGTCCACGTGCCCCCCTGGACGAGCGATTCGGCCATCGAGACGTTGATCGAGCGGTTCCGGACGGTGGGGCGCGGGACGCGCGACTTCGGCCGGATGAAGATCCAGCCGACGACGCCGGCGGACCCGGGCGGGCGCTACCGGCGGATCGCGATCTACATCTTCACCCACGACGCCTGGGCCGAGCCGGAGATGCTGCACCGCTACCTGGCGGGGGACCCGGAGATCCGGGAGGCCTTCGAGAAGGCGGTCCGCGGCTTCTACCGGCTCGACGGGAGGGAGGAGGAGGGGCGGATCGGCCCGATCCTTCGGGGGCCGGACTCGGCGGCGACCGCGGCCTACTCGCGGCTGCTGTTCAAGGGCTCGATCGCCGGGCCGGAGCCTGATCCGGGGGCCGGGGGGCTGGGTCGGGTCGAGGCGGGGACGAGCCCAGCGCCGCCGCCACCGCCTCCGCCAGGCGGGCCCGCAGCTCCGGGTCCTTGACGCCGGCCGTCAGTCGGAGCGCCTCCGCCCGGGCCTCGGGCGTCGGGGCGGGGCTCGCGGCGCGATCCGCCGGGGCCGCCGCCGGGGCCGCCGCCGGCTCGATCTCGCCCACCCGCAGCAGGATGTCCGTCACCACCGACCCGCCCGCCGCCTCGTTGATCTTCTCGATCAGCGCCGGCTTCATGAAGGTCAGGTGCTGGAGCCACACCGAGCTCTCCGCGATCAGGTAGAGCTTCTTATAGCGGATCTGCTCCGGCCGCGTGTGCGCCGCGATCACGTCGCCGGCGATCGCGGGCCAGCGCCGGCGGAGCCGCGCCTCCAGCAATCGGGGCTCCAGGCCGATGCCCCTGGCGAGGCTCGTCAGGATCGAGCTGAGGGGGGAGAAGGAGCGACGACGGGCCATGCCGGCATGGTAGGGGGCCGCCGGGCGGCGGTCAAGGGCGGGAGTCGGCCGGCCGGGCCGCAGTGCGGTCGGCGGGGACCGCTCGCGCCACAGCGCACGGTGATCTCCCGCTACGGCGCGAACATCTCTTGCAGAACGGCCTGGACGGACGTGAAGGTGCCGGCAGACAAACGACCGAGGCGTTTAACCAGGCGCTGGCCATCGACGGTGCCGAGCTGATCGATCGCGACGAATCCGTTCCGGCTGCGGAACCGGCAAGGGACGCGCCAAGGATAGGCTTGGCCCCCGGTCATCGTGGGGGCGATAACGACCGTTCGGAGATGCCGGTTCAGCTCGTCCGGGGAGACGATCAAGCAGGGGCGCGTCTTGCGGATCTCGCTTCGGCGCGTGGGGGTCAAGCTCCACGAGGCAGACATCGCCCTGCGTCAGGGAAACCTCCGCTACCGCCATGTCCGCTCTTCCTCGTCGAACCGGGTCGGGGTCGGCGTGTCTCCCAGAGCCACGCGCCGCGTCGCCGTGCTATCATGGCGCGCGATGGTGAAGGGCAAGGACAGCGGCGAGAAGGTCGTGGCGACGAACCGCAAGGCGTTCCACGATTATTTCGTCGAGGAGAAGCTCGAAGCCGGGATCGTCCTGAAGGGGACCGAGGTCAAGTCCCTGCGCGAGGGGCGGGTGAACCTCCGGGACAGCTACGCCGGCGTCCACAACGGCGAGGTCTTCCTCCACCACTGCCACATCAGTCCGTACAGCCACGGCAACATCATGAACCACGACCCGCTGCGGCCGAGGAAGCTGCTCCTGCACCGCAAGGAGATCACCAAGCTGATCGGCCGGACGCAGCAGAGGGGCCTCACCCTCGTCCCCCTGCGCATCTACTTCTCGCCGCGCGGCCAGGCCAAGGTCGAGCTGGCGCTCGCCAAGGGCAAGAAACAGTACGACCGCCGCGAGTCCATCAAGGAGCGCGAGGCCGGCCGCGAGGTCGAGCGCGTCATGAAGGGCTCCCGGCGGGGCGGCTGAAGTTTTTCTCCACCCGTTCCATTCCACCAACCTCTCGATTTCTTAGGGGCGATCGCGCGCGCTCCGCTGCGCGGCCGGCCTCCGCGCACCCGGCCCCCCTTGACACAGAACTAGCTAGGACTATCATGGGGACATCGGGGCGGGGTCGTTCGGCGCGGGGCGGAGGTGATGCCATGAAAGCGATGTTCGAGACCGACGAGGCGTGGTCGAGCCTGATCCTGCGCGTGGCGCTGGGGCTCGTGATGTTCCCCCACGGGGCACAGAAGCTGCTGGGCTGGTTCGGCGGGCACGGCTTCAGCGGGACCATGGGCTTCTTCACGGAGACGATGCACCTGCCCGCCGTCGTGGCCTTCCTCGTGATCGTCGCCGAGTCGTTCGGCAGCCTGGCCTTGATCCTCGGGCTGCTGACGCGGTTCACGGCGGCGAGCTTCATCGTGATCATGCTCGGGGCCATCGTGACGGTGCACCTGCCCTTCGGGTTTTTCATGAACTGGTTCGGCCAGCAGCAGGGCGAGGGGTTCGAGTACCACCTGCTGGTGATCGGCATGGGCCTCGCGCTCGCGGTCGCGGGCGCCGGCCGCTGGTCGGTGGACCGACTGATCGCCGCCCGGCTGTGACGCCCCGCAGCCGGGAGTGGCGAAAGGCCGGAAGGGCATGCGACGATGGTGCTCGTCCGTCGAGCCGGGAACTCGACGGCCTGAAAGGGCCCGGAAGGAGGGCGGGCGTGCAAACGGAACCCACGGGTTTCAGGGGACGGGTCGTGGTGATCGCCGGCGGGCGGGGAGGGCTGGGCCAAGCAGTCGTCCCGCTGTTCGTCCAGGCCGGGGCGCAGGTGGTCTTGGTGGATCGCCAGGGGGCCGCGGCGCCGCCGGAGGGGGTGCTCTCGGTCCAGGCGGACGTGACGGAGGAGGGCGGGGTGCGGCGGATGGTGGAGGAGGCGCACCGGCGCACGGGCCGCGTGGACGTGCTCGTGAACCTGGTCGGCGGCTTCGCGACGGGTCGGCTGATCGAGACGGACCTGGCGACCTGGCAGCGGATGGCGACGGTGAACCTCTCGACCGCCTTCCTGCTCTCGAAGGCGGTTCTCCCCTCCATGCTGGAACGACGCGCCGGCCGCATCCTCCACGTGGCCGCGCGGGCGGCCGTGGAGCCGTTCCCCGGCGCTGCCGCCTACATCGTCGCGAAGGCGGGGCTGGTTGCGATGGTCCGCACCCTGGCGCTGGAGCTGGCCGGCTCCGGCGTCACGGTCAACGGCGTCCTGCCGGGGACCATGGATACGCCGGCCAATCGAGAGAGCATGCCACGGGCCGACCCTGCGAAGTGGGTCAAGCCCGACGCGGTCGCGGAGGCGCTGCTATTCCTCGCGTCCGATGCGGCCGGCTCGATCAACGGCGCCCTGATTCCGGTGGGGTGAAACGATGCAAGCCCACTACCTCGGCCACGTCGTGTTCTACGTGCGCAGCCTGGATCGGTCGCTGGCCTTCTACCGCGACCTGCTCGGCTTTAAGGAGGTCGGCCGCATCTGGGAGGGCAAGGCCGCGGCGCTCACCTCCGGCCGGACGCACCACGAGCTGCTGCTGATCGAGGTCGGGGAGGCGCCGGGGCCGCCCCGGGGCCACCGGCTCGGCCTCTACCACGTCGGCATCAAGGTGGGCGATAGTCTGGATGAGCTGCGGGCCGCCAAGCGCGAGCTGGAGGCGGCCGGCGTCCCGATCGAGGGCATGAGCGACCACAGGGTCAGCCAGAGCCTCTACCTGCGAGACCCGGACGGGAACGAGGTGGAGGTCTACGTGGACGCGGACGAGGCGATCTGGAAGAAGGACCCGGCGGCGGTGCTCTCGCCGATCAAGCCGCTCCGGTTGTGAGGGCCGCGGGGATGGCTGGCATCAAGCTGATGGAGGGATCGGGATCGTAAAGGAGGAGAACCATGGCCGACGTCATTATCACACCCAAGAACGATGGTCCGTACTACGTCAAAGGCAAGGTCAAGATCGTGACCGAGGGCGGCCGCGAGATCGCGGTCGACGAGGAGGAGGCGTGGCTCTGCCGCTGCGGGCACTCGGCCGACAAGCCCTTCTGCGACGGCGCGCACAAGAAGGCCGGATTCAAGAACAACGTGGACCAGAAATCCTAACGCGCAGGCGGCGGCCCGTGGGTTCAACAACAAGGAGGAGCCGAGATGGCGACGAAACTCACAATTCCCAGCGCCGCGAAAGCGAAGAAATATTTTGCGGACAAACTGGCGTTCACGACCGGCCCGGTTGAGCTGGAGCGGTGGGTGCGGCAGGGTCAGCCGGTGAACATCGTGGATGTACGGGCCTCGGAGGATTATGCCGAAGGCCACATACCCGGCGCGGCGAATCTGCCCAAGGACCAATGGGGTAACGCCGAAAAGCTCAAGGCGGTCCTGCGCAAGGACAAGATCAACGTGCTCTATTGCTACTCGCACGTTTGCCATCTGGCTGCGACGGGGGCGGTCGAGTTTGCGAAGAAAGGCTATCCGGTGATGGAGCTGGAGGGCGGCTGGCGGTGGTGGCAGGAGAACGGATTCGAGATCGAGAAGTGACGGTGGGCGGCAGCCATGGATGACGTCAGCGCGTTTCTCGTCCAGCATGGGCTCGTGCTCGTGGCGGCCGTGGTCTTCGCCGAGCAGGCGGGGCTGCCCATCCCGGCCGTGCCCCTCTTGCTGGCGGCCGGCGCCCTGGCCGGCGCCGGCCGGCTCAACCTCGTCGCGGTCGTCCTCCTCTCCGTCGCGGGCTGCCTGGCCGGCGATCTGATCTGGTATGGGCTGGGCCGCCACCGGGGCCGGCAGGCCCTGAACCTCCTCTGCCGCATCGCCCTGGAGCCGGACTCCTGCGTGCGCCGGACGGAGAACTTCTTCACGCGGCACGGGATCCGCGCGCTGGTCCTGGCGAAGTTCGTGCCCGGCCTGAACACGCTGGCGCCGGCGCTCGCCGGTCTCTTCGGCATCCGGCTCACACGGTTCCTGACCTACAACGGACTGGGCGCCCTCCTCTGGACCCTGGCCTTCGTCCTGCCGGGCTACGCGTTCAGCAGCCGGCTCGAGGCCTTGGTCGCGCAGGAGGCCCGGCTCGGCTCGTTCCTGCTGGCGGCGATCGGGGTCGCCCTCGTCGCCTACCTCGGCTACAAGCTCGTGCACCGGCGGTGGCTGCTGCGCGAGCTGCGGATCGCCCGCATCACCGCGGACGAGCTCAAGCGGCGGATGGACGAGGGCGGGGAAGTGTTCGTGGTGGACCTGCGGAGCGCGCCGGACCACGAGGCCGATCCCGTCACGATTCCGGGGGCGCTCCCCATGACGGCCGAAGAATTGGAGCAGCGCCACCACGAGATTCCCCGGCATGGCGACGTGATTCTGTTCTGCGCCTGCCCGAATGAAGCGACCGCGGCGAAGATGGCGCTGATGCTGCGACGGAAGGGCATCACGAGGGTCCGCCCCCTGGCCGGGGGCCTCGAGGCCTGGCGCGAGCGGGCGTTTCCGCTGGCGCCGAGGGCGGCGAGCCCCGCTCGCGTCAACGCCGGCCCGGCCTGAGCGCAGGGCCGGCGCAGGGCCTCCTGGCAAAGCGATCCGGCCTGCGGTATCATGGAGCTCGGTATCGGCCTTCATCGCGACCAACCCGCACACGAAAGGGGGCGACCGGTTTCGACGGGGATCGTGAGGCCATCGGTGCATGTCGAGCTCTCGGGGACTCGTAAAACCTCCGGGAAACAAGCAACTGCCAACCAAGAACTGGCACTCGCGGCTTAAGTGACCGCGACGTCCCTCCACCTGAGGCCCGCGGGGGTGGAAGGGGCGCGATGCAGCGGGCTGGTCCGAGGCTGGTGCTCAGCGGCCGAGGACGAGAACACACTGGGCTAGCGGCCGTTCTAAGCCTGCCGATGGGCGTGGGCGGCGGCGAACACTAAACGATCGGCTACACATGTAGAGCCGGTGCGCTGAAGATCTTCGGACAGGGGTTCAACTCCCCTCGCCTCCACCAATGTCATTTCGGCCCCTGGCGGCTCGTGGCCGCCAGGGGCAAAACTGACGATTGGTGGACCCTCTTGCAGCGGGTTCGAACGTTCTTTGAGCACGAAGGCCCTTAATCGTCGTCCTCCCAACGTTTGAACGCCTGGCATGCCCCCTTCGGCGTGTCCACCAGGGCATCGATGAGGCAGGACCCGGCAAAGCGGGGATAGAACGCGGCGCGGTCATGGCGGCCAATTGTGTAATGTTATGCGTCGGCTGAGTGAAAAGTCATGAGTCGGCCGATTGAAATCCGTGGGCCGGGCTCGCCGAGCCACGCGAGCCGGTTCCGGATTCTGTCGCGAAGGCCGCCGATCGAGCCAGGGCGGACCGGCACCGGATCACGTCGAGCCCCGACGCGCGCATGGCTGGTCCTCTTCTCCCCTGCGGTGGTGCTGTATGCCGGCGCCGAGGCCATCCCCTTCGGCGCCGACCTGCACGGCGCTGCCGATCGGGCTGTTGTGGCAGACCGCAACCCGCCGCCTACCGGAGAAATTCGTCGGGACTCATGGCGGTGCCGGGGAACGCCCGCAGGAGCTGCCGGTCGGCGGTCACCAACGGGACCCGCAAGTCCTGGGCGACGATGACGAACTCGCAGTCGTACGCCGAGCATCCGGACTCGGCCGCGAGTCGCAACACGCGATCCGTCACCACGGCGTACTCGCGTCCGGCCATGAACGATTCCGCCCGGTGAGCCATGTGCCGGGCCGTCTCGACCGACAGACTTCCCTGACGGATCAGTCCCACGAGCGTGTTCCGGAATTCGGATCGCCAGAGAGAGGCCGACGCCCAGAGCGGGTCCTGCTGGAACACCGCCTCGGCCCGGGCCGTGCGCGTGCTGGGAACGTAGAGGTACACCAAGAGGTTGGTGTCCGCGACGATCATGGCCGACCGGCGCTCTTTAGCTGCCCCAGGCGTTTATCCGTGAGTGCGGGTCCCCTGTACTGTTTGCGGAGCTCGCGAGCCTGGACCAGGATCGTGGAAGGGTCGAATGGCACACTGCTTGTCGACTGCTCCAGGCAGGCGATCACCTCCTGGTTCAGACTGCGGTGATGCTGCAGAGCCTGCCGCTTAAGCCGGCGGTAAATGGTGTCGGGGATGTTTTTGATCGTCAACGTCGTCATGTCGCCGCTCCGTCGACAGGGTATGGGCTGATGGCACCAAAACGGAACCATTCTACAAACCGAGCCGGGAAGCGTCAAGCGCGGTGGTGGGGCCGGCGCCGAACGGGACGAGTGCGGGCACCGTCCGTCACGCAGGCCGCCCCGGCGTGCAGCCGACGGATGTCGGCCTGGGCCATCGTCGTCCGGCTCGGCCCAAGCCGGCTCCGCTGCGCCGGACCCTCCAGGGCCGCGACGTAGTTCACTGCGCCAGGTCGGCGTACCCGGCCGGCGACTTCCAGTAGACGCCGCGCAGGATGAAGATCTCCTCCGGCCCCGCGGTGGAGGTGAGCCAGAGCCGCTTGCCGGCCAGGTCGCGGTACTGGGGCTTGTCGGGGAAGGTGACGAGGAGCATGCCGTTTTGGAGGCGGGCCAGCACCCGGCCGTCGGCCGCCTTCACCTCCTCGGGCCGCTCGACCATCCGCGCCTGTAGGTCCGGGTCCTTGCGCTCGACCCACAGAAGCGCCGTCGGGTCGGCGGGCGAGAAGACGAACCGTTGCGGCTTGATCTGCCCCGGCGCGAAGAGCGGCAGGTACAGCTCCAGGGTGCCGTTGTCCAGGTAGGCGACGGCCCCGGTCCCGGCCGCCGACTCGTAGCCCGACGGGCCGGCCAGCGGATAGGTGTAGGTCACCTTGGCCGGGATGATCGCGGTGCCCGCGCAGCCCGCGAGCCACACCGCCAGCAACAGGACCGCCACGCGTCGCATGCTTGTCCCTCCTTCCCCCCGCCTCAGATCGTGAGGCACTTGTCCACCAGCTCCCGGGCCAGCACGGAGTTCGTCCAGTACTTCACGTGGGAGTAGAAGGGGAGCTCGTGGGTGTCGATCCGCTGGTCGCTGACGGAGAGATAGCCCCGCTTGCGCAGGGGATTCCAGAACGTGACGAGGTCGTCGGTGTCGTAGAAATTCACCCAGTCGAGCCGGCTGAACTCCGGCCGGTCGCGGTCCGGGTCGAAGAGCCCGATGGGGCTGCCCGCCGACACGAAGCCGCCGCAGTGCAGGTCGCCCCGCTCGATGTCTTCGTGGAGGATGTCGAGCAGGATCACGGAGCCGAGGCTGTGGCCGAACAGGATGGGCGCCGGCTCGCCCCGCAGGGGGTCGAGCGTCTCGCGCACCTTGGCCCGGATGCGCGGGCCGTACGAATCGGAGTAATAGAAGGCGATGTCCAGGACGGCGCTCAGAGCCTTCGCCATGAACCCGCCCTTGCCGCTGATGAGCGCGGGCAGGGGCGTGCGGAAGGCCTCCTCCTGCGAGGTGAGCTGGAAGTCCGTCCGCTGGCCGATGAGCTTGAACAGGTCGAAGACGGCGCCGACGTAGTTGCCGCTGAGGATGTCGGCGATGACCCCGGCCCCGCCGATGAGCAGCTCCTCGTCCCGCTCGACGACGTCGGACCAGAGGACTTCGTGGAAGCGGAAGTTCACCGTCGGCGCCTGGTTGCGCATGAGGTCCTGCGTCGGCCGCGAGTAGCCCCTGAGCTGGTAGTCGCGCTCCCACTGGACCCCGTGGACGAAGATCACGTCGCGCGGCGCGTCGATCAGGCCGGACGGCGCAGGGGGCTGGGGAACGGCGGCCGGCGCCGGGGACGCAGCCGCGACGGCCGGCTCCGGCGCCATCGGCGGCGGCGCAGCCTTCCGGCCGCCCGGCTTCCCGCCCTTTTTCGGTTTCTTCCCGGCCATGAGGTCCCCGCGAATCACACCCGGCCCGGCGCCCGTGCCCGCGCTTGTACGTGAGGCTGCCCGCGACCGCTATCCCCCAATGTTGAGGGGGTGCCATCTACCTAGCATGGGGCTCGAGCCGGCGCCGGGCCCGCATCGGGACTTTCTTTTAGTTCCCGACTTGCCTACCATAGCGCCCATGGCGGAGCGGGCGAAAAGGCCGGCGGCGGGCACGGGGAGGGGGCGTCGGAGAAGGCCGGCCGGCCGGGCGACCGGCCTGGCCGCCACCGAATTGCAAGCGGCCGCCCCGCCGGGCGAGGTCGCCGACCTGCACCGCGCCATCGAGCAGGACGGCGGCAAGGTCCTCGCCGCCTACCGCGAGCCCTTCGGCGGCCGCTGGGTCGTCCTCGCCGCCCTGCCGATCGAGCTGGTCGAGCCCACCCCCTACCAGCGCAATCTCTCGGATACCCACGTCCGCAAGCTGGAGGCCGTGATCGGCAAGCTCGGGCGCTTCCTCGACCCGATCATCGCCGTGCGGGCCGTCCATCCCACCGAGGCCACCAGGTACTGGACGCCGAACGGGCACCACCGGCTGTCGGCCATGAAGACGCTCGGCGCGAAGAGCATCACGGCGATCGTCCTCCCCGAAGCGGCGGCCGCCTATCAGATCCTTGCGCTCAACACCGAGAAGGCCCACAACCTGCGCGAGAAGGCGCTGGAGGTCGTCCGCATGTACCGCGAGCTGGCCCGGCTGGGCGGGGCCACCGAGGCGACCTACGCGCTGGAGTTCGAGGAGCCGGCCCTGATCACGCTGGGGCTCTGCTACGAGGCCCGCCCGCGGTTCAGCGGCGGCGCCTACCAGCCGATCGTCAAGCGGCTGGACGCCTTCCTCGACCGGCCGCTGCGCGAGGCGCTGGCCCTGCGCGAGCGGCGCGCGCGGGCGCTGCTGGAGCTGGACGAGGTCGTCACGCAGAAGGTCGAGGCCCTCAAGGCGCGGGGGATGGACAGTCCGTACCTGCGCAATGTCGTCGTGGCGCGGATCAATCCGCTGCGGTTCCGGCCGAAGGACGCGGCGCCCCTCTCCTTCGACGAGGCCCTGTCGCGGCTGGCCCAGGCCGCCGCCAAGTTCGATCCCGCCAAGATCGCGCGCGAGGACCTGGCCGGCGCCGCGGCCCCGGCCGACGAACCCGAATAGAGGAGTGAGGAGTGCTTAGCGGAGGGAGTTCCCTCGTAACACTCACCACTCCCAGCTCGAAACGGTGTTCATGCCCTATTCCCCCCGCCGCATCGCTCAGGAGTGGAGGGTCGAGGCGCCGCCCTCGCTGATCTGGGACATCCTCTCCCACACGGACAAGCTCAACCGCGCGGTCGGGCTCCCGGCCGTCCAGCCCGGCCCGCCCCGCGAGGGCGAGCTGACGCGCCGCGTGGAGGCGCGGTTCCTCGGGCTGGTGCCGATGGCCTGGGTCGAGTACCCCTTCGAGTGGGTCCGGGACCGCAGCTACCAGGTGCAGCGGGACTACCTCCGGGGTCCCCTGTTGCGCTTCGTGGGCGGGATCGTGGTCGAGCCGGAGGGAGGCGGGAGCCGCGTCCGGGCCTTCGCCGACATCACGCCGCGCACTCTCCTGGGCTGCCTGCTCATTCCCGTCGTCGGCCGCCGGTCGCTTGAGCGGACCTGGGCGTACTGTCAGCGGGTGCTGGCGCGGGAGGGGCGGGGAGGCCCGGCGCCGGCCGACCCGGGCCGGACGGCGCGCAGCAAGGCCGACTCCGCCCTGCTGGAAGAACGCGCCGCGCAGCTTTCCGCCGCGCCGCCGCTCGACGCCGGCGTGGTCGCGGCGCTCCTGCGCCACCTCGCCTCGGCCGGCGATGAGGCGGTCGTCCGGATGCAGCCCTACGCGCTCGCGGCGCGCTGGCGGACCGATCCGCATGCCACGCTCCGCGTCTTTCTCCACGCGACGCGCGCCGGGCTCCTGAACCTGATGTGGGAGCTGCTCTGCCCGAACTGCCGCGTGCCCAAGGCGGAGTACGGCGGATTGGCCGAGGTCGCGCGGCGCTTCCACTGCGACACCTGCGGGATCGGCTACGACGCCACCCTCGATCGGTACGTCGAGCTGCGCTTCCGGGTGCACCCGGCGGTGCGGCCCGCGCAGGACCGGGTCCATTGCTTCGGCGGGCCCTACAGCGCCCCGCACATCCTGGTCCAGCACCTGCTCCGCCCCGGCGAGATCCGCGAGGTGCCCGTGACGCTCGGTCCGGAGCCCTACCGGCTCCGCAGCCTCCGGGTCAACGCGACGCTCCAGTTGCGGCCGGAGGCCGCCGCGCCGGCCCTCGATGCGGCGCTCGGGTACGGCGCCGAGGGCTGGCGGGAACGGGACCTCGCCTTTCGGCCCGGGCCGGCGCGCCTCCGCTGGCGGAATGACACCGACAGGCCCGTCGCGCTCGTGCTGGAGCGGCTGCGCTGGGACGAGCAGGCCGTGACCGCGGCGGAGGTGACGGCGCTCCAGGAGTTCCGGGACCTCTTCAGCTCGGAGGTGCTGGCGCCGGGCCAGGAGATCGGCGTCGAGTCGGTCACGATCCTCTTCAGCGACCTCAAGGGTTCGACCCGACTCTACGAGGAGACCGGCGACGCGCCGGCCTACGGGCAGGTGCGGCGGCACTTCGACTATCTCAAGGAGCGCGTGACGGCCTCGCGCGGCGCGGTGGTCAAGACCATCGGCGACGCGGTCATGGCCGTCTTCTGCCGGCCGGCCGACGCGGTGGCCTGCGCCCTGGCGATCCAGGGGGACCTCGCGGCCTTCAACGCCGCCGCGCCGGCCCAGCCGCCGCTCGTCGTGAAGCTGGGGCTGCACCACGGCCCGGCCATCGCGATCCAGGCGAACGGCCGGCTGGACTACTTCGGGCGGACCGTGAACGTGGCCGCGCGCATCCTCCGGGAGAGCCGGGGCGGCGACCTCGTGCTCGCCGGGGAGCTGGCCGAGACCCCCGCCGTCCGCGCGGTCCTGGAGCGCGAGAAGGCGACGGTTCGGGAGGCCTGGGCCTGCGCCCTGGCGGGGCTGGCGCGGCCGTTGACATTGTGCCGGGTGCGGCGAGCATAATACGACCTCGGTCTGATGCGCGGAGGTGATCACCATGGGATTGGCGGACCACAAGTGCGTGCCCTGTCGCGGCGGCGTGCCGCCGCTGGAGAAGGGACGGGTCGAGGAGCTGCTCAAGCAACTGAACCCGGGCTGGCGCGTGAACGCGGCCGGCCACCTGGAGCGGCTGTACACCTTCAAGGACTTCGCCGAAGCCCTCGCCTTCGTCAACAAGGTGGGCGCGATCGCCGAGGCGGAAGGCCACCATCCGGACCTGCACCTGGCCTGGGGCAAGTGCACGGTCGAGCTCTGGACCCACAAGATCAACGGGCTGACCGAGAGCGACTTCTACATGGCCGCGAAGGCGGATCGGGTCTTCGACGGCGCGCCGAAGGGCTGACGAGGCCCGGGGGCCCGCGCGGAGGAGGCGATGGACGGGGGAGCGAGCCGGACGCCGGTGGCGCTGGTCAACATGCCCTTCGGCTACGCCAAGTATCCCTCCATCCAGCTCGGCACGCTCTCGACCCTGCTCAAATCGCGGGGCATCGGCGTCCGCAGCCACAACCTCAACGTCTTCTTCGCCCACCGGATCGGGGTCCCGCTCTATGAATTGATCTGCGAGAAGCGTGCGCTGTTCGGCGAGTGGCTCTTCTCGCACCTGCTGTTCCGCGACAGCCCCAAGCACGCCGACTATCCCCGCACCTTCAAGCCGGTCTTTGAAGACCTCGCCCGCCAGAGCGGGCAGCCGATCGGGTATTTTGAAGAGCTGGCGAGCCGCACGGCTCCGCAGTTCCTCACCTGGGCGCTGACCGCGATCGACTGGGGCCGGTACCGCATCGTCGGCTTCACCTCCACCTTCGATCAGAACGTCGCGAGCCTGACGCTGGCCAAGCTGATCAAGGACCTCTACCCCGAGGTCACGATCGTCTTCGGCGGGGCGAACTTCGACGGCGAGATGGGCCTGGAGCACCTGCGCGCCTGGCCGTGGATCGACTTCGTCGTGGTCGGGGAGGGGGAGACGGCCTTCCCGCCGCTGGTCGAGCGCATCCTCGCGGGCGGGGCGGGCGGCTACCCGCCCGGCGTGGCCTACCGCGCGGGCGGCGAGGTCCGCTTCCAGCCGAACCCGTCCTTGTTCACCGAGTTCGACCGGATGGGCCCGCCGGACTACGACGACTATTTCCGCGACCTGGAGGAGGTCGGCGCGGGGCCGTCGAAGGGGCTCGACCGCATCCTCCTCTACGAGGGCTCCCGCGGTTGCTGGTGGGGGGAGAAGCACCACTGCACCTTCTGCGGGCTGAACGCGCAGAGCATGAAGTTCCGGGCCAAGTCGCCCGAGCAGGTCGCGCGCGAGCTGGACGCCCTCTCCAGCCGCTACGACGCGACCCGCTTCCGGCTCGTGGACAACATCATCGACATGAAGTACGTGGACCACCTGTTCGGCACCTTCGCGGCCGAGCGGCTGGACCTGGACGTCTTCATCGAGACGAAGAGCAACCTGACCAAGCGGCAGATCCAGACCCTCGCCCAGGGCGGCGTCAAGTGCATGCAACCCGGTATCGAGAGCCTGAGCCAGGCCCAGCTCCACGAGATGGACAAGGGCGTGAGCCCGATGCAGAACCTCCAGTGCCTGAAGTGGAGCCAGTACTATCGCATCGACGTCTCCTGGAACATCCTGCTCGGGTTCCCGGGCGAGACGGACGAGGACTACCTTCGGCAGATCCGGCTGATCCCCGCGCTCTTCCACCTGCAGCCGCCCGAATCGGTCGGCCGCTTCTGGCTGGAGCGGTTCAGCCCCTACTTCACCCGCCCGCAGCAGTACGGCATCCGCATCACCGGGCCGGGCCTCGCCTACGAGTACGTCTACGATCCCCGGAAGGTGGACCTGAACAAGATCGCCTACGACTTCGAGTATGAGATCGAATCGCGCGTCAGCCCCCACCTCTACGAGGAGCTGGTCGGGCTCGTCCATGAGTGGCGCCGCCGGCACGCCTCGGACAACCGCCCCTTCCTCTACTACGCCAAGGCGCCGAGCTACGTCACGGTCTTCGAGGGGCGCTCGCCGGACCAGCCGGTCAAGCAGCGCTACGACGGGGTCGCGGCCTTCGCCATCGACGCCTGCAACGAGGCGCCGCGCTCCGCCGAGCAGATCCGGAGCGCCTGGCGGGCGCGCGGGGGCGACGCGGGCGGGCTCGATGAAGCGCTGCGCCACCTGGCCGAGCAACGGATTCTCTACGAGGAGAAGGGCAAGTACTTCACCCTGGCCCTGCCGACGAACCCCTATTTCTAGTCGCAGGGGCGGGGTCACTGACCCGAGGTGACCGGCCATGAAGGTGCTGGTGCTCGGCGCGGCGGGCTGCCTCGGCGCCAACCTCGTCCGCGCCCTCCTGGCCGACGGCCATGAGGTCCGCGCCTTCGTCCGCCCCTCCCCCACGGGCCGGCCGCGCCCGACCCTCGCCGGCCTCGACCTGGAGCTCGTCGAGGGCGACCTGCGCGACGAGGCGGCCGTCGCCCGCGCCTGCCGGGGCGTCCGGGTCGCCTACCAGGCCGGCAGCTACTATCCCACCGAGACGATCCCCGTCGAGCGCGCCGTCGCCGCCGCCCTGGCCGCCACCCGCCCGCTCTTGAAGGCGGTGAGGGAGGCGGCGGTCGAGCGCCTCGTCTTCACGAGCACGTTGACCACGATCGGCTTCCCTCCGCCGGGCTCGGACCGGCTCGCCGACGAGGCCTGCCCCTTCGCGCCGCGCTATCCGGACAATCCCTATCTGATGGCCAAGGCCGCCATGGAGCGGGAGGTGCTGGAGGCGGCGAAGGGCGGCCTGCCGGCCGTCGTCGTGAACCCTACCGCCTTCTTCGGGCCTTACGACAGCCGGCCGACCGGCGGCATGCAAATCCTCCTGATCGCCAAGCGGTTGATGCCCTTCTATCTGGACGGGCCGATCAACGCGATCGCCGTGCGGGACGTGGCGGTGGGGATGATCCGCGCGGCGGAGCGGGGGCGGGTCGGCGAGCGCTACATCCTCGGCAACTGGAACACCACCTGGAAGGAGCTGAACCGGCTGATCGCGCGGACGGCGGGCGTCATGGCGCCGCTCGCGCCCGTGCCCCACGCGCTGGCGCGCTGGGGCGCGAAGCTCGGCGACTGGACGTTCCGGACGATCCTCCGCCGCCCGGCGCCGGTGCCGGGCTTCTTCGTCGAGATGCTCCGGCACATGCAGCAGTACGACTGCGGCAAGGCGATCCGCGAGCTGGACTATCCGCGGCGCCCCGTCGAGCAGGCCATCCGCGACGCGCTCGACTGGTTCAAGGAGAACGGATACCTGCCCGCCTAGCCCGGAGATTCATGGCGGTTCGTCGCGAAATCGCGCGGTCGCTGGCGGGACGGGCGCGCGGAGGCGCGAGAGAGGGAGGCGTGCTCTACCTGCAGCACGGTGGCCGCCCGCGCGACGAGCCCGCCCGCCGCGTGCCGGCTTGTCGCAGCCGCGCATGTGCCTGCCTGTACGGACACGCAGACGGGCGATGGCAGCAGAAGCGTTCATGAATCAGGCGGGCCGAGCCGAGCCGTCGGTGCGACGTCGCCCTCGCCCTCGCCTATTCTATTGTTGCGTCCCACAAGTTCGTGGCCTCGTCATGCCGGCGGAAGGTTATCCCGGACCTGTTCAATCCGGGGCCGGCTCCAGGACCTTGCCACGGCCCTGGATTCCGGCTCGCGGCCGCTCGGCGGCCTTGGCCGGAATGACGAACGGACTTGACGGGACACGATACTAACCCTGCTCCGAAAATAACGGTGCGGTCCTCGATCTGGGCTCCAGCGGGTGGCGTGGTGAGCGGGCCCCCCGGCGCCCGCAGCGGACGGGGCGAAGAGCCACACGGCCGTCAACGAGCACGTTCATCACAGGCCCTTGCCGCGACAACTCCCGAACGGCCCCCCACGGGGGGAGGGGTGAAGCGAGGACGACGGGGGTGATCGCCGCGACAGGACCCGCTGGAGTCCGTGGATGCGTTGTCAAATATTTTCGGTCGGGGCTAAGAGGGCATCACGGGCTCTCTTCCGGCGTCACTCCGGCGCGGTGAACTTGAGGCCGATGATGCCGGCGACGACGAGGAGGAGACAGAGCAGGCGCAGGGGCTCGCGCGACTCGTCGAAGAACAGGATGCCCACGAGGGCCATGCCGGCCGCCCCGATCCCCGTCCAGACGGCGTAGGCCGTGCCCAGGGGGATGGCCCGGAGCGAGTTGGCCAGGAACCAGAAGCTCGCGGCCATCGCCAGCACGGTGCCGACGCTCGGCCACAGGCGGGTGAAGCCGTCCGTGTACTTGAGGCCCGTGGCCCAGAGGATCTCGCAGACCCCCGCGATCAACACGTACATCCACGCCATGCGCTTGCCCCCCTTCCCTCGCTTCGCTAGTCCGCATTATTCATGGCGGTTCGTGACGAAATCGCGCCGTCGCGCGCGAGGCGGGCGCGCGGAGCCGCGAACAAGGCGGCGTGCAACGCGCCGCACCTTGACCGCCCGCGCGGCGAGCCCGCCCGCCGGCCCGCGCCGAAGGCCGCAGGCCGGCTTGTCGCCGCCGCCAATCCGCGATGGCAGGAGAAGCGTTCATGAATCCTGCGGGCTAGGCGTGCCGGCCGTCGCCCATTCTCGCCAGAATCTGCTGCTGGCGACGGACGAGGTAGGGCGTCAGCCGCAGCGGGTCGTGCCGCCGCGGCGAGGGCAGGATCGCCGCCAGCAGCGCGGCCTCCTCCCGCGTCAGGTCCCGCGCCGCCTTGCCGAAATGGTGCCGCGCCGCCGCCTCGGCGCCGTACACGTCGTCGCCCCACTCGACCACGTTCAGGTAAAGCTCCAGGATGCGGGGCTTGCCGAGGCGGCGCTCCAGCTCGATCACGATCAGCGCCTCGCGCAGCTTCCGCCACAGCGTTCGCTCGGAGGAGAGGTAGAGGTTCTTCGCGAGCTGCTGCGTGATCGTGCTGCCGCCCGCCCGAATACTTCCGGCCTCCAGGTTCCGGACCGCGGCCTCCCGCAGGCCCTTCCAGTCGAAGCCCCCGTGCTCGTAGAAGGCGGCGTCCTCCGACACGAGGACCGCCCGCTCTAGATGCGGCGAGATGCGTGCGAGCGGCACCCAGCTCCAGCGCGGCGCGGCCCGCCGGCCCTCGAGGCGCGCGGCCTCCGCGCGCGCCCGCATCAGGGCGGTCGTGGTCGGGTTCGTCTTCGCCAGGGCGGCCACGTCCGGCGCGGTGGCCAGCCAGCAGAGGACAAGGCCCGCCAGCGAGCCGCCGGCCAGCAGCGCCGTCCCCAACAGCAGCCGCGCGAGGCGGGAACGGCGGGTTGACTTGGGCATCATGCGATGCTACAGCAGAAGCCCTCGGCTTATCCGATGACCATGCGCATCCTCACCGCCGACTTCATCAGAAGCTGCGCCGCCGTCGAGCACCTGCCCGTCGAGCGCCTCCCGGAGGTGGCTTGCGTCGGGCGGTCCAACGTGGGCAAGTCCTCGCTCCTGAACTCCCTGCTGCGGCGCAAGGGCCTGGCCAAGGTGAGCGGCACGCCGGGCAAGACGCGCCTGCTGAACGCCTTCCGGATCACGACGGCGGACCCGCGGCTCCGCCGGCTCTCCCTCGTGGACCTCCCGGGGTACGGGTACGCCCGGGTGCCCAAGTCGGTGCGCCGGCACTGGGCCCCGCTGATCGAGGCCTATCTCTCGGAACGGACCGAGCTGCGCGGAGTGCTCCTGCTCGTGGATGCGCGGGGGCCGCAGCCGCAGGACCGCGACACGGTCGCCTGGCTGCGCGAGCGCGGCCTGCCCACGGTGGTGGTGGCGACCAAGGTGGACAAGCTCGCCCGCGGCGAGCGGGCCGCCGCCTTCGGGGCGATCCGGGACTTCCTGGCCCTCCCGACGGATACGCCCCTCATCCCCTACTCCGCCCTCACCCATGAGGGCCGGGACGCCCTCTGGGAGGCCATTCGGGGACTCCTGCGCGATGCGTCGTAAGTGGTGAGTCTCGGCGAACGCACGCCCCGCCACGCTCAAAACTTGATCTCGATGTACGCCTTGTTCTTGAGGTCCTTCATCCAGGTCTCGTAGGTGTCCTCGGTCTTCTGCTGGAAGACGAGGCCCTTGATCTCGTTCTTGACCTCGGCGAAGGGGCGGAACTGGGGCGGCTTCTTCTCGTCGAGCCGGATGATGTGCACGCCCTCCGGCGACTCCACCGGCTCGCTGAGTTGGTTCGTCTCCAGGGAGGCCACGACCCGCTCGATCGCGGGCTCCAGCTCGCCCTGCCGCACGAACCCGAGGTTCCCGCCCCGGTTGGCGCTCGGCCCGTCGGAGAAGCGCAGGGCCACTTCGGCGAAGTCGGCGCCCTGCCGGAGGGCCTCGTAAATCTCCCCCGCGCGCCGGCGCAGGTCCTCGGCGCTCTCGCTCCGCCGGCGTTTCACGAGAATCTGGCTGATGCGGTACTCGTTCGGCAGCATGAACCGGCTCATATGCGCCTCGTAGTACCGCCTCATCTCCGCCTCCGACACCATGATCCCGCTGCGGACCTCCCGGTCCACGAGCCGCATGAGCATCAACTGCTCCCGGATGATCCGCTTGTCGGTCGGGTTCGCGTAGTCGTACTTCTCGCCCTGCCGTTGCAGCTCCTTGAGCGTGCTCTTGACCTCGTCGTCGGAAATCTCCACGCCCTTGGTCTTCGCGACCTGGACCTGGAGCTTGCGCTCGATCATGCGGGTGAGGATGTCGTACTCGACCTGCTGGAGCCGCCGCTGGAGCTCGGCTCCCCGATACTGCTTGCGCAGCCGCTCCTGTTCCGGCGCGAGCTCGTTCTTGAGCTCGGAGAGGGTGATCACCTCGTTGTTGACGATGGCCACGATCCGGTCCGTCAGGACCGCCGCGGAGGCCGCCGGGGGAAACAGGCCGAGCGCGCAGGCAAGCACGGCGCCGAGCGGCGCGCGGCCGCGCCGGCCGCGGAAGCCGCATCCGCCGGAAGCCACGGCTTTCGCTTCAGCGCGCATCACGGGTCCCTGCGGGCGGAAGGGGGTGAACGCCTCGGCACGCCCCCGAGCGGGGAGCGGGCGGTCAGGGAGTGGAGCCCGGCGCCGCCGGAGCGCCCTCGGTCAGGAGTTTGGACGCCTCCGCCATCCGGATGGTCGCCGACGCCTTGAGGCCGGAGACGTACGCCTCGAACCGCCGGCGCCGTTTCTCGGCGTAGAGCTCCTTCCGCAGCCGCTCGCGCAGGGCCGTGACCCGGGACGGGTCGTCCGGCTCGCGCTCCGTCACCATGACGAGATGGAAGCCCGCCTGGCTCTGCACGGGCTCGCTCACCGTCCCCGGCTTCAGCTTCACGATGACGGCCTCGAGCTCCGGCGCGATCGCCCCCTTGCGATAGGGGCCGAGGTCGCCGCCCCGCTCCCGCGTCGCGTCGTCGGCGGAGTAGCGCCGGGCCAGCTTGCCGAAGTCCGCTCCCTCGTCCAACTGCCGTTTCACGTCCAGGGCCTGCTTGGCGGTGGGGAGCAGGATGTGCGCGGCGCGGATCGCCGAGGCGGCGGCGAAGTCCGCCTCGTGGGCGGCGTAGTAGGCCTCCATCTCCTCCTTCGACACCTCGAGCTGCGGCTGCACCGCCACCGTCACGAGCTGATCGAGCACGAGCTGCTCCTTGAGACGCTCCAGCCGCTCGCGGAGCCGCGGCTCCTGGTCCAGGCCCAGCCTCCGGGCCTCCTGCAGCAGCACCTCGCGCGTGACCAGGTCGTCCAGGAACTTGCGCTTCCCGCCCTCGCCGCGGTAGTAGGCCTGCGTCGCCTCCGGCAGCTCCGCCCACCGCCGGTCGAGCTCCTCCTGGGTGATCGGCTTGCCGTTGACGAAGGCGAGCACCGCGGGTTCCTCCGCGGCGGGCGCGCAGGCCGTCAGCCAGGCGGCCAGGCCGCAGGCCGCCGCGCCCGCGAGGGCGCGCCACGGGCCCGCAGGCCGATGTCCGACGTTCATGGGGGTGTGCTCCGGACCGGGACGCCAAACGCCCGGTTAGGTATCACAGAACGCCAGTGTTTGCAAGGCGGCGTTGAGGTCGGCATAGACGGACGCCCAGTCTCCGTGCGGGGTCTGGAGCTCGAAGGCGAGGGGGGAGAGCAGCCGCAGCCGGCGCTGGTAGCGGTCCATCAGCCGTCGCATGCCCGCCTCGGGGACGCGGGCCTTCGGGTCGAAGGCGAGCGCCACCGCGGCCGGTTTCACCTCCACGGAGGCGAGCCGCAGGGATTTGGCCAGCCGCCGGATCTGCATGACCTCGAAGAGCCGCTCGACCGGCTCGGGCAGCGGCCCGTAGCGGTCCTCCATCTCCCCGTGGAGCAGCGCCAGGTCGCCCACCTGCTGGCAGGAGGCCAGGCGCTTGTACAGGGAGAGCCGCTGGTGCGCGTCCTCGACATAGTCCTCGGGGATGAAGGCCGAGACGGCGACGTGCAGCGTCGGGTCGGGCTCCTCCTCGACGACCGTGCCCTTGAGCCGCTGGACCGCCTGCTCGACCATCTGCATGTAGAGGTCCAGCCCGATGGCCGCGATGTGCCCCGACTGCTGCCGGCCCAGCAGGTTCCCGGCCCCGCGGATCTCCATGTCGGCGGTCGCGATCCGGAAACCCGCGCCCAGCTCGGTGATCTCCTGGATCGCGGTCAGCCGCTTCTGGGCGTCGGTGGAGAGCGTCCCCTCGTCGGGGATGAAGAAGTAGGCGTAGGCCTGGTGGCCGGCCCGGCCCACGCGGCCGCGGAGCTGGTAGAGCTGCGCGAGCCCGAAGGTGTCCGCCCGGTTGACGAGGATCGTGTTGGCGTTGGGCACGTCCAGCCCGGACTGGATGATCGCGCTCGCGACCAGCACGTCCGCCTCGCGGCGGATGAACGTGAGCATCACGTCCTCCAGCAGCCGCTCGTCCATCTGCCCGTGCGCCATCACGACGCGGGCCTCCGGCACCAGCTCCGCGAGCCGCGTCGCGACGCGCTCCATGGACTGCACGCGGTTGTGGACGAAGAAGACCTGCCCGCCGCGGCCCAGCTCCCGGACGATCGCCTCCCGGACGACCGCCTCGTCGTAGCGGAGGACCTGGGTCCGGATCGCGAGCCGCCCCGGCGGCGGGGTCTCGATGACCGAGAGGTCCCGGACGCCCGACATGGCCATCTGCAGCGTGCGGGGGATCGGCGTCGCGGTGAGCGTGAGCACGTCCACCTGGGTGCGGAGCTGCTTGAGCCGCTCCTTGTGCCGGACGCCGAACCACTGTTCCTCGTCGATGATCACCAGCCCGAGGTTCCGGAACTGCACGTCCTTCTGGAGCAGGCGGTGGGTGCCGATCACGATGTCCACCGTCCCGGCCGCGAGGTCCTTGACCGTCGCCTTGACCTCCTTCGGCGACTGGAACCGCGAGAGCATGGCGACCTTGACGGGAAAGGGCGCGAAGCGCTGGACGAAGTTCTCGTAATGCTGCTGGGCCAGGATCGTCGTCGGGACGAGCACGGCCACCTGCCGGTTGTCCTCCAGCGCCTTGAAGGCGGCCCGCATGGCCACCTCCGTCTTGCCGTAGCCCACGTCCCCGCAGACGAGCCGGTCCATGGGCTTGGGCGACTCCATGTCGCGCTTGATCTCCTCGATCGCCCGCAACTGGTCCGGCGTCTCCTCGTACTCGAAGGCCGCCTCGAACTCGTGGGTGAGCGTGCTGTCCTCGCCGTACTCCCGCCGCTGCACCAGCTCCCGGCTGGCGTAGAGCTCGACCAGCTCGTGCGCCATCTCCTCGATGTCCTTCTTGACCTTCGCGGTCGTGCGCGCCCAACTCGTCCCGCCGAGCCGGTCCAGGCGCGGGGCGTGGCCCTCCGTGCCGCGGTAGCGCTGCACCTGGTCCAGCCGGTCGAGCGGGACGTAGAGCTTGTCTCCGCCGGCGAACTCCAGGATCAGGTAGTCGCTCTCGAAGCCCTGGACCGCGAGCCGCTTGAGCCCCTGGTAGCGCGCGATGCCGTGCTGGACGTGGACGACGACGTCGCCGACCTTGAGGTCCTCCAGCGAGGAGAGGAACGTCGCGGCCTTGCTCTTGGGCGCCGGCCGGTGCCGGAGCCCCTTGGCGAAGAGCTCCTCCTCGGTGACGAGCGCGAGGCGGCCCTCGCCGGACACGAACCCGGCCGAGAGGTCCCCCTGCACGAGGTAGAACGGCGGCTTCTGCGCCGGGGCGGCCTTCCAGAGGTGCGGCTGCCAGGGCGCGGCGGGCAGGTCGTGCTCGGCGAAGAGCGCCGTGAGCCGGTCCACCTGCCCGCGGCTCCGGGCGACGATCAGGACCGGGCCCGCGCCGCGCAGCCGGTCCAGGATCGCCAGGCTGTCGGCGAAGGGGGTGCCGCGCCGCCCGAGGCCCACGCTCGCGGGCGACTGGGCGGGGAGCGGGCCGATCGGCCGCCAGGCCGGCTCCAGCATGGCCAGGGGCTCCAGCGCGAGCCGGGGCCAGCCGGCGGTCCGATCGAGCAGCGCCTCCCACGATTGGTACATCCGCTCCGGCTCGGGGAGCGGCGCGCCGTCGAGTCCCGTCCGGTGGCGGGCATAGGCCTCGTCCACCTCCGCGCGGAAGTCCTCGGCCTTCTTCGCCAGCCCGCGCGGCTGGTCCAGGACCAGCACGGGGGTCTCGCGCACATAGTCGAGCAGCGTGTCCATGGCCTCGTAGACGTCCGGCCCGCGCCACTCGGCGCCGGGCGGCCGCGCGACGGCCGCCTCCCGTCCCTCGTCGGGCGGAACCAGCTCCCGCGCGGGGAGCAGCCAGGCTTCGGTCAGCTTGCCCGTGGACTTCTGCGTGGCGGGGTCGAACAGCCGGACCGACTCCACCGTGTCGCCCAGGAACTCGACGCGCAGCGGATCGTCGTAGGCCGTCGAGTGGATGTCCACGATGCCGCCCCTGATGCTGAACTCGCCCGGCACCTCCACGACCGAGGCGCGTCGGTAGCCGAGCCGCAGCAGCCGCGTCAGGAGCGGCTCCCGCTCGATGGACTCGCCCGGGCGGAGCCGCAGGCAGGCGCTCGTGAACACCGCCGCGGGCAGCAGCCGCTGGAGGACCGCGGGCAGCGACGTGACGAGCAGCGTGGGCGCGCCGTCGGCGAGCCGCCGGAGCGTCCGCATGCGGCGGGCGATCAGGTCCACGTGCGGCAGCGTCGGCTCGTAGGGCAGGGTTTCCCATTCCGGGAAGAGCGCGAGCGCCTCCGCCGGCCCGCCGAGCAGGGCCTGGTAGAACCGGAGGTCGTCGTGGAGCCGCTCCGCCGCCTCGTCCGTGGCCGCGACGATCAGCCAGGTGCGCGCGGGCGGGCGGGGCGCGCCCCCCAGCAGCGCCAGCGCGAAGGCGGGGGTGGAGCCGGGCAGGCCGGCGAGGCCGGCCCTCGGCGGGGTCGCCTGGAGACCCTCCCGCACGGGGCGGAGGATCTCTTCCCAGTAGTCCGGATGCGAAGGGGGCGGCACGGCGGTCTCAGGCGGCCGGGCCGCGGGATGGCGGGTCGCCCGTCGCGGCGCCGTCGCCCCCGAGGGCCCTGATCTTCTTGACCAGCGCGGTCGTCGAGACGCCCGGCACGAGGGGGATGGCCGTGACCAGCCCGCCGCGCGCCCGGACCACCTCGCGGCCGACGATCTGCTCCGGGGGCCAGTCCCCGCCCTTGACGAGCACGTCGGGCTGGAGCGCGGCGATCAGCGCCCCGGGGTCCGGCTCGTCGAAGAGGACGACGTAGTCCACGCAGCCCAGCGCCGCCACGACCTCCGCGCGCTGGGCTTCCGGCACGATGGGCCGGTCGCTTCCCTTCTCCAGCGCGCGGACCGAGGCGTCGCTGTTGACGCCGACGACGAGCAGGTCCCCGAGGGCTCGGGCGGCCGCGAGGTAGCGGGTGTGGCCGACGTGGAGGAGGTCGAAGCAGCCGTTGGTGAACACGATGCGCTCGCCGCGGGCCCGCCGCTCGGCCAGCCGCGCGGCCAGCTCGGCCCGCGTGCGGAGTTTCTCAAGCATGCGCCATCTTACCGCCTGGGCGGGGCGGAAGGAAAGGCGGCTTGTCCGCCCCGCGGGATCGGACTACACTGACGCCCATGGACCAGGACGGCTGGATGGTCGTGGCGCTCGCGGCGGCGGCGGTCCTGTATCTCGTCGGTGCGCGCTGGCTCCAGCGCCGGCGCGCGGCCAGGGAGGCGGACCGCCTCCTGGAGGAAGTGCTCCGGGAAAAGGACGGCTTCCGGCGATGAGCCCCGAGCCCGAGCTGACGGACCGGCAGCGGATCATGCGGGCGATCGCCGAGGCGCGCTGCTCGTCGCGGGAATTGGCGGACCGGCTGGGGCTGCCGGAGCGGCGGATCGAGGACGACCTCGCACACATCGCCCGCACGGTCGCGCGGGACCGCGCGCGCCGGTTCGTGTGGGAGCCGCCGGCCTGCCTGGATTGCGGCTTCGTCTTCCGCAAGCGGACGCGGCTGACCAAGCCCGGCCACTGCCCCGACTGTCGCAGCGAGCACATCTCCCGCCCCCGTTTCGGGATCGAGGCGCGGGAGCGGGGCTGACCTTCGGAGACCGTCGATGACGGAGGGCCAGGACAACGGGAAGCCCGTGGAGCTGGCCGTCAGCGACCGCTACGCGGCGGCCCACGGGTGGGTCCTGACGGCGATCACCGGCTTCCTCTCCGCCTACTATTTGGAAGACCCCCGCGTGCGGTTCGCGCGGCGCTATCGCGACGCGGAGGCGGGCGCTCACGTCTGGGTCTGCGACGTGGAGGAGGGGATGCCCTTCATGCGGGTGGTCCGCCGGCTGCAGGCCGACATCCCGCCGGGCCGCGTTCAGGAACGGACGCCCGCCTCCCCCCGCGCCCGCTACACCCTCGACCTGCCCGAGCCGGACGCCGCATCCAGCTCCTGAGACGCCCGCCTCACGCCCCCTCAGTCGAACGCCAGGCGGAGCTGCACCGGAGGGTCGGCCCGGCCGGATCGCCGGGACGGCGTCGCCTTCGGCCGCCGCGGCGCGCGGCGCTCCGCCGGCGGCACCTCGCGGAGGGGCCCCCGGCAGCGGCCGCAGCGGTGCCGGATCGGCGAGATGGAGCGCCGCTGCCGTTCGTACAGACACCCGCAGCGCGTGCACCGCCAGACGTGGCGGACGAAGGCGCGGACCGCCTCTTCGAGGTCGTGCCGCACGGCGATGCCGAGACCGTCGCGGTTCATCCGGACCATCTTGCGCCGGAACTCGGCGCCGTGGTCGGGACGTCGCCGGAGCCGGTCGTATTGCCACTGGTGGATCATCTCATGCGCGAGCGTGGCGAGCAGCTCCCGCTCGGGTGCGGGGACCGGGCCGCGTAACAGGGGCACGGAGAGCCGGATCACGCGGTGCCGCTCCGGCCGCGGGCGGGCGCGCGGGCCGACGCGGCTCACGAACATGCCGGTGGAGGAGGTGAGCCGCCGGCTCCATTGGATCTCGATGGGCGGCAGCGTCCCGCGGAAGTAGCGGGCGTTGAGGTCGGCCCAGAGGGCCTGGAGCCGCGCCGGCGTCACCGGCGCGACGGCGGGCGCCCCGCCGCTTCCAGGACCGCCGCGGCGAGCAGGGGCACCATGATCTCGTGGTGGCCGATGAGCTGGTAGCCGCGGCCGCCCTTCTGGGTCGGGCGCCGCACGACGTTCGTCATCGGCCGGTAGTGGGGCAGAAAATCCATGTTGACCGTCGTGATGTCCGACAGCGGGTGGCCGAGGTTGCGGCCGAGGGTCACGGTCTTTAAGAAGACCTCGGGGAGGATGACGGCGGAGCCGAGGTTGAGGTAGACGCCGCCCTCCATACCGGCGACCACCGCCGCCAGCCGGCGGAAGTCGGTCAGCGAGCCCGCCCCGATGGCGGCGCCGTCCGCCGCCGGGTGCATGTGGATGATGTCCGTGCCCAGCGCCACGTGGACGGTGACGGGCAGGCCGAGCCGCGCGCCGGTCGCGAGCAGGCTGGTGGCCCGGTGGGGGAAGCGCCGTTTGTGCAGGTTCATGTAGGCCCCCACCGCCTCGCCGAGCCCCCGCCCCTCCTTCACGCCGGCGACGATCGCCTCGTTGAGCATCCGCCCCGTCTCCTCGGCCATGCCGAAGCGTCCGGAGTCGATCTCCTTGTCCACCTCCTCGGAGGTGTGGCCCAGGAAGGCCAGCTCGAAGTCGTGGATGATCACCGCGCCGTTCATCGCGACGGCCGTCACGACGCCCCGCTCCATCAGGTCCACGAGCAGGGGGTTCAAGCCGACCTTGGTGACGTGGGCGCCCATGCCGACGATGACGGGTCGGCCGCGCGCCCGGGCCCGGACGATCGCCCGAGCGACGTCGCGCAGGGTCTTCACGGCGAGGATGTCGGGCAGGCCGTCGAGGAAGCGCGCCAGCGAACCGCCGCGCCGCCAGGGCCGGGCGAAGTCGGACAGCCGCACCTTGCTGTGCCGGCGCGCGAGGGGGTAGGTCTTGAGCCGGGTGAGATCGATGGCGGGGATCGGGGCCCGCGCCGCCGGCCGTCTCGGGCGCGGCGCCCTGTCAGGATGCGTGCCCAAGCAGCTCGTCCTCGATCAGCTCGCAGAGCACGTGCCCGAGCGTGATGTGGCACTCCTGGATGCGGGCGGTCACGGTCGAGGGCACGACGAAGGCGTGGTCCACGAGGCCGGCCAGCGCGCCGCCCGTCCCGCCCGTCCAGCCGAGGGTGACCAGGCCGCAGGCCCGGGCCGCCTCGGCGCCCTTGAGCACGTTCGGCGAGTTGCCGCTCGTGCTGATCGCGATCGCGATGTCGCCCTTGCGGCCGTGGGCGCGCACCTGGCGCGCGAACAGCTCCTCGTAGCCGTAGTCGTTGGCGATGCAGGTCACCGCCGCCGGGTCGGAGCCCAGCGCGAGGGCGGGCAGGGGCGCCCGGTCCCGGTGGTAGCGGCCGACGAACTCGGCCGCGAGGTGCGAGGCGTCCGTCGCGCTGCCGCCGTTGCCGAACAGCAGCAGCTTGCGGCCCTCGCGCAGCGCCCCCGCGATCAGGCGCGCGGCCGCGACGATCCGCTCCGCCTGCTCGCGGACGAACCGTCGCTTGACCTCCGCGCTCTCCTCGAACGCCGCGATCGCCCGCTCCCTCATGGGCCGGGATTGTAGGTGAGCCCCGGTGGTCTGTCAAACCGGCCCGCGGGGCGTCGCCGAGGGGACGGGCGGACCCCCGTGCGGCGGGACGGGCGCAGCGTTCCGTCAGGCGGGCTGCCGACTCCTGAGCGCCGCTTCGATGCGCGTCAGCACGCCGAGGAAGGTCGGCTCCCGGTCCGGCCGGACCCGATCCATCACCAGCCTGAACAGGAGAGGCGGCTCGCCGGCGTGCTCCGTCCGCCACTCGGCCAGCCGGTCCTCCAGCCGGAAGCGCAGGGCCTCGGCCGCCAGGGGCGAGGCTTCCGGCAGCAGCACGGCGAAGCGGTCCGGCGCGATCCGGGCCACCGCGTCCGAGGTGCGGAAGGTGCGGCGGAGCAGCGTCGCGGCCTCCCGGAGGCGGGCCTCCTGGGCCGGCTCGCTCGGCCCCTCCGGCGGGACGCCCTCCAGCGCGAGGCCGTAGAGGACCGCCTCCCGCCCCATCCGGCGCAGGAGCTTCAGATAGTGCTCGGCGAAAAACACCAGCCCGAACCGGCTCCACAGGCCGGTCGGGGGATCCCAGACGTCTTCGTGCATCAGGCCCTCCGGTTCCGCATCGGCTGTTTGGGCGGCCGGCTTGAGCTAACGCGGCGCCTCGGGACGGCGCCCGATGACGTTCATGGCGAGGGCGATCATCGAGCCGATGTCCGACACGCTGGCCGGGAGGACGAGGGTATTGCTCGCCTTCGCCAGCTCGCCGAACTTGGTGATGTACTGCTCGGCGACGCGGAGCTGCACCGCCTCGTAGCCGCCCGGCACCTGGATGGCCTCGGCGACCCGACGGATGCCCTCGGCCGTGGCGGCGGCCAGGGCCAGGATCGCGGAGGCCGCCCCCTCGGCCTCGTTGATCTGCTGCTGCCTCGTCGCCTCCGACGCCTTGATGACCTGCTGCTTCTCGCCCTCGGCCTGGTTGATGGCGGCGTCGCGCACGCCCTCGGAGGTGAGGATGACCGCCCGCTTTTCCCGCTCGGCGCGCATCTGTTTTTCCATCGCCGCCAGGACGTCCTGCGGCGGGGTGATGTTCTTGATCTCGTAGCGCAGGACCTTCACGCCCCAGGGCTCCGACGCCTTGTCCAGCTCGTCGACGATGTGGATGTTGACGTTGGTCCGCTCCTCGAAGGTGCGGTCCAGGTCGATCTTGCCGACCTCGCTGCGCAGGGTGGTCTGCGCGAGCTGGGTGATCGCGAAGACGTAGTCCGAGATCCCGTAGGACGCGCGCTCCGGGTCCAGCACCTTCAGGTAGAGCACCCCGTCCACGGAAACCTGGACGTTGTCCCGGGTGATGCAGACCTGCTCCGGGATATCGACGGCCGTTTCCTTGAGCGAATGCTTGTAGCGGATGACGTCGATGAACGGGAGCAGGATGTGGAAGCCGGCGCCGAGGGTCGAAGAGTATTTTCCGAGCCGCTCGATGACGTAGGCGCTCTGTTGCGGCACCACCACCGCGGTCTTCGCGATGACGAGGACCACGAGGGCGGCGAGGACCACGACGACGATCATTGAGCCCGACATAGTGAGGTCCTCCATGGCGGCGTGACCGTGAGGAGGTTACTCCGGCCCGACCCAGAGCGTGAGCCCGTCGACCCGCTCGACGCGGCTGCGGCGGCCCCTGGCCAGGGCCGCTTGGCCGGCGTTGCGCGCGTTCCAGATCGTGCCGCGCAGCTCCACCTTGCCGGCGCCGCCTGGTGCGAGATCCTCCAGGGGCGTCGCCAGCTCGCCGACCAAGGTGTCCACCGGGTGGGCCTGCGAGTCCCGTCCCTTGAGCCGAGCGAGGAGCGGGCCACGGAAGAGCAGGAGGGAGACCACGGACAGGATCGAGAAGAGCGCCCACTGCAGCCAGGGCGGATCCGCGAGACCCGCTCCGGCGAGGGCGCCGACCGCCAGCGCGGCAAGGCCGAAAAACAGGAGGTAGAGCCCGCCCGGGGTGAGCAGCTCCGCCGCCAGGAGCGCCAGGCCGAGCAACGCCCACGACCACCACACCATCGTGGCACCTCCGGGGTCCCCGGCGCGCCCCTCGATTCGTCGCCGGCCGATGAACGGGCCACGGGGGCGTCGGCGCAGGGCGGGGTCAGTGTAGACACATTCCCCGAGACCGTCAAGGAACCGGCCGGCGGGTCCCGTTGATCAGGGGGGACCCCGGTGCTATAGTCCGCGCGTCATGAGCGCGGAGAGCCCCGTCAAGGCCTTGCTGCTCGCGGTCACGGACGACGCGCCGGCCGCGGCCTACACCATCAACCGGCTGACCCCCGAGCTGCTCTGCTTCTTCGTGCCGGAGCCGGCCAAGGCGCTCGTCGAATCCGCCGTCCAGCCGATGATCGCCAAGATGCCGCGCCGCTGGGACTGGCTCGTGACGCCGGACCCGGCCCGCTTCATGGCCTGCTACCGGACGCTGGCGCGCGGGCTGCCGGAGATGCTCCGCGCCTGGGAGGTGCACGGCGGCGAGCTCGTCCTGGACCTGACCGGCGCGACGCCCGCCATGGCGGCGGCGATGGCGCTGGCGGGCCTGCCGGCGACCTCGCGCGTCGTGATGCTGGGGCCGGCGGCCGCGGACGGCCCGGCGGCCGAGGGCGAGCTCGTGACGATCGAGGACCGGCCGCGGTGCTGGGCCCAGGGCAACCCGTGGGACGAGGCCGCGGCCCACGCCGCGCGGGAGGCCGCCGCCCTGTTCAATCGCGGGTCCTTCGAGGCCGCCGCCTCCCTCTTCCGCCACGTCGAGGCGCGGGTCAGCGGCGGGCAGAAGCCCCTCTATCGCGCGCTGGCCGACCTGGCCCAGGGCTACGGCCTCTGGGAGCGGTTCCACTACCGCCAGGCGTGGGACAAGCTCAAGACCTCGCTCAAGGCGCTCGACATGGCCCTGGTCTGGGGCGGCCCTCCCGGCCTGAAGGCCGCCCTGCCCGCGGTGAAGCAGAACGCCGGCTTCCTCGAAAAGCTGGTCCTGGACCCGCTGGAGGTGAAGGAGGCGGTGGCCCACGACCTGCTCGCCCACGCGCGGCGACGGATGGAGGTGGATCAGGATGCGGAAGCGGCGATGGCGACGCTGCTCCGGGCGCTGGAGGCCTTCGCGCAGCTCCAGTTGTTCAAGCGCTACAAGATCAAGACCTGGGACGTGCAGCCGGAGCAGCTCCCCGAGGCGCTGCGCGAGCCCTGCCGCACGAGCTTCCTGGACGACGTGGACGGCAAGTACAAGCTGCCGCTGCAGGCGCAGTTCCGGGCGCTGGCGGGGCTGGGCGATCCGATGGGGCAGACCTACCTCGCCCAGTGGCCCAAGATGAAGCCGCTGCTCGACGCCGCCGGCCACGCGGTGCTGGGCCACGGCTTCGAGCCGGTGAAGCCCGAGCGCTTCCACCAGCTCCATGAGATCGTGCTGAAGCTGACGGGCGTGGGCGACAGCTCATTACCGCAATTCCCAAACCTACGCCTCTGAAGAGCGTCGTTCGTGAAGCGTATCTCGTAGCAAGCGGGATAGACGGAAGAGCTTGAAGTGGGAAAGATTCTGAATTTCCGCGATCTGGAACTGTGGAAGTTGGGCAAGGAAATCGTCCTCGATGTGTATCGAGCGACTGGGAAATTTCCCCGAGGAAGAAATGTATGGGCTGATCTCACAGATGCGTCGCGCGGCCGTATCAATCCCTTCAATGTGGCGGAAGGATTCAATCGAAAACACAACCCGGAGTATCGCCAACTGCTCTATGTTGCGCTGGGTTCTGGTGCCGAACCTGAAACGCAAATTGAAGTGGCCCACGATCTCGGCTTCCTTTCAGTTGATGATAGGGACAAGGTGTTGGAAAAGCTCGATCACGAATCCAGAATGCTGAGCAACCTCATCAAACGGTTGTAGCGAGATACGAAATACGCTTCACGAGATACGATGGACATCCGCATCTATTACGAGGACACGGACTGCGGCGGGGTGGTGTACTACGCCAACTACTTGAAGTATTTCGAGCGGGCGCGGACGGACTTCCTCGAGCAACGCGGCCTCTCCGTGGCGGAGCTGATGCAGGAAGGCACCCTGTTCATGGTCGTCCACGCCGAGCTGACCTACCGCTCCCCGGTCCGCTACGGCGACACCCTGACCATCGAGACCAGGCTGGCGCGGAGCGGCAAGGCGTCGATGACCTTCGCCCACGTCGTGCGCGAGCGCGCGAGCCGGCGGACCGTCGTGGAGGGCTCGGCGACCCTCGTCGCGACCACGCCGGAGGGGCGGGTCAAGCGACTGGAGCCGGGGCTGATCGCGGCGCTCCACGCGCCGGGGCCGGGGCATCCGGTCGAGCATCCCCCGCCGTTGGGCGGATCACCCGGGGGGAAGACGGGAAGGAAGGAGCGTCATGCCTGAGAAGTTCGGCACCTGGCTGGCCATCACCGCCGTCGCGATCGGCTTCGTCGTCCTCGCCTGGCTGCTGTTCGCGGAGGGGCCGAAGGACAAAAAGAAGAAATAGTCATCGAGGTGCCAACGACTTGACATCGTGATGCCTGGGCGATAGCATCACGACATGCGTACCACGCTGACCCTCGATGACGATGTGGCCGCCAAACTGAAGGCGGAAGCGCGCCGACTGGGCCGGTCTTTCCGAGATACGGTGAACGCCGTCCTCCGTCGCGGCCTTGCAGCTCAGCGCAGCACGCCCCCACGAAAGCCGTTCAAAGTCGTGTTCCGAGACCTTGGAAATCTTCGACCCGGTCTCGTCCTGGACAGCGTCGCGGACCTGATCGAGCAAGTGGAAGGTCCGCTCCACCGATGATCCTCGTCGATGCCAACCTGCTCCTGTACGCGTACCATCCAAGAGCTGAGCAGCACGAGGCGAGTCGCGCCTGGCTGGAAGCGACATTGTCCGGGTCTCAACTGGTGCGCTTTGCCTGGCTGACGATCTGGGCGTTTCTCAGGGTTTCGACAAACCCCCGTGTGTTCGACCGTCCGCTCTCGACGGCGGAGGCCGAAGCGGCGGTGTCGTCCTGGCTAGACCAACCAGTGGCCGGCATCCTCGAAGCAGGCGAACGTCATTGGGATATCCTCCGCAGCCTTCTGCACACCGGCCAAGCCGCAGGACCACTGGTCATGGACGCCGCCCTGGCCGCCATTGCCATTGAGCATGGCGCGACGCTCCATACAACGGATCAAGATTTCTCGCGATTCCCCGGCCTCAAGTGGACGAATCCGCTGATCCCCCGCTGACCTCCCTCGTCAGGTGTTTGTCGTGGGATGGACTTTGTGGTGCTACTCTGGCTGCTGTTCGCGGAGGGGCCGAAGGAGAAGAAAAAGGGCTCTTCAGGCTTTCGTGGGGGTTGGATGGAGATCCAATCCTCCACAAGGGAAATAGATCGCGGTCTTGAAGTGCTCGACGTTGCGGAAGCCGCGAGCGGTGTTCTTGACCCATTGGATGTCGCGTTGACGGCTTCCAATCCCGCATGGGTGATGCCATGCCGCAGAGAGGTCAGCACGTTCGGGAGAGGCCGCCGGATCAGCGTGGCCACCGCGGCCATCGGCCGTAGTCGGCTGTGCGGGGCGCGCCAGAACCAGCGGGCGAAGAAGTTCCGGGCGGCGCCCCGGTAGGTATACTCCCAGAACTGGCGGAAGCGCTCCTTCAGGGCCCAGGCCCGGGCCACCTTGAGGTCCGTCCGCTGCAACGTGCGGAACGTCGCCCGTGGCTCGGCCGTCATGGCCGTGGGCCGCATGAGCCAGAGGTACTTGGTTCCCGTCAGCCGAGTATCGTCCGCCTGCTTCAAAGCCCGCTGATCCGCCCGGCGCACCCCGTCCACGGCCTCATGCAGATGCGTGGCGATATGGAACTTGTCGAAGACGATCTTCGCGGCAGCCTCCTCGAGGTGAGCCTGGGTCGACTGGATGGCGGGCGCCCACATGTCCATCGCGATGGCCTCAATCCCCTCCCGTTGCTCAGGCGTCAGCGTGCCCCAGAAGCCTCCACGCTCTCCTGCTTGCGGTCCTCTGCCACATACAGGACGCGGCTGCGACAAGCCAGCATGCGACTGCCGCGCATGCTGGCGGGCGGGCTCGCCGCTCAGACCCTCGACGTACGGTTTCAAGTACGCCCCGGGTCTTCGCGGCTCCGCGCGCCCGTCTCGCGACGCGACTCCACGGTTTCGCGACGAACCGTCATGAATCATGCGGGTTAAAGCGCTTCACGAGCGACGCGATACGCTTCACGAGATACGATGGACATCCGCATCTATTACGAGGACACGGACTGCGGCGGGGTGGTGTACTACGCCAACTACTTGAAGTATTTCGAGCGGGCGCGGACGGACTTCCTCGAGCAACGCGGCCTCTCCGTGGCGGAGCTGATGCAGGAAGGCACCCTGTTCATGGTCGTCCACGCCGAGCTGACCTACCGCTCCCCGGTCCGCTACGGCGACACCCTGACCATCGAGACCAGGCTGGCGCGGAGCGGCAAGGCGTCGATGACCTTCGCCCACGTCGTGCGCGAGCGCGCGAGCCGGCGGACCGTCGTGGAGGGCTCGGCGACCCTCGTCGCGACCACGCCGGAGGGGCGGGTCAAGCGACTGGAGCCGGGGCTGATCGCGGCGCTCCACGCGCCGGGGCCGGGGCATCCGGTCGAGCATCCCCCGCCGTTGGGCGGATCACCCGGGGGGAAGACGGGAAGGAAGGAGCGTCATGCCTGAGAAGTTCGGCACCTGGCTGGCCATCACCGCCGTCGCGATCGGCTTCGTCGTCCTCGCCTGGCTCCTCTTCGCGGAAGGCCCCGCCAAGAAGCCGCCGGACCGGAAGAAGTAGCAGGCCGGCGCGTTCAAGAGGTCGACTTCCTCTTGGAACCTCCACGACCCGCCGGCGTCCGGCGCGCGGCGCGCCGGGTGCGTGTCTCCAGGTAGGCCTTCAGCGCGGCGGCGTTGTTCAGCCGAGGTTCCTTGGAGCCGTAGAGCAGCGTCGCCGTGCCGGCCCCCAGGTGCTCGATCAACTCATCCACCCGATCCGCGTTCGCATCCAGCTCGGCGAAGTACCGGCGCGTAAACTCCGGCCACCGCTCGGGGGCGTGGTCGTACCAGCGGCGCAGCTCGTCGGACGGGGCGACGGCCTTGGCCCAGAAGTCGAGCTTGAGGGCGGCCGCGGTCAGGCCGCGCGGCCAGAGCCGATCCACGAGGATCCGCCGCCCGTCGCCAGCCGCCGGCGGGTCGTAGGCCCGCTTGAGCTTGATGATGAGCGGCACCGCGCCGGCCCTACGGCATGTTGAAGATCATGCCCGTCTTTACGATCAGGCAGCCGCTGGGCACGGAGGCGAGCGCGACCACCAGCGAGTCGGAGGAGGGGTCCTCGTACAGCGCCACCCCGCCCAGGTCCATGTAGTATTTCCACTGTTGAAAGGTCGTGTCCCTCAGCTTCGGGCAGGATTCGGCGATCATGAAGACCTGGACGAAGGTCCCGTCGCAGGTGCCGGCGGGGGTCGGCGACGTGGTCACGGCGGCCACCGACGTGCCGTCGGAATAGGGCTTGGAGGTGAGCATCAGGAGGGCGTGACGATCGATCTCCTTGGTGTTGTACGTATTCACGTACGAGAAGCTGTCCTTGCCGTAGATAAAATCGGTGAGAACGGACACCGTCTTGGCGCAGGTCCGGAAGCCCAGTTGCTTGGCCGCCTCGACCGCCTGGTTGTCCTTCTCCTGCGCCGCCGCCCCCTGCGCCCACGCGAGCGCCACTGCGAGCACGCCGACCGCCGCCGCGCGAAAGCCGTTCATCGGGCGCCTCCTTTTCGGCTGTGACCGTGCCCCCCATAACCGCGGGGCGCCGCTATTGTCTGCCAGTCGCCGCAGGCGGGCAAGGACAAAGTTTCGCCGGGATGGTGCGGGATGGGGCCGCCTGAGGGGATGGCGCGGATCGCCGTAGGTCGCCGTCGCCTCCTTGACCGCCTCGGCCAGGGCCTCCTTCGAGCGGCCATCGAGCGCTGCGATCAGTTCCAGCCGCGCGTCGAAGAGACGCTTGGCGAGCGATTCGGCGACGTGGCCTTCGGTTCCGGGGATATCCTGGCTGAAGTACTCCAGGTTCTGGCAGTAGTCGAACAGGTAGAAGAACTCCTTGTCCTTCCCCGGTCCAAAGAGATCGGGACAGAGCCGCGTGCCGCGCCCCACCATCTGCCAGAACTTGGTCTTCGAGCGCACCAGCTTGAAGAAAACGAGGTTCACGACCTCCGGGATGTCGATGCCCGTGTCGAGCATGTCCACCGAGATCGCGATATGCGGCGCCTTCTCCTTGTTCGAGAACTCGTCGATCAGGCTCTGCGCGTAGTCGGTCTTGAAGGTGATGACACGCGCGAACGCCCCCTTCAGGTGCGGGTAGTTGGCGTCGAAGCGCTCGGCGATGAACTCCGCGTGCTGCTGGTTCTTGGCGAAGACGATCGTCTTGCCAAGCCGGTCGCCCCCCGCGACCTTGAGGCCCCGCGTCATCAGGTGCTCCAGCACCTTGTCCACGGTGTCCTTGTTGAAGAGCCACCGGTTGACGGCCTCGGCCTCGACGCGGTCCGGGACGTTCCCCTCGTCGTCCCACTCCAGCGCATCCCACTGGTCCTTGTCCTCTTCCGAGAGCTCGTCGTACGTGATCCCCTCGCGCTGGAACTTGAGCGGCACCGACACGGCCTTGGGCGGCACGAGAAAACCGTCGCGCACCGCCTCCTCGAGCCCGTAGGCGTCGGTCGGCACGCCGTTCTCGAGATCGAACAGGCTGTAGGTGTTGCGGTCCACCTCGTCCTTGGGCGTTGCGGTGAGGCCCACGAGCAGCGAGTCGAAGTACTCGAAGATGGCGCGGTACTTCTGGAACACCGAGCGGTGGGCCTCGTCGATGATCACCACATCGAAGTGCCCCACGCCGAAGCGTCGCTGCCCGTTTGCCGCCTCGTCGATGAGCCCCATCATCGTCGGGTAGGTCGAGACATAGACGCGCCCCTCGGCCTCCTTCTCGGTGACGAGGTTCACGGGCGAGGCCTCCGGGAGGAACTTCTTGAAGGCGTTCACCGCCTGGTTGACGAGCGCCACGCGGTCGGCGAGGAAGAGCACGCGCTTGGCCCAGTTGCAGCGCATGAGGAGATCGCAGAGCGCGATCACCGTGCGCGTCTTGCCGGCGCCCGTGGCCATCACCAAGAGCGCCTTGCGGTCGTGGTCGCGCTCGAACGCCTCGGCGATGCGGCGGATGGCGCGCGTCTGGTAGTGGCGCTCGACGATCGTCGGGCTGATCGGCGCTTCGGCGAGCGCGCGGCGCGTTGTGCGCCGCTGGATCAAAAGCTCCAGCTCGGCCTTCTTGTAGAACCCCTGCACGCGGCGCGGTGGATAGCGCGTGTCGTCCCAGAGCCAGTGCTCGTAGCCGTTGGAGGAAAAGATGACCGGCCGCCGGCCGAACTGCCGATCGAGGCAGTCCGCGTAGAGCTTCGCCTGCTGCTGGCCGGCGCGCGCATCGCGGCGCGTGCGCTTGGCCTCCACCAGCCCGAGCGGCGTGCCGTCGTCGCCCCAGAGCACGTAGTCCACGAAGCCCTTGCCCTCGGCATTCGGCATGCCGCTGACCTCCAACTCGCGGTCGCGCGGCTAATCCAGCGGCCAGCCTGCTTCCTTGAGCAAGAGGTCGATGAAAGAGTCGCGGGTCTCGGCTTCGGAGTAGTCGTGCGTGTCCGGCTGCGCGGCCGCCGCCTGCTTCGCCTCGGCCACCTCGGCGGCAGGCGCTTGAGCTCCTCGTCGAGCGCGGCCTTGTCCGCGAGCAGCGCCGCGAGGCTCTCGTCCTGCTCGCGCAGGCGCGCCCCCAGGGCCTGCAACTGCTCGGCCGACTGCACCACCGCGCGCTCGGGACGCGGCAGCGCGGCCGCATCGAACGCAAGCCCCGGCGCAGGCCGCCCCGTGCGCCCGTAGGTGCGCGCGAACCAGTAGGCGACGTGGAACAGCTCGCGCACCGCCGCGAGCGCATCCGCCTCAGGCACCGGCCGGTGGCTGTGCACGGCGCGGTTGCCGAGCGTATTGATGACCCGCGCCTTGCTGAACACCGCCTCCCCGGCCGTCTGCTTGAAGCTCGGCTCGTGGATCAGCGCGGAGAGGTTGTCCTGGTACGGGAGCTTGAGCCCCCCGTCGTGCTTGAAGACCCAGCGCACCGCCAACTCCAGCGCGCGGCGGGCGTAGAAGCAGGCCGTGCGCGGATCGGCCTGCACCGCCGCCTCGGCCTTCGCGGCGGCATCGAAGACGGTTGGCCCACTCGCCCTGCAAGAACCCAAATTGACTCATGCGCCTGCCTCCGCGGCAGCAGCGCCGGGGCCTGCATCGTTGAACAGTGCGATATAGGGCGCGAAGCGGAAACGTCGGTTGCGTGCGTAGCCGGTCATCTCGCTGAGCACGCCTAGCTGAACGAGGCGGGACACCAGACTGTTCGCCGCCGCGTAGGTCGTGCCCGTCAACTTCTGCACGTCGGCAACGGCAACGATCGGCCGGTCGAACAGCGACTCCAGCACCTTGTGGCCATTGCCCGCCGCTCGGCCAAGCCGCGCCGTGATCGCTGCGCGATGTTGCTCGCGCAGTTGCAGGATCCGCCGGGCCGTCTCGGACGCCTCGCCCGCGACCTCGATTACGCCGCGCAGGAAGAATTTCAGCCACTCCTCCCAGGCGCCGCGGTCGCGGACAGCCTGCAGGTGCTCGTAGTACGCCTGCCGGTGCTGCTTGAAGAAGTGCGACAGATACAGTACGGGCTTGTGCAGCACGCCGCGCTCGGTGAGCAGGAATGTGATCAGCAGCCGGCCCACGCGGCCATTGCCGTCCAGGAACGGATGAATCGTCTCGAACTGCACATGGGCGAGCGCGATCTTCACCAGCGGCGGCAACTCGTCGTGCGCATTCAGGAACTTCTCCAGCTCCCCGAGCGCCTCCGGCACGACGTGGTGCGGTGGTGGCACGAAGGTCGCCGTGGTGAGCGTGCAGCCGGCCGGACCGATCCAGTTCTGGCTCGTGCGGAGTTCGCCGGCCTGCAAGCGGCCGCCACGCACGCCACGCATCAGCTCGGCATGGATCTCGCGGATCAACCGTACGGAGACCGGCAGCTCAGGCAGCCGCGCAAGCCCGTGGTTCATCGCCCGTACGTAATTGATCACCTCGTCCACGTCGCGCGGCAGGTTCTGATCTGTCAATCATCAGCCGAAGTTGACCCTTTTATTCTGATGTGAAATTGCCCCCTC